>JACPSF010000154.1 GCA_016193385.1 Deltaproteobacteria bacterium
AAGGGGCTCGACGATGAGGGGTTTATAGACTCGCTGATAAAAGAGATGAGGCGCCGAACCGGCTCTCTATAATCTCCGGTCCAGACTCCGATACTGGATCGCCTCGGAGATGTGGGCGGGTTGGATATCTTCGGAGCCTTCGAGGTCGGCGATGGTGCGGCCGACCTTCAGGATGCGGCTGTAAGCGCGGGCGATGGCACGGGGAGACAAAGATTTACTCCCATTCATACCCCACCACCAAGAGCACATCCTCCACCTCCCCAACCTGCAAATTCCCGCCACCGGGGCGCGTCATTTTCAATTGCCATTTGACCGGTGGGCCTGTTGGCACTATCTCAATCCCTACTGCGGCAACATCTTTTTGACTGAAATGTAGACCACCATATTGGTTGACTCGGGCGAGTGTCATTGTGTCCGATCCGGCCGGTGGCGGCGCAGGTAATGGAGGCCTCACGACGACAGTGTAACTTCCTGTGTCCGTGCAGCGCGCCAGAAGCCAGATGGTATTCACCTTCAAGGTTTTGCCTTGATCTCTCACGGGGAAGAGGCTGGGCACCATCTCCAACTCAAAAACGTTCCCGTTTAGCGGGTTGGTTGGGTGCAGGAAACGATGCCATTGTGTCGGGAACTCCTGCTTTAGGCTAAACATGCGCAGAGAATTGGTAGCCCCGTCTTGACTGAAATAATCCCGAAGATGTGCAACGGCGCCGTTCTTGAACCCACCCGCGTCTTCCCTCGCTGTGTATTTGACGTGCAGAATTGCATCGGAAATGGTCTTGTAATCGAACTGACGCAGAGGTTTCCCAAAGTCGGGATTCGCCGGATCCGGGTTGTTGGAAGGAAGGTCGCTGAACAGTTCCAGCGACCATTCGCTAACAGCCCCCGCGCCTTCGAAGGGCAGGTAGCGCTCGTCCCGAAAGCTCAGTTCGAATACCCCGCTGTCGTTCTGGGCATTGCTAGCAGCGATGGCTTTGACGGGGATAGTGTTTTCGACAAAGCGATCGTCATCGGCGGGCAAGCCCTGATCATCGGTATTGCGAGGATAGCCGTTGTCGCCGTTGGCCGTGTTGATGCGGATGTTGTTTTTCAGCAACCGAAAGGTGCAGGAAGTCGTGGTGTAAGGCCCTACCACGCAAGGCAGCGTCAGGCTCACCGACTTCATGCGGCGGAAATAGTGACCCGGGTAGTCGAGGTCGAAGATTTCCTCCGGCAGGCGGAAGAAGCAGCGACCCGTTTCCCGCAGCTTCACCAACGCCAGTGGGTCGAGCAGCACAAGCGACACGTGCTTGGTCAGTTCAAACTCGCGGCGGTTTTGCTCTAGGTAAGCCGTTTCGAGGCGGCGCAGATCGTACTGGAGCTTTTCGCCGGAAAGCAGTCCTTTCTTCAGGCTGTCCCAGTACCCGAAACTGATGTAGCTGCTATCCTGCAAGCCCAGTTCGAAGCGGAAGCACCGCTCCGCCCGCTTCGCCAGGTCGTAGGCCAACTTGTAGCTCTGAAAATACACCCCCGAAATCTGCCCCACTTGCCATTGGTACAGTTCCTGGTTGGTGTATTTCGAGCGCATGAAGGCATCGGTTGCCTTGGCGTTTTCAATCTGGAGGACGTGGTTTTCGAGTTCGTTCTCAGAGATGGCAATGCGCAGTTCAGCAGCGGCGATTGACTTATCGATTTGCTTGATTTCCTTGATCGCCAGGTCTTCTTGGAAATCCCAATCATCTTGCCTGCGCTCGTAAGACGCAACGGTGCTAGCAATAGAAGCCCCTTTTTCCAAAGCACGAGATGTGGCTGACAACGTCAGAGCAGCATCCTCAGCTATTTCCCCAAATGTCTTTCCTCCTGTTTCGGCAGTAGCGTGCGGTGAGCCCCCGAAACCTGAAGCGCCGATGAGAAATTGAGGTACAGCTTTCAAACCGCCAGCCAAAACGTAGGCGAGGGCAATAGCAGCATCAATCGCCGTCGAGGTGCTGGAAAGGCTAATAGCGACTATTTCCCCTGCGTTCATGAATTCCCGACTCTCATAATATTTTTTCTTGACCTCCGCTAATTCCTTACTTCGCTTCAAGCTTTCCAGATTCTCCTTCGCCTCCTCGACTTGTTTCTCCCGTACCGCCTTTACAGCTTCCAGCAGTTTGATTTCCTGGGTTTGGCGCAGCAGCCCCAGCGCTTCGGCATCTTTCTTTTCCAGCGCACCGAGCAATGCACTGCCCAGAGCCCTCACGTCGTTGCACACCTCATTGGTCTTTTGCAGCAACACAGTGAAGCGATAGAGCGGCAGCGGGGCGTTCAGGTCGGCGAGAGCACTGCTGATATCTACGCCAGCAGCCACAGCTTTGACCAGCGCCCCGGGGTCAATGGGCGGCTCGAACAGCGCCAACTGGCGCACCACGCCCTCGATATTCATGCAATGGCGGATCTTGAAGAGCCGGTCGGCGACGGTGTCCCAGTAGCCCAGCATCTTGTCGTTTTGTGGGATGCAGAAGTAGAGCATCGGCAGCGGCGCTGGGTCGGCGCCCTCCCGGCCGTTGCCGGGTAGCAGAGGCACGAGGTTCTCCACTTCCACCAGCGCGTTTGAGAACTTGTCAAACTCCTCTTCCAGCTCGTTGAAACTTTCCAACAGCGGCTTCGCCTGGGGCGGAATTTTCTTCGGGCGGGGTCCGAGGATTTCCGCCGCAAGGATGTACAGTTGCGTCGCCTCGTTGATGCTCTCCATGCTGTCCTGCCGAAAGAGGTAATCGCCCCAAGCGACGAGGTTGTCCAGATATTTCATCACCACGGTTTTCTGGTAGGCGACCGTGCGGTAGTTGGCGATACGGTGCGGCTCGAAGGGGTTGGTGCGCCAGTCGAGCACCTGGTCTTCGAGGTCCTTTTTCGCCTGCGCCGAGTAGCCTGGCACGCTCGTATCGCCCGCCAGCATCCGCAGAATGTTGTCAATGCGCTGCTGGATATACTGCGGGTCGGTGGTCTCGAAAAACGGCTTGGTAATCCAGTATTTGCTCATCACCGACCCACCCGGCACGGTGCTTTCAACTCCGATGGGGTTGAAGATAAAGTGGTACCAGTCGCGCGCCTCCTCGAACCGCTGGTTCTTGCTCAACGAGTTAGCAATCAGCAAGGGGGCGTGGAAAAAGAGCTCCCAGTTGTAGGGCGAATAAGCGCCGTCGGGTGAGAAATCTACATCTTCTTTCGGGTAAAAATTCTCTGTCGGCGGCTCGACCACCCAAACCGTCGGCTGGTAGACCTGGTCGAAGCTGAACCCCGTGTTTTTCAACTGGGTCTCCCGGCTCATCAGCGCGGGGATGCCTTTGAGGGGGTTGTAGACTAATTTGGCGAAGTCGCAAACGAAAGGATGGTAAAAATTCTTAAAGTGGAACTTCCGACGCTGGAAAACCTTCAGCGATAGTATGCCCAGGTACAAACCGAAAGACCGCATCAAGAACCGCACCATCAGATTTCTTACCTGCTCGTCGGTATATGGTGGCTGCGTATCTTCCTCGAATTGCTGCTGGAGAAACTGTTCCATCTGCTGCCGCTCTGTGGGAGTCAGTGCGGAAAGGTCGACGCTGTTTACCCATGTTTGCACCAGCCCCTCAAAATAGGCCTCCAACTGCCGGAACAATTTTTTGATTTCAGGATAGTAATATCGAACAGTACCGCCATTCGTTTCGCGGTCTTCTCGGCCCACGATTTGTGCGGGGAGCACGAAGAACGTGCGTTTCTTGTCATTGTAAAAATAAGGTAACCAGGTGCCTATTGGGTTAGGGAAGTGCCACTGGACGAGCCAGAACTTGTCAAAATAGGACAAGTGCCAGGGTGGAGACATCCTGAATATCCCGGGCGTTTGCATCAGAACTTCCGATGGACTTGAAGAGTAGTTTTTCAGCGTGAAGTCATTCTGCGCGGGGTCGTTGTGGGAGACGAGCTCCGTCCACTTAAGGAGCGTCGCATGGTCGCCGGTCGAATCGGACTCTGGTCGAATCGCGTGCGTGAAGTCTCCAAGAAGACTTTCAAGTTTGGGTACGCCGGTGCAATCGCCCAGCTCAAAGGTCCCCGAAACGCCCGCTGCGGCAGTATCACTCGACGACTGTGGAAACGCGGGCTCGCTATATCCTCGGAATTGGATTCCAAACCGTCCATCGATCCTGGTGCGGTCAATTGCATAAAAGAGATACTTGGTCTTCTTGATCTCGCCGGTGTACGGATCGGTTTCGTAAGCATCCTTCGAGATTTTCTTTGGCGTCCACTTCGCCTGCCGGTACTCGCTCACTGCCATTTGCAGCCTGAGCTTTTTCTTCGTCTTGTCCGGCGTGAATTCACCCTTGCTTTGATCAGAGGAAGTGGGCAGCTTAACTTTGTCATTCTCAGTTTCATGAGGCACTTCCGTAAACACGGGCCAGAACAGGAACAACTGCTTGTTCACGACGGCCGGGATGAGATAGTCGCCCTGAATGTCCAACTCGACTTTCTCCCACGGCGTCCACTGGCGGTAGTCGTAGCGGCGGTAGTAGTAGAGGTGCGGCTCCGCTCCCGGCGTGCGCCCGAAGACATGGATAATGGCGTTGTCGCCGTCGTCCTCCTGGTAGAACCCGGCGATTTCGAGCTGAGCCACGCCGCCTAATTTTTCTAGGTAGTTCGAGAATGCCGTCTCGACCGTATATTGGTTGATCTCGTTTTGCAGTAACTCATTTTCCAGGTCTTTGAAAAACTGCGATTTATCTTTTTTCAACTCCGGCTCAATCCAGTTCTCCGGCCAGAGGAACACCTTGCGGTTCGCCTCCCAGACACGATACTTGCGCATCCACTTCCACCAGCGCCAGGCGCTATCGCCATTGGCACCGTCAGCTTGCACGACCACGTCAGGCTCCAGGCCCATGAAGCATCGCTGCACGAACAGTTGCACGGACCCCGACCCCTGCACCAAGCGGCTGGTCAGTTGGCAGGAGGACATCTCCACGTCGAGCAAGTAGTAGGCGTATAAATCGTTCGTGTTTTCCCATTTGCCGCTGGGGGCATCGGCAGGCTCGGGCTGGGTGAGCAGATAAGCGGCAAGAGCGTCCCGCTTACGTTCCCGCAGGGCGTCCTGGATTTCGGCGCTCAACGTGAGCCAGGTCTCCGCGCCGAACTTGGAGCGCAGCAGCTCTTTGAGCGTTTTCGCTTGGGCGTCGGTCATGGCGGCAGCAGCGAAAGTTTTCACCGTGTCAGCGTTGGCGTTGAGGTTGTCGAGGAAGTAAAACGCCCGGCGCAGGCGCTCCCAGTTTTCTGCCAGCAGGTAGCCGGCGGGGTAAGCGATATCGAGTGAGGCGGTGAGCGCTTTCACGTCGGCAACGAGCCAGGCGTCGGTCAGGGGCTCCACGTCAGTTGCGAAATCGGCGGCAGTTGGGTATGCGCCTCCGCTCAATTTTTCCAGCACTTCAAGCAACGTGATGTCGGTCTCCGGGAGGCTGTCCCGCAAGCGCAGCAGGCGGCTCGTTCTCAGGAAACGGTCTATGGAGGCAATTGTCCCGGTGTCATCCAGAGGCAGCGTCCCGAAATCGAGTAGTTGCGCCCCGGCGGTCAGGGCAGCGATTTTCTCCAACTCCGCCAGCGTGATTTTCCATTTTTTCAGAATGGCAGCGACCCGGCTCGCCCAGAACCAGCCGTCGAACGTCGGTTTCATAGCCGGGGATGTGTAATCGATGACGCCAGATGTGGGGGCAAAGACACGGGTAAAGTGTGCTAGCAGTGCGGCCTTTTGCGGGTCCGGCGCTATCGGCGGCATCACAGGAAAAGCTTCCAATAGGCGACGAGTCAGCGCCTCTGTCAGTCCCAATTGAGCGCTGCTTTGCTGAACAACAGTGTTAGCTGCGAGAGTTTTCGAAAGATAGACGAGGCCCTTCTTGATAGCGCTTGCCAGGCGTCTGGCTAGAGTGTTGTTGGCCGGTAGCGTGGGATCAAGGTCGTTGTCCGTTAGCCATATTCGGTCATCGGGAGGAACTATGGCCTGAGGCTGTGTCGCAAGGCTGTTCACAGCGATGTGGTATGCCACCTCGGAGGGAAGGACGTTGGGAACAAGGGCATTTAACGCTGACCGTTCGGCGTTGCTCATGATTCCCGCAAAGCGAAGTAATCTCTGCTCGACATCGTAGGAGATCTTCGCAGCGAGTTCAGCGGGCAGTTGCGCTTTGAAATCAACTGCTGGAGGAAGCACCTCTAGCGGGGCGGTGAAGACGGGTTCGAAGAATTTCACCGCCAGACGAGGGAGTTGGAACAGCTCGTCAATTGCGCTAGCGGGATTGCCAGCCGCATTGAGCGCCAGCCGTTCGGCGTTCGTCATCAAGCCAATGAAACCGAGCTTTTGAGTCGTCGAGTTGTAGCGAATTGGGAGCGAAGGCCGGTCACCGGGCAATATCACCCCTCCCGGCAACGCAACCTCGACTTCTACAGACACGTAATTGTCCACCGCTGTCAGCGACTGTTGGAACAGATCCGCTATGGCGTTCGCATAGGCTGGGTTGCCCGTCACTGCCGCCGGCAACGCGCCGTTCAGCAGGACGGTTCGCTGTGCATCAGTCATTACTCCGTTGAACCGCAGCACCGACTCGTAGCGAATTGGGATGTTATTTGGCGCGCCGGTGATTGCGGCCGGGAAGGTGAAGCCTGCCGGTAACCCTGTCACTGTCGCCTGCCCTGACTGTTCAAACAAGTCCTGAATGGCTTGCTGATAGGAAGGCAAGGCGGTCACGGCTACCAATGACGGATCATTCAACAGCGTCGTCCGCTGAGCGGCAGTCATCAGCCCGCTGAAGCGCAGAACCCACTCGTAGCGGATCGGAATATTATTTGGCGGGCCGGTGATTGCGGCCGGGAAGGTGAAGCCTGCCCCCAACCCTTGCACATCCGCTTCCAACAACACTGGGCCTCGCAGCGCTTTCAAGAAGACGTTTATTTCGGCTTCGTCGCGATTTAGTTTTTGCAAAATAGAGGTCAGCAACGTGGTCAGGTTTTCCACATCCCTGGGGGGAGACAGGAAGGCGTACTGTGCTGGGTCGTATTCGGTTTTGATGGCCTGCAGTTCCTTGCGCAAAGCAGCGAGAAAACGAGCGGCGTCGGCTTCTTTCGTTGCGGCCTTCGCCGAGCGGTCGGCGGCGAGCAGCCAGTTGAGCTCGTCCGGCTTAAAACCGGCTGCTTTGAGGTGGTCAATTTTTTCAACGAACTCCCAGGCCACCTTTGGGCTGGCAAATTGCAAGATGTCCTGCTGGAAAAGCTTCAGCAAAATCTTCCACTCTTCTGCCTTGAATTTCAGCAACTTGGCGAGCCAGCCGTGCCGCCAAAGGAACGAAAGGTTCGCCAGTGTCAGACCGTCGGTGATGTAAGGCGTGCCGTCGGACGCTTTGGTCAACCCTTTAAGAAGCATCAGATCAGCTTCCCGGATGCTCAACGCCGCGAGCACTACCGGAAGATGATCGGGATCGGTGATGGTTTCACCCGCAGGCAGATCACCCGTGCCGGGGTCGAGCTGGAACGCCGGGTCGAGCGGATGGATGAGTCGTTTGTTTAGGAACAGGCTTTGGTAAAGGGCATCCTCCCTTTTTTCATGGAGCTTGGTGAAACGGGTCTCGATGTTCAGGTTGCCGAACAGGGCGCACACTTGTTCAACCGTGGTCTTCCCGCCTAGCCTGTTTCTTAATTGGCCAAAATAGAAAAGGTTAATCAAAAAAGGCTCGTCCAGCACTCCGTTGCCGATGCGGGGGTGGCGGATAGCAAGATCGAGTTCCCACATTTTCCAGCCCTTCAGCTTTCGCCACAGCCGCAGGAAGCGATGGATGCGATCGAGCTTCGGGGCATCCAAATTCTGGATAACTTTCTTGTCCGTATCGCAGGATGCATCAAGATGCTGAATGGTAATGTCACCTGCTGGGTTGATGAATTTCAGGTCAAGCAAGACGAGCAATTGCTGGTACTCCAAGCCGGTCTTCTGCAAGAAGACGTTGACCTTGCCCACGTTGGCGATCAGCGTCGGGTTGTCTGGCTCACCCCAGAACTGATGCTGGTTGGCAGAGTCGGCGGTGAGGATGAGGCGCTTCTCGTCAAAGGCGGCGGTAGGGTCAGCGCTAATGCCGAAGTATTCGGCGGCGATCTCGCCTGCGGTCGGGTTGTTAGGTGCGGTTGCACCCCGCAACGTGCGCATTAGATCCCAGCGCTGGAGGTTGGTTTTTTGAAACGCCGCCCTGACTTCCTCGGCGAACAAGTCAAATGGCAAGGTGAGCGGGTACCTTGCCTGCCGCAGTTTGGCGTAGGCTTTCGGATTGACGTACTGCGGATAGGCCCGCAACTCAGCGGCGCTGGCCTTGGTATTGCGTAAGATTTCAGCGAAAAAATTGGGAGTCGCTTTTTTCTTCAACAAGTAAGTTACATTGTCGCTATGCGCCACCCACCGGTTGGGATCCGAGGGGTCCACCTGCGAGAGCGAAAAATCAACGCCCAGGCGGATGTTTTTAGCAACA
>JACPSF010000353.1 GCA_016193385.1 Deltaproteobacteria bacterium
AGATAAGTCTCGCGGTCATCGGGATCATGATCGAGCCTCTGGATGACGCGATTCTGGACACGCTTCATATAAGCAAGGGTCTCCTCACGCGGTGGGAGGGGCAGACTCCATCGGACATCGTGGTCACCCGCAAGCGGGTTGCCGACCTTGAATGAATCATAGAGGTTCTCGGCTCCCTCCAGGAGGAACCTATCGGACCCCAGGACGCGCAGGAGAAAGACATCATAGAAAAAGGCCACATGCCCAAGTTCCCAAAGAAATGGATTCACGATTTCCATTGGTGGGACGATTAATTGCTCATCGGCAAGGTCGGAGACCAATTCCTGGGTGCGTTTACCAGCGTCGTTGACGAACTGAAACAGCTCTTCTCTCATAGGACTCACCCTGTTACAGATTACGCCCAGCCCCCGCAAGCTCTTCGACGCCCCTTCTATCTCGATTGACCCTGGCGTTCTGACTCGAAAGTCCTTCCAGTTCGCTTCGCCCCTCAATCCCGTGAATATTCCGGACTAGGGAGTCGCTCAGCGCAACTGCTTTGTCAGCTCAGTCATGCGCTGGTCGATTTCCTCTTTGGAAACGATGCCTCGATCGATCAGGAGTCGCTCCAGCGCGGCCACCCACCGCTCCCCAAAGTGGAACTGCTCTTCGCGCCCATAATTTGCCCGCTCCCAGGTGGAGATAGCGGCAGCCACGCGCCAGCGGAAATCGTCAAACGGAACGAGCCCCTGCTCGCATAGGGAGACAGCCATGCCAAATCCTCGTTTCTCCCAGGGGGCGTCAAAAATCAGCTCGCCGCTGCGCCGGGGAAGCACATCGGCAATTCTACGGTCAACACGTGCAAACTGTTCCTGGCTCATGGTCGTTGTCACCTCCGTGCGGGCTCTGGCACCCGCGCCTTTGCCACGCCGATCATCGCATCACGGCTGACCAGGCTCGCTAGCTCCTCTTCGGTCATGTGCTCGGTATTTGCTGGACGTTCGGGCAGGATGAAGTAGCGGATCTCGGCGCTGCTGTCCCAGATGCGGACTTCCACGTCTTCAGAGATCTCCAGATCGAAGTCTTCCCGCAACGTCCGTCGGGGGTCCGCCACCAGCCGAGCACGATACGCCGGATGCTTGTACCATGTGGGAGGTAATCCCAGAACCGGCCAGGGGTAGCATGAGCACAGGGTGCAGCACGCAACGTTGTGGATCTGGGATGTGTTCTCTACGCAGACCATGTGCTCCCCCTGCATCCCGGCGATCCCCAGCTCGGCGCAAGCCTTCGTCGCATCCTGGAGTAGGCGCCCCTTGAAAGCAGCATCCGTCCAGGCGCGGGCTACCACCCGCGCGCCGATCATCGGCCCAATGTCATTCTCGTAGGCGCTGATGATCCGGTCGATCATGTCGCTGCTGACTAGGCCCCTTTCGGCAAGGAGAGACTCCAGAGCCCGGACCCGCGCCTCCAGCTCCTCTTCAGGCACCGGGTACTGGACACCGTACGACGGGTTCCCCGGATGTTGGCTGCTCATCTCAAGCCTCCTTTCTTCCTCTAGTTACCTTCTCTGGGTCGGCTCAAGGTAGCTTTCCCAGAGGTCCAGATAGACCACCGTGTTCGGTTCTGCATCACTGCCCCAGAGCTCCAGCCCGTCGAACCGAACGGAGTACACGTACTGGGGGTTTTCGCCGAGCCCGCTGGCGACTGTGTCGGCGAACGCATATGCGCCATGCACGCGGACGATCACGCCGTGCTTGCCGCGCGCATACCTCGGAAGGCGGGTATGGCCTTTCGGATGGATGTTCCGGGTCGCAACCGGGTCTCCGGGCTCAAACCGCGGCGCTGCTTCGAGTTCAAATCGCCGAATGCCTCTTCCCCGTTGGATGAGCTGCCCGGCCAGGTCAACAAGCTCCCGGTTCCCGGTCCGAGCCGGAAGCGCCTGAGTCTTCTTGAACTCCTCAGCTCTCGCCGCGAGTTCCTCCTCAGTGATGATCCCCTTAGCAAGCAAGTTTTGCTCCAGGGCATGCAGCGTGCGCTCGTAGTACCGGGCAGCCAGGTAGTGGAGAGGAGACATGCGCTCACGGGCGTACCGCATCTCGTCCGTCTTGATCAGGCCAGTGCGAGTCACCGCGTAGTTCATCGCGAACACATTCTTCTCCCATGCGGAGTGGAAGACCGGTTCCTCCTCTTCGCGCTCGACACGCCCTAGTCCGTGCATTCCCCCCATGTCGTGGACGCTGTTCATCCTACCTCCCTCGGCGCCCTTTGCATATTAGCCCCAGCTATCGACGCCAGCTCCTCCTGCCTGAGCCCAGGTTCCAACGCCCGCGCCTGAAGCTCGCCGCGGGGAGGGCCATCTTCAATCTTCCAAATGATAGCGCTTTAAGAACTCGATCCGTCGCTCCTTAAGATCGTCGTGGACATGCTTGACGGCCCGGATCGCATCCTTGAACTTGTCGTCCTCGACAGCGGAGATATCCCCGTCGCTGAGCCCACGGCAGAGCTGCTCGAGCTGATGCCAAGTGGTAATTATGTCCCGGGGCGCTCCCTTGGCAGGAAACCTAGCAAAGACGTCGCGCGCCGCCGCAGCGTAAGACTGGCTCCTGTCGGCGTAATTGCGCTTGTGCAGATCCCTCACCCATGCCGCAATCTCGCGGACCTCTTCATCTTCACCGCCGGCGAGTTTCGAGGCGATCAAGCCACAGATCCGCTCGCCATCTTCAAAACTCTGCGCGTTTTCGGCGGTGACTCCCAGCTCCTTGATGATAGCGACTGCGCGGTTCAGCACCGCCTTATGACCCTGCTCGATATAGCGACCACACCCGCATGGCTCGCACATATCGACACCTCCTTAGAAGAAGACTGCCATGGATCGGCTCAGTTGGGATTTCTCTTGGGCTGGTCACTGGCCTGGTGGCCGGCGATTCCAGCGGCGGTCAAGAGTTCGTTCAGACCGGTATAGAACCCATGCGGCTCGACACCGCAGCAGCGGTTGAATCGGCTGCGAAAGTTCTCTAGCGCGATGACCGCAGCCATCTCGACGATCTCTGCGTCGGAGTAGTGTGCCCGTAGCTTCTGGAACAAATCGTCCGTCACTCGTTGCGGGGTTTGCGTCATGGCCTCGGCCAGTTCCAACGCCGCCTTCTCCGCTGATGTGAATAGCTCACTTTCCCGGAAACGAAGCACTGCAACGACCTTCTCGGGGGAGGCACCGTCATGGCTAGCGCCGCTAGCGTTGGTGTCGGTTCAAAATGGACAACCCACCATTGTAGCGGCCTTCACGTTGAGCAGGCAGCGGAGTTGCTTAGGTAACCGCCCCGACTCCTCCATCGCGGCTCCAAGAGCCTTGGCAGCGCTCAGTATGGGCGGGCAGTGGGCATAAATGCCGGTGGAGTGAAGGACCGTTCCAAAGGCAGCCTGATCCCTTTGGAAATAAACCTGGGTTTCTGAGGGTACCTCATCCTCTCTCAGGGGACGTATGCGTGGCACAAGACACCTCCGTTCTTACTGAGACGAATTATCGGCGCTTCACACCAAAGACTGGACCCTAGTAGATTCTCCCTAGCTAAAAGGTCTTTAATCCTCGGCTTTTGAATCTTGCCAAGGCTGCGGGATCTTTTGCTTTCCTTCTGCGTGAGCTCTTTTCTCGCGCGGCGCTCGGCGCGGCGTCTCTCCTTCCTCCCGCTTTGTTCCGAAAGCGCCATCGAGCGTGCTCTAGCGAAAGATTACAGGGTAGAGTTTACCGCCGGGCGCGCCACAAGACGCTCCATCCAGCGCGTCACGTGCGGCACGCTTCCGTCCAGCGTCAAGCCGTAGCGGTCCTGCCGGGTGAAAAATGGTATGAAAGTGATGTCGGCCAGGGAGTAGGCGCCCGCGATGTAAGCTTTCCCCTCTATCTCTCGATCCAGGACGGCAAGATACTCGCGAATCTTGTCTTTTGCCTTATCCGGATCGCTCCCATACCTCACCTCGTGAGCCGCCGCCTGAAGTCGGCTGTTGCAGAAGTCGATCCAGATCCGGGCGCGGGCCTTTAAGGCCGGCTCTTTCGGCAAGAGAGGAGGATTGGGGTATTTTTCTTCCAGGTACTCGTCGATGATCGCGGATTCGTAAATGACTGCATCCCCGTCGATCAGTACCGGGACCTTGGCGTACGGGTTCAGCTCATAGAGCTCTTTGGGTTTATTTTTGAGGTCGACCTCGATCAGATCGTAGGGGATCCCTTTTTCCGCCAGGACAATCCTTGTCCTGTGAGCGTAGGGTCACGTATAGCACGAATAAAGCTTCGCCATGATCGCCTCCTATCGTCTCGTATGCTTAAGCAGCATTATTCGGCCTGCTGAAGCGAAAAAGCTGACTCCCTTCTCCACCGTAAAGAACGACGCTTCATGCCTCGGGACCCCCGAGCGTTTTTCATCAGATCCGCCAGCGTAGTCTTATCCATCAGTTTGTTGAAAACCCTTTCTTTTATTTGCTTCCACTGTTCGTGCAGCGGGCACGGGTTGGAGTCGGCACAGCGGTCGCTCCAAAAAATACACCGCTCGAAAATATCGGGCCCCTCAATCGCCAAAAGAATCTCTTTTAGCTTGATCTCCTTCGGCGGCCGCGCCAAGGCGTAGCCGCGGTCCACCCCCCGAAAAGAACAGACGATGTTGTACCTAGTAAGCTTCTGAAAAATCTTTGCAAGAAAACTCTGGGGAACCCTGCGGGCGGAAGCAATGTCACGTAAGGGGATCGGCGCACCCGGGGGCTTTGTGGCCAGGGTTAGCAGACCCTCGATTCCGTATGCGCTTTCCCTAGCGAGTTTCATAGCAACCTTGAGGACTCAAAAGACCAAATTAGTCCTTTGATGCCTTCTAGCCCACCGGTCCTTCCCTGTCAAGGGAACATTTTCCGTATGGGAACAACTACCTCAGAATTTCCCTCAGTTTTTCTGCCAGCGTAGGCTCAAGATTTAGGACCCTATTAACGTTTTGTGCCAGCTCTTCACCACTCAGCGGATTGATATCTGGGGTCTCCTCGTAATTAGGCCGTGGAAAATGAGTGGCGCAATGGAGTCTTGTTTGGGTAACTCTCACCTTTTGGAGATGTAGGAAATGGTCTTATCAAATTGATTGTTGAGATCGACCTTTTCGGCAAAAATCTCTTCCGCCGTAAGTCTGTCATGGCGGCACTCCAGGGCGAGCTCGATGGGATGAAGATCAAGACCCGAAGGTTTAACTTCTCGGAGGTACTCAACTGCTCGATCGTTTGAGTTGATCTCGAGGCAATCCCAGGTATAGACAAGCCTAGCCGGGTAAAGAAGACACCTGATGTAGCGCTTCCTGTCTTTCGGCTCCAGTTCCGGCAAGAGAGATAGTGCTGTTGTCATCGGCTTCCAACTCTTTTCAACGCTCTGCAGGAGTTCACGATGGATGTCGTCGTTAGCGGGTCTCCTGAACTGGGCTTTACAGTTATTCAGGAGCGGTATTCCATGGTCGAGCAGATCGAGCCGATCCAACACTGGAAGCCGACCCCAATTGTATTCGGAATTTCCCCAAAATACGGATAGACGCTTTCCATAGACCGGGTCTAATCCCTTAGCCC
>JACPSF010000354.1 GCA_016193385.1 Deltaproteobacteria bacterium
GCCGCAGCCGAGAGCGCGCTTCCCGAGGGAGCTTTGTCCATCGGCTGCGGCCGGAGGGCTCGTTTCCCGAGGAGCCTCCGAGGTCATCACGCCGAATAATCCGAGCTAGCGGGGTGCGTCGTATGAACCCACCCACTTGAAGGAGGCGAGCCAGACGCATACATCCGAAAGCACAAGTCCCAGGCAGGCAAGGCCAAAGGAGATCAGGTAACTCCCGCTCAAGTCGAAGAAAAGACCACCCAAGTAGGAGCCGAGCGCGCCGCCCACGCCGACACTGATCGCATAGTAGCCGTAGATCGCGCCGAAGGCCTTACCGGAGAAGATATCTGCCGTAATCGCGGAGAAGATGACCGCCCTCGAGCCGAAGCCGAGCCCGAAAAAGATGATGTAAACGTAAAGGAGCCAGGCGTGAGAAGGGTTCGTGACGGCCATCAGGGCGCCGAGGCCAACGAGCGTTGTAAGAATATTGGCCGAATAGGCGGCTTGCTTGGAGAAGCGATCGGCGATCACGCCGAAGACGAACCGCCCGCCCGTGCTCGTCATTCCCATAAGCCCGAAAACGGTCGCGGCAAAAAGCGGGCTGAAGCCGACATCCACGACGTGCGCTACCTGGTGCGTCACGATGACCGTCGTGCCGCCCGCAGCGAAGATCCGAGCGATAAAAAGAAACCAGAACTGTAGGCTCCGCAGCGCCAGTCGAGCGGTCCACTGATTTTGTCCTTCCGTTCTGCCGCCGCTCCTCTCCCGATAAGGCCCATGGCGGTAAAAGCCCCAGGTCAACGGCAGGACACCGAGCAAGGCGACCGCGGCGAGCACCCGGAAAGCGCCCGCCCAACCCCAATTCGAGATCAGCCACTGGCTCGCTGGAGCCAAAACCATGATTCCCACGCCGGCCCCCGCGAAGACAGCGCCGAGCGCCGAAGCACGCTTCGAGGTAAACCACTCGGAGACCAGGACCACATGGGGAACCATGCCCGTAAAGCTCAAACCCAAAGCAGAAATCAACCCAAAGAAGACGTAAAACTGCCAGAGGCTGTTGATCTGGCTGCTGAGCAAAAGTCCCAAACCCATAAGCACACAGCCGGCCGCCACAACTCTCCTCGGGCCATAACGGTCGAGCAGGTGGCCGATAACGGGCGAAAGGAACGCGTCGACCACTAGAATCAGGGAAAACACCCCGGCGGTCGCCCCGCGGCTCCAAGCGAACCGCTCCAGCAGGGCGACATAAAAAACGCCAAAGGAGGAGTGAATGCCGCGTGAGAAACCGAGGGTGAGAGAAGCCAGACCGGCAATGAGCCAGGAAGTCGAGACACGAGGCATGGGGTGCAAAAGAGAGTTATACCCTAAGGGTAAAGGCCGCGGCGCAGCATAGCCCTTCCGACCCTGTCGATGCCGATCATAAGCGCCGCTGAGCGCATGTCAACCTTCTCGCGTTGGCTCAAGTCAAGAACCTCCCGAAAGGCCCGTGTCAGCATCTGCTGAAGCTGTTGCTTGACTTGCTCCTCGGACCAGAAGAAGTTCTGCAGATCCTGGACCCACTCGAAATAGGACACCGTGACCCCTCCGGCATTGGCGAGAATGTCGGGCAGCACAAAGACCCCTTTCTGTCCGAGAATCTCGTCGGCCTCCAGAGAAGTCGGCCCGTTGGCGCCTTCGGCCAGGATCCGGCATTTCAATCTTGCGGCGTTCTCCGCCGTGATCTGCATCCCCAAAGCCGCGGGAACCAGCACATCGCACTTTAACTCAAGCAGCTCGGCGTTGCTGATCGGCTCCCCAAATCGACAGCCGGCCAGGTCAGGATGATCGGCTAGGTGCCGGAGAAGCCTGTCGATCGGGAGCCCTTTTTCGTCATAAAACCCTCCCGTCCGATCGGAGACCGCGATGATCTTGACCCCTAAGCTCGCCAACTCCGCAGCGGTAACCGAACCCACATTGCCAAACCCCTGGACCGCCGCTGTGGAGCGAGAAAGATCCAGGTTCAGATGTTTGGCGGTCTCCCGGATCAAATGGACCACCCCTCGCCCCGTGGCCTCCCTTCTTCCCACCGTTCCCCCCATCTCCACCGGCTTACCTGTCACCACCCCCGGCACCGCGTGCCCCTTGTGCTGACTGTAAGTGTCCATCACCCAGACCATCACCTGCTCGTTGGTGCCCATGTCCGGGGCGGGCACATCCAATTCGGGACCGATGAAATTGCGGATCTCGGCCGTGTAGCGGCGAGTCATTCCCTGCAGCTCCTTGCGCGAAAGCCGGGTGGGATCGCAGGCAATTCCGCCCTTGGCGCCGCCAAACGGCAACCCCACCAGCGAGCATTTCCACGTCATCCACATCGCCAGCGCGCAGACCTCGCCGAGATCCACATCCGGGTGATAGCGTATCCCCCCCTTGAACGGACCCAAGACATCGTTATGCTGCACCCGGTAGCCGGTAAAGACATGCACGCTTCCGTCGTCCAGCCGCGTCGGCACGCTGATCACCAAAGCGCGGTCGGGCCTGGCGAGCCTTGCCCGCACGTTCCGGTCAAGGTTCAACCGCTCGGCGACGATCTCGAACTGCGTCACGGCCATCTCGCTCGCCGGAGTATGCCACTCCGCGCTCCCCGTGAACACCACCTTGGTGCTGTCACCTCCTCCCTTCGATTCCTGCTGGCCTCATGAATACCAGGGATGCGGCTGCTTGTAAAAGGCGGCTTGCCCGTTGCTTCGGGGCGGAATGAAAGGATATATAAGGCTATTGGCTGGAGTTCTCCTGAGACCAAAAACCGCTTTGAGGAATTCAAAATGGAGCAGAGAATCGTTTCCATGCATGCCGCCTATAAAAGCCGGGATGAAATCGTCGACGGATTTATCGCCCGTCCCCTGACCCCCAAGCCCACACCCGCGCTGGTCTTGCTGCACGGATACCGCGGCCTCGACGACGCGCATCGGGCTATCACCCGAAGATTCGCCAGGGAAGGCTTTGTCTGTCTCGCGCCCGATCTGTTCGACGGCAAGATCGGCAGCGATCCCGGTCAATGCGCCTATCTCAAGACCTCTCTCGACATCGACCGGGCCTGTGAAAAGATCATCGATAGCGTCGCTTATCTCCGCTCGCTTCCCTTCGTAGGGCCGAAAAAGATCGCTTTGTCCGGCTTCTGCATGGGAGGGGGCTTGGCCCTCTTTGGATTGGCCCGCTCACGGAAGTTTACCGCAGGAGTTATTTTCTATCAGAGCCTGTTCCCGGACACGGCAGAGCTAAAAGGTATTAGAGTGCCTCTCCAGTGCCATTACGGTACTCACGATCCCAACACGACCCTGGCGGAGATCGACCTGTTCAGGGCGGCTCTCAGTCAGTACGGGAAGAAATTCGAGATCCACATGTACGAAGGCGCCGGGCACGCCTTCCTAAACAACCCGGCGGGCAAAAGCGAGGCGAATCGCAGCGCGGCCGAGCAATCTTTTCTCAGGAGTTGTAAGTGGCTGAGAAAGACGCTAGGCGTGCGGTAGCGACGGATGTTCGGCCCGCCACGAACGCAGGTACTGCACCACATCCTTCAGGGGCAGGACATCGGCATACTTTTGATTCATATCGAAAAGATTGATCGCATGGCAGGCCTCGTGGCGATCAAAAACGCATTCCTCGGCCACAATCATCCGGAAGCGATAGGTGCAGCCATCGACAACGCTCGCCCGGACGCAGCCGCTGGTGCTCTCGCCGCAGGCAATGACGGTATCGACGCCCAACTGGTTCAGGTGACCCACCAGGGGCGTGCCCCAGAAGGCGCTGGGCGATAACTTGCGCAAGACCGCTTCGCCGGGAAGGGGCTCAACCTCATCAATAATATCGTATTTGTGGCGGCGGCGCTCCCGAGCTTCGGGACTCAGTTGGCTCGGGTCTCCGTCCCGCCTGAAAGACCATTCATCAACGCCGGCCCCGGGGAGCCCCGAGATATGAATAACAGGAATGCGTACTTCGCGAGCGGTACGGAGCAGGGTCTGGATTTGGGGAATCGCATTCCAGGCCGCCAGCCCGCAGCTCCCCGGCCACCCTTTGATGGCTTCCAGTACCGGCTCGGGTTTGTCCCCGAAGACCCACCGGTATAGATCGATAAGCAGCAGGGCCGGTTTCTGACCGAAGCCGATCGGCTTGGGCGGCTTCATGGCCACATGCGCCTTGTCCTGTTCGGTGAGAAAAGGATCCCAAACTCGCTCAGTCATAAAAGACCCTCCTTGAGTAAAATGTGCAATCGATCAATTCTCTACGCGGTAAACTATCATTCCCCTTTCGCCAGCGTCAAGCCGCCAGTGGCTCTCCGTTACGCCGTGTGGTTTGCCCTCGGGGATAAATCCTTCGAACCTGTAGGTCGGGGGTTTGACTCCCTCCGGGCGCGCGAAAGCGGTAACCTATCGGAGGGCGGTCTGGTTGGCTGAAAGACGGCTGGTTATACCTGTCAAGGCGGCAGAAATGAAGGCGTCTCTTGGCGCAGCTTCTTTCTGACTACATTTTCACGTTTTGAGAATTCTCAAAACGTGAAAGTTTCCTTGGTGGGTAGGTCGGCTGCCGTTCTCTGGCCCAAGACCCAAAGCCCGGGCCGAAAAAACACGCTTGTCACATCAAGGCGAAATGACATAAAATGCGTGCAATTTTGGAAATTTAGACCTCGCTCTGGCTAGAGCGGCCAAGCTCGCGCACCTTTGATTTTCCCCAGACAGCTCTGCTACCCTGCGAGGAGCTTTCATGGCTCGGGTGAAGAGGAATAACCAAAAATGGCACTTTCTCTAAACAAACAGAAACTCGATAACCTCGCTGGCGACATCTGGAAATCCGCCGAGCGGCTGCGCGGCAAGTTCAAGGCCTACGAATACCAGGGCGTCATCCTGCCCATCATCGTTATCCGGCGGCTGGAGTGCGTGCTGCTCGCCTGGCGCGAGGC
>JACPSF010000355.1 GCA_016193385.1 Deltaproteobacteria bacterium
AAGTTTTTTTATACGATGCTTCTCCTCGGTCGAGAGTTTTCGGTGGTTAATAGCTGCCAGTGTTAGGTTTCGGTAGTCAAGGTCATTTACCGGGAGTTCGTCAAGTGCAGCGAGCCAGAGATCGGCGGTGTCCAGAAACGGCTGCAGTTTCTCTCGCACCTTCTTCCAGCGGTCTTCCTTGTGTTTTACAATTTCCATCTCTGTGCTGGCTTCGGCTTCGATGTCCATGCTTTCTTCGATCACATCACGTAGAGTTGTGGTTAGCTGGTCACCGATGTCAAAAGTGGCCTGCTTGGCTTCTGCCTCCGAATGAAATGGGAGGCGCTGAAGTTCGTCGGGTTTCGCTGCAAGCAGGGAGTTGCCGCAGCGCAGGTGATGGTCGAGGAAATTAAGCGGTTCCTCGATGGCGATGCACGTCAACCATAGAGATAACTTAGCTAGCTCGACAGCAAGCGGATTGCTGTCCACTCCATAGATGCATGCCTCGACTACACGGCGGCGCCAATGCGCGGTTTCTGCCTGTTCTTGTGAGACGCCTGGAGGCACGGGGATTCGGCCATCGGCCAAAATCTGCTCACGGCTACGGCGGCTTTCTCCAGTGGGTATGATTTTTTCCGTCATTGTACGGGTTGTAGGATGACCAACGATCTTCTGGGCGAGAAACTCTGTGGCGCGGACAAGGAAGTGACCGCTGCCCATAGCAGGATCTACTAGATTAAGGCGGAGGACAGACAGAGCAAACGAGTTGTCACGGCGTTTGTCGGTCGACTTAGCATTTAGTGCAGCCTGTACCTCGGGGCTACTCTCGATTTTGTCGAGTAGCGGCTCGAGTGTTTCGCGGATAAGATAAACAACGACCCAATCAGGAGTGTAGAATATGCCTTGCCGCTGGTTCAACCCACGCTCGTTAACCAACTCAAGATGGCTATCCTCTCCCAGTTGAAGGCGGCCACCAAGTAACCCTTCGTAGATGTCCCCTAGTTGGCGCACTTCGAGTGTGCTGTAGTCAAGTGTCTCATCAGTGCTGATGACTTGCTGGCGCGTTCGCCCACGCGAAGGCGGCTGGGCAAAGATAAGCTGGCGCAGCACGTTGGCAAGCGTTTTCTCCCCCACCCACCAGCGCTCAATGGAGGGATGATGGTCGGGATTGAACAAGCCTCCGTTGTACCTGGTGACCTCAAGCCGTGCGTTCTGAGATTTATTAGTACCGTTCACGAGATGGAAGAGCTTCAGCAGGTCCTTATAGAGCCCGTCAAAAGCATCGTCTGGATAGCTGGCCCGGTCACGAAGTTTGTCAATAAATCGCGTGAGGGAAAACTCTTCCCGGTAACGTTTGTTGGACCCTGGACCTCTGAGTTTGACTGGAAGCACACCCCGGCTTTCTGCGTATAGCACGAACAGGAGGCGGTAAAGAAAAATTAACGACGTTTCGTAAACGGCTCCAAGATCGGCGGCAGTAAGCCGATTGGCAGGGTTGTTGAAAAAGCCCTCGGCCAGTTCCTCGAGTACATCAAAGATGCGCTTCCGGAGATTGCTCTCTAGGTCGACCTGTTGGGTGAGTGACTGGTCGCGGATGGCATCAAGCAGACAACGGCTTTGCTCATCACGATCAAAGGCTGCGGGCCGAAAAAGCGCCACAAAAAGGCGGAACTCTTCCAGGGAGCAAAACTGTTCCCTGTGGGCAAGGTGGAAGACAAAGTATGCATCAGGTGCAGCGTCCCAACAGTAGACCCGCCACTCGTTGCCGTTAGTAAGAATTCCCCAGCGGAAAAAACGGCGGCCCGTGCCGTCAGTAGCCCATTTGAGGTAGTCCTGGATTTGCTGGCTCGGGAACCAGCCGGGTGTCTCCCTATCCGAGACTTCGTCGAGAGAATGATAGACTTTTTTGGCCTCTACTACTGTGGATGAAGCCCGGAAAATTTCAGTAGCGTCACTCGCAGCAACACGCCGCTCCGTCTCCTCCTCCCCGAAAAGACAGTAATCAGGGCGTTTCCTCGTGTTGCCGTGAGGGAGATTCTTTTCAGGAATGAAGTGCCAGCCGAGATCAAGCAGGGTGGGGTCGAGAAACTTCGTCCGCGTGTAAGGTTCGCCTTGACGACGAAGTCCAGGAAGATTATCAAGCCACCTCGCTTTTAGCTTTTCGAAGAGCGGGCGCACTTCATCAGCGGAAGGGACGTGTTCGGGGTTGGCCAGGTGCCGCTTCAAATAGGGTCGGGTGAAGATGCCCTGGCAGTTCCACCAACCTTCGTTCGGCCCATCATCAGAGATGAGGTCGAGTTGATTTATTGAGGCTCGGCGTCTAAGTGGCATATCACACGTGCATCAAACGGCTTTGGTCCTGAAATCACACATTCGTTCTGAAACCAAAAGCCAATAAGATCGTTGGGGGACTACCATAGGCACGGCAAGCTAAACAATCGTTGCTGATCTGGCCTTTTCCGCCTGAGCATCCCGACGAGCAGACGGCAGCAGCGACCTTCGCCGCCGGCCCACTGCTCAATATAGGAATCAATCTGTTTCCAGCCGCGCAGGTTGAAATAGCCCACGCAGAAATCAGAGCGCTGCGACAGGCCAAGGGTCTCCTGGAGCGCGGGGAGAAGAGATTGTTCGATGTTGTCGAAGATGCGGGGCATAAGCCTCGGGATCGCCGCCGAAAAATTAGGTGGATTTTACGCAACTTAGGGTCGACTGACAAGGCAATAGTTTGCGTTGGAGGGACTGGCCGACAAAGACATGGGGCCCCATTAAAGATGCCCTGTCCTACGCGGGGATTGGATTCTAGGAGGCTTAAGTCGTCTTTTACGACTGTATCCTAAGCGCTTTGAGAAAACGGGTTATCCCAAATCCTATGGAGTGAGGCCGCGCTTGCTTGAAGCCAGAACTCGGCTTCTGATCCCATCACTCTTTCACCCCGCCGGCCTGCGCCACCTGATCCAGCAAGCCGTTGATAAAGGTAGCTGAATCTCCCGAACCGTAGCGCTTGGCGATCTCGATCGCCTCATCCATGCTGACGCGCATCGGAATGTCCTCACAAAAGAGCATTTCGTAAGTGGCCATCCGCAGGATAGTCAAATCTACCCTGGCCATGCGGCTGAGCTTCCAGTGCTCTGCGCACTGCTTGAGGAGATGATCGATCTCCTTTCTATGCCCGACTACTCCCGAGACCAGCCGCCGGGCGAATTCCTTAGCCTCCGGGTTGCCCTCAAAATGGCGCAAAAAGAACTCCAG
>JACPSF010000356.1 GCA_016193385.1 Deltaproteobacteria bacterium
ATCTTTAGCACCCTGTCCACGGAAGGCCTCACCGCAACCCGCTCATAGCGGGGGTGCTCCAGATCAACGCGCGCCGGCTTCCCGACGATACGCTCACGAAATTCTTCATCCCCTAACACCGGACTCTGCCGCCCCTTTTTGTAAAAATCCTCCAACTCCTCTTCGTTTCCCTCAAGAACGAACTCATGGAACGCCCTGATAGTTTCGAACTCACCCATCACCTCTTCAATCCGGAGCCACTTCGGGGCTTCCTTGGGCCGCAGATAAAACCGATGGCTGCTCCACGCATACGCCTGTGGCTCCCGAACCAGGCCCGCCTCTACTGGATTTAGGTGGATATAGCGCACCACTTGGGTCAAATAGGCATCCTTATCCACCATAATGGCCTTGTAGCGCCCCCGGAAAAGAGCGCCGTCGCGGTGGTGCATACGGTTGCATCGCTGAGTGTAGAGCCCATCCAAATGCCGCATGACACGAGAGAGATTTCCCTCAGGGGTACGCAAACAAACGTGATAGTGGCTCCCCATCAGACAGTATGCAAAGATCTCGACTCCCCAACGGTCGTGGATCTCGCCAACGGTCCTAAGAAAGGCTTCGTAATCCTGCTTGTCGAGAAAAACTTTCTGTCGAGAGCCTCCACGGTTCATGACGTGATAGACGGCTCCCGGGTACTGAATACGAAGCGGCCGAGCCATGGGACCCGCCATTACCACAGTGGGGCCTTAACTGTCAACAAAAGATTTGACCCCTTCTGGATGCCTTTGTCCATACTTGACAACCGATGTGGTTCTGAAGTATGGCCCTAGACGGCGTTCATCCACGTGCCCCAATTAGCAACGACTGAGCTCGGCTAACGCGTCATGCTTCCTTCGCTCGAAGACAAAGATGGTGGAAACGATGCTCATAACCGATAAATTCGTATTTCTCCATCTGCCGCGAGCGGGCGGCACCTTCGTGTACGATGTTGTCAGGAAATTTTTCCCGTCAACTCGTGAGATCGGCTATCACTTGCCGCGAGAGCTTCTACCCAGAGAATACTCGCATCTGCCCATCCTTGGCATAGTCCGCAATCCTTGGGAGTTTTATGTCTCCTGGTATCATCACGTGCGGCCCAGAGGTACCGCGAGCACGTTCTTTTCCTGGGTGAGCGAGAATGGGAGGCTCGGTTTCGTAGAGACCATTCGAAACGCCCTGAACCTCGGTGTCAACGCAGAACGACTCGATTTTTTGACGAGATCTCTCAGTATATGATTACGACAGAAGACACATTCCTAACATCGTGCTATTGAAATTCACCAAACGCTCAGCTGAACACCACTTCAACCACGGGAGAAGCCTCACATGCGAGAACTAACGGATGGCGGCAAGCAGCTTAAACAGAGGAGCCCTACGCGCACGCTCCGCAAAGAAGTCAAGACGAAGCCGATCTTCTCTTCCGTGCCGCTGATCTCTTACAAGTATGATCCGCAGCTTGCGCGGAATGAAAAGGTTGCGGTGACGGTCAAGACAACGTTGCAGATTCACAAAAACGACCGTCAGGAAGAACAAATGAAAAGGGCGAATCCGGACGTGTTCGGGCGCGAAGCAGCGCGCTCCTATGTTTACGGTCTCGTCGCCGCATATCCTCTATCTCATGAGCGGCTCAACTGGACTTTGGCAGAGGCAGAATGGACCTTTTCCGCGCTTGAACCATATGCTGTGGACACTTGGGGAAACAAAATGGCGTTAGCCGGCGCTAATTACGTCTGCCTGATTAATATGGATACGGGCGAAGTCCGTTCTTATCGCGACCCATGGCTTAGTCAGGCCCACACCGTCCAATTCTCAGCTGATGGAAAAAGGCTTCTGGTTACATCGGCTGGATTCGATGTCGTCCTTGAATTCGATACGGAGACGGGACAAGTGGTTTGGCAGTGGTTTGCATGGGATCACGGATTCGATCGATCGAAGCTGGGGCACTATGTAGTTCGCTCCCGCGAAAAGAGCGAAACACTGAAAGCTAGGGGAGAAGAAGTCCTTTTTGTGGATAACCCCGCTAACTTCGAATTTGGCATTCCGACTCGCTTGTCCCCGGCCCATATCAACAGCGCACGGTACGATGTTGAAGGGAAGATTCTCGTTAGTCTATTCCATCAGGGCGCTGGAATTGTCGTCGACAAGGCTACTGGCGAAGGGCGAGAAGTGATCTCCGGCTTGGTCAATCCGCACAAGTTTTCAAGACGGAATCGCGGGGGCTATTTCATATCGGACACCAGAAGGGGCAAGTTGATCTTCGTGGACGAAAACTATCGCCCTACGGCCGAAATTGTCCTGGCAGGCACACCCGGTATCGAGAGATCAGCGCTATTATCAGAGTTCTTGCAGAACGCGACTGAGTTAAAAGACGACTTATTCGCCTGCGTCGACATACATCGAAACTCACTCTGGCTCATTGATGTGAAACGGCGAAGATACCGCGGCGTCAAGTTTCCAGTTGAGTGGTCGATGCATGATGTCACTGGCCTGAGCCAGGAACATCAACTTCGAATCGGCCGCTTGGTCGGCGCCGCGTTCGGCAAAATCGCGGCGTTCGCGGGAGCAGTGAAAGTCATACACCATTTCTCTTCGGACGGGCGAGAGATCACAAACTTGGCCCTTGATGCACAAGGGCGAAATAGGGAATTGGACGTGGAGATGTGACATTTATCTGCGACTCAAAAGAGTGGCGGAAAAATCGGTCTGCCGGTGACGCGCGGCTCGAGAGAAGTTCCGGAGGCGATCTGAGAGTGGAGCAGATCGAGACTTCGTTCACCTCTGAAGTTTGGAAGAGAAAGAATTTAGATGGCGAAAGTCTGCGGGGGACAATTTGGGTTCTTAGTAGGCGACCCTCAAAAGCGAGTTCCTATCATCACGGGCAGTCCAATACCTTTGATGCCGTGTATCTCGTCGCGCTTGCCATCCAGGCGGCCGGGTCGCTGGACGGACCCTCCATCCGCGATCAGATGTTCAGCGTCTCGTCCGCCGAAACGCAGTACGGACCCGCGCAGTATGTGGAGGCGGCCGCCGCAGCGCGCAGGGGAGAAGACATGGACTACCAGGGTGCATCCGGCGATGTGGACTTCGATCAGAACGGCGACGGCCAGGCAGGCTGGGACGTGTGGATTGTCTCGGACGGCCAGATCATCAACACCGAGACCGACGTCTCGCCGAACTAGCGGGCTCCCGGCTGCCGGGCAGCTTCGCCGACACGCGCGGATCCGAGGGGGCGTATGCCCAATCTAACCCTGGACTCGCCCGAGCTGGCCGAGGAGTACGATATTGCCGGCGTACGCCAGCTGGAATACGGCAAGGTACTGGTTGCCGACCTTGGGATCAGCGAAGGGCACCTCGTGCTGGATGTCGGCTGCGGAACCGGACTCTTGGGTGCATACGTGAGCGAGCTGGTCGGCGCCTCGGGCAAGGTGGTCGGAGTGGATCCCCTACCTCTTCGTGTCGAGCGCGCCAACCGCAAGGCGGTTCCGCGGTTCACCGCGCAAGTAGGGCAGGCGGAGGACCTGTCCGCATTCGCGGATCAAAGCTTCGACGTGGTCTACCTCAACAGCGTCTTCCACTGGTTGCCGGACCAAGCACGGGCCTTGCGAGAGATTCGCCGCGTCCTCAAGCCGGGAGGTCGTCTCGGCTTCACCACCGGTGACAAAGCCCGCCCGAACGCGGCGGAAGTAGTGCGGCGCCGGGCTCTCCAGTCCGCGGGGCTGAGCGACCACGCAAGCGCCACCGCGACCGTCAGGAACAAGGTAACCGTCGAGGACATCCGAGCGCTGTTCCGGGAGGCGCGATACCGAGAGCGCCAGATTCTGTCGCGGACCTTCGTGGATCGCTTCGGCGGCGCACGCGAGGTGCTGTCCTTTATGCGGGCGTCCTCGTTCGGCAACCACTTCGCGAAGCTGAGCTCCCACCAGCTGGAGCGGGTCCTGAATGCCCTGGAACAGGAGCTGGCGCCGTTTCGAGACGGCGACGTTTTCCGGCTGGAACGCTACCTGCTTTACGTGCTGGCGGATCGAGAGGATTTCTGAGCGCTCGGGGGCGAGGCGCCACGCGACAACAGCTCCAGGCAACCGAAGACGCGTACCGAGAGCAGCGCGGCGGCGTTCCGGACTGCGCCCACCAGCGGGACCACCGTCACGCTGAAGGTCTCAGCCATCAACACTTAGGTCTATGGGAAGAATCTCACGCGCCGCCTGCAACAGATCCTCCGGCGAAAGAGATGATCTTCGATCCCTCCTACAGCCAGCTACTTTAAAAGCCTCCTTACCGCAACCGGGGGCAAATGTCCATCCCTGTCCTA
>JACPSF010000358.1 GCA_016193385.1 Deltaproteobacteria bacterium
GCGCCATCTGCAGCGCCGCCTGGATGATGGCGTCTTTATCGATGCCACAGATCTTCCTCACCTCATCCTGCGTGCCGTGGGGGATGAAGCGGTCCGGCACCCCGAGGCGCTTGATCCTCACCTGCGCAATTCCCTCTTCGGCCAGCATCTCCAAAACCGCGCTGCCGAACCCGCCATCCAGCACATGATCCTCCACAGTGATGAGACGTGGAACCCGGGACAGAAGCCCGGTGATCAGCTCGCGGTCCAGCGGCTTGACAAAGCGCGCGTTCACGACGGCGGCATCGATACCCAATTGGGCCAGATCCTGCGCCGCTCGAAAGGCGGGAATCACCGTTTGCCCGATCCCGAGGATTATGAGGTCCTTGCCAGGGCGCAGCAGCTCGGCTTTACCGACCTCGAGGGTATGGATCTCATCATCCACCTCCACGCCCCAGCCCTCGCCCCGGGGGTAGCGGAAGGCGATCGGACCGCTGTGCTCGATCGCCGTCTTGACCATATGCCGCAGCTCGTTTTCGTCTTTTGGCGCCATCATCACCATATTTGGAATGGAGCGCAAGTACGAGAAATCGAAAACCCCGTGGTGCGTGGGACCGTCGGCCCCCACTAATCCGCCACGGTCAAGCGCGAAGACCACATGCAAATTCTGAATGCAAACATCGTGGAGAATCTCGTCATAGGCACGTTGCAAAAACGTGGAATAGATGGCGACCACCGGAATCCACCCTTCGGTGGCCAAGCCTGCGGCAAACGTCACCGCATGCTGCTCGGCGATGCCGACGTCGTAGGAGCGGCCAGGGATCTCCCGCGACAACCGATCAATGCCGGTTCCGCTCCCCATGGCCGCGGTAATCCCGATGACTCTTGGGTTGTCATTGGCTATCCGGATTAATGTGCGGGCAAAAACATCCGTATAGGTAGGGAAGGGGCCTTTTTCTTTCTTTGGCTTTCCCGTCAGGACATGGAACGGCGCGACGCTGTGGTACTTGACCGGATCTTCTTCGGCCGGTTTATACCCCCTCCCTTTCTTGGTGATGACATGAATCAACGTGGGGCGATCGATCTGCTTGACGTTCCGAAAGGTGTGGACCATCTCATCGAGATTGTAACCGTCGATGGGGCCCACGTACTGAAAACCCAAGGACTCGAAGAGAAAACCGGGCGTGACCAGTCCCAGAAACGACTCCTTCACCTTGCGCGCGACTAAATAGAGATTCTCTCCCACTTTGGGCAACGTGCGCAGTAGCTGCACCAGGTTCTTTTGCAGTTTCACCCCTAATCCGGTCGCCAGCTGCTTGCTGAGGAAGGAAGAAAAGGCGCCCACCCGAGGATCGATGAAGATCGCGTTGTCATTCAGGACCACGATCAGATCTTTCTCCAGATGCCCCGCCTGGTTCAACCCCTCAAAGGTGAGCCCGGCGCTCAGGCAGCCGTCGCTGATGACCGCCACGACTTTGTGCCTCGCCCCCTGGAGGTTCTTGGCCACCACCATGCCGAGCGCCGCCGAAACCGAAGTCCCCGCATGCCCGGCGCCAAAGACGTCGTATTCGCTCTCCTCGCGGCTCAAAAAACCGCTGAGACCGCCCAGTTGTCGAATGGTGGAGAGCTTGATGCGCCGGCCACAGATCAGCTTATGGGCATAGGCCTGGTGGCCGGTGTCCCAAACGATCCTATCGTGGGGTGTATCGAAGGCGTAATGGAGGGCGAGGGTCAACTCCACCGCCCCGAGTGTCGAGGCCAGATGTCCCCCCGCCTCGGAAACGACGGAAATGACTTCCTCGCGCACCTCCTGCGCCAGAGCAGAGAGCTGCTCAAGCTTCAGCTTGCGAATATCCGCCGGACCATCGATGCCATCAAGAAGCCGTGCCATCTCAGTGTTCCCTCAGCCAGCTTGATTTCTGCTCCATGTCACTGAACCCGTTGGGTCACGTGATAAGCAATGCCCCTCAGCGGGTCTGCCTCTTCACCAAAAACTTCAAGCTCTTTCAAGCAATAGTGATATAGTTCCTGTACCCGCCCCTTGGCCGCGGCCAGCCCCACCACGGAGGGATAGGTGGCCTTTCCTTTCTCCCTGTCTTTTGCCTCCGTTTGGCCCGTCGTCGCAGGATGACCCACGGCATCCAAAATGTCGTCCGTCACTTGGAAGGCCAGGCCCAAAAACTCCGCATATCGGCTGATCCGGCGCAATTCCTTCGGCGACGCCCCTCCAATCCGGGCTCCAACGCGGGCCGCGCTATGGATCAAGGCGCCGGTTTTTCGCACATGAATATAGTCCACGGTGGCGATATCCACCGCTTTACCCTCCGCCTCCAGATCCACGACCTGCCCCCCCACCATGCCGCCGATGCCTGCGGCGCGCGCGATCTCGTGAATGAGCTGGAGGATGAGCGCCGGCCCTAATAGGCGCGCGACCTGAGGACCCGTCATCAAGTGAAAGGCCTCGGTCAGAAGCGCATCTCCGGCCAGCAGCGCGATACCCTCACCGAAAACCTTGTGCGTCGCCGGTTCTCCTCGACGCAGGTCATCGTCGTCCAGAGCGGGAAGATCATCATGAATGATAGAGTAGGTATGGATGAGCTCGATGGCACAGGCAAACGGAAGCAGCGACTTGTGCTTTCCCCCGAAGAGTTCGCCGCAGGCCACCGTGAGGATAGGCCGAAACCTTTTACCGCCCGGGAAAAGCCCGTATTGCATAGCCCGATAAAGTGTCTGGGGTTGGTGTTTGCATTCTTTCAGGTACCTTTCCAAAGCGCGGTCGATCAGGCTCTTCCTCTCTTTCAGGTATGCTCGAATATCGATGACCGTCGCATCCCTTGGCACCTCCAGACTCCTTTTTCCCCGGATAGCCGTATGGATCGATGTATGTTTTTCCATAAATAGCCTAGCCTTGGACTGCAATGTAGCACCAACCGGCCTTCGGCTTCAAATTCTGGCGGCGAGGCCTCTCTAATCTCCCCCGTGGCGCGATCCCTTAAGAGGACATGCTGGGTTTCCGGGATACGATAAGGACATTACTTTGTGAGCCAGCGCATTTTGAGGAGATGTTGGACCGAGCGGAACTCAGGGTCGTTGGTCAAGACCGTGGCGTTAAGCTGCTGGGCGGTGGCAATGCAAAATGCGTCAGCATAGGAGACAGCATGCTCGCTCTTAATTTCCGCCGCTGCTTTGACGAGCGGCTGGTCCACCGGAAAGAGATCAATGGGAAGCTGCTCAAGAAGACGAAGGGCTTCTGTGGCTTTGGCTGCGCCTACCCGGCGCCTGATGATGTAGAAGAACTCACCCCAATTGATCCAGTTCAATATGCACCGGGTATGGGCCTTTTCCTGCTCGTAGAGCGCAGACTGCACGACCTCCCAGCCGGATTCCCGATGAAAAAGGCTGACCAGGGCGAAGCTATCGAGGACGAGCTTTTCGCTCACGACGGGCCTCATCGCGACGGTCGAGCAGGAGATCTTTGGTCAAGGAGAATTTTCCCTTGAGAAAGCCCGTGGCTGTAGCGATCGGATCTGGAGGGACTGGCGTGAGCACCAGACGCCCTTCTTCCTCAGCCAGGTGGACTTTGCTTCCGGGTTTCAGCCCAAGTTTCCGTCGCAGTTGCCTGGGAACCAGAATTTGACCCTTTTGAGAAATTTGGGCTACGGACATAATTTTTTCCTCCGTCTTAAAATATGTCTAACAAATCCAGAAAAGGTATGCAAGGCAGATCATTGATAATTCTTCTCTCCAGCACTCTCGCTTCCATCTGGGGCCGAAAGGTAATTCGCCGCACACCGTTCCCACGAACAGCCGCCCTCCTCATTGTTCCCCCAGGCTAGTAGATGATAAAAGAAACCGGGTGAATGAACTCTAGGATGGTGCGCTACCTATGCAGAGCGTCGAAGTTTTGGTGATCCCGCAGGTCTCGGATGGGGCGCTGGCCCGAATTGCGAACGTCAGCCCCCGGGTCAAGGTCGTCGACGCCAGGGGATGGTTTGACGTCGAGATTCGAGCCACGTGGCCCCGGTGGACCGTGGATCGCTATCTGGGCGCCCGGAAGTATCCCGCGAGCACTCTCGAAGAGCGCAACCGCGCGCTCGCCACCGCCGAGGTCGTGCTTCTGGGTTGGCCGCCGCTGAAGGATCTAAGAGGGCGTGCGGCTCGGTTGAAATGGGTCCACGAGCTTCCCGCCGGAGCGAGCAATTTCTTTGACACCGATCTGTGGGGCTCGGATGTTTTGGTGACCACCTCTCGCGGGTTAACGAATAGGCGGCCCATGGCCGAGTACGTGCTGGCGAGCTTCCTCCACTTCTCCCGCGGCCTTAACTTCAGCTACCGGGACCAGAGGCGGCACCTTTTCGATCATCAAACCTACAATCCCGTGCTGCTCCGGGACAAGACGGTTTGCGTCGTCGGCGCGGGGGGCATCGGCCAGGAGGTGGCGAAGCTCTGTGCGGCAGCGGGGATGCGCGTGGTCGGCACGCGCCGACGCGTCGTCCCCGCGGCCGCGCTCCCGCCAGGCTTCGCGCGCCTAGAAGCGGCTCACGCTCTGCATGACCTGCTCCGCGAAAGCGAGTTCGTGGCCGTTTGTTGCCCGTGGACGAAGGAGACGACGAAGCTGATCGGCCGAGAGGCCTTTACGGCGATGAGACCGGGAACGGTCCTGGTCAATATCGCCCGCGGCGAGATCGTCGACGAAGAGGCGCTGCTGCACGCCCTGGCTGAAGGGAGACTTCGCGGCGTCGCCCTGGACGTCTACGTCGGTGAATTCGAGCGCCCGCCCGATGCTTGCCTGTGGGACGATGAGCGCGTAGTCATCACGCCCCATGTTTCCGCGGGAACGGACGCGTCCGAGCACCGCGGCATGGAGTTATTTTGCGAGAACCTGGGCCGCTATCTGGAACGCCGCCCGTTGGAAAATGTCATAGACTGGGAGCGCGGGTATTAATTTTAAGCGGGCGGGGGTGTCAAGGCTTAAAGACCTGCTTATCAAAGCCGTAGAGAACCGCAGGGTTATCGACCAGGATCTTCCTGCGCATCCTCTCATCCGGCGAAAAATCAAGCAAGATATCGAGGAGGTCACCGTCATTGGGCGTCCTTCCCGGCAAGAAAATATTGGAATGCGGCCAGTCGGTCCCCCAGATAACGCGATCCGGCGCGACATCGATCAAGCGGCGCGCAAAGGGCACCACCTCTTGGTAAGGAAGCCCGCTACCGGAGTAGAGATCAAGATTACAGATTTTGTCGATACCGCTCAGTTTGACCCAGAACCTGTCGCTTTTCATAAGATCAAGAAGCAGTTGAAAGGCCGGTTGTTCCAAACCCTCCGCTGGTTTTATGCGCGCAAGATGGTCGAAAACAACGGGTACCGGCAGGGCGCGCATTCGCCTTTCCTGCTCCAATAAATTCCTGGGATCTATATGCAGGTCGACAGACCAGCCCAGCTCCGCAACTCGTTCCACGACACGGTCAAAGACATCGAGCGCAATATTGCCCGCCGGCCGGTTTAGCAGATTGAAGCGGATCCCTCGGATGCCCCCCTCGTGTAACCTCCTCAACTCCTCCCTCGGTGTTTTATCGTCCGCCCGGGCAACGCCCCGAAAACGCCCGGGCATCCTCGCTATGGCATCCAAAGTAACCGTATTGTCCAGCCCATGCACGCTGGGCTGCACCACGACGGCGCGCTCAACTCCAAGGACAGCCGCCATGTTGAGATAGTGTTCGAGGGGCGCAGCGGGCGGGGTATATTGCCGCGTTGGAGCGAAAGGGAATCTATCCGGGGGACCGAAAATATGGAAATGGGTGTCGCACGAATTTGGCGGCGGGCGGAACCTGGGTTTGCTCGGATTCGGATCGGGGGGCATACAGTAACGCATGGGAAATTTCTCCTCCGCCATGTGACCTCTTCCGCCGCGGACGATTCGTCGCCCGGGAACTATCCTGCCTCACTTGGAGGTCATCCTCAGCGAGGGTTTGCCGATATGGATATGCGCCCCCGTCGCCGCGCCTGACACCCGGCTCCAAAAAGCTATAAACGGTATCCCGTGCCCGCGCAGGTAGGCCATCAGGGCGCGGCCTTCCGGGCTGTCGGGGTGAACCGCCACGTCCATAGCGTCGCGATGGTCCAATCCCATGCGCTCATGGAGTGGCGTCTGGCCCAAGGCGGTGATCGGCAGAAGGCGACCGAACGTAGCGGAAAAAAATCTCGCGATCGAGTTTGCATCGGCCAGGGACCAACGCCCCGCAGCCTCATACCGGACGGCGGTTGGCGGCTGCGCGGAGGCTCCCGCCAGGGAGGGAGGTTGCCTCATGAGTTCCTCCTGCGCCTCAGCCTCGCGGATCGCGATCCCAGTCTCTTCAATCCGGGAGCCTGTTTTCTCGACATTGGCGTTCGCGACGGCCAGCGCGCGCTCTCTTTCCTCCAACTCGACTCTGGCAATGTAGCCTCGCTGATAGAACTCTCTCCACCGCGCAACTTGGTCGGTGAGCTTTTGAACCTCGCGCTCATAGATGTTGAGCACCCCTTCGAGGCTCTCCCGATACGCCGTCATGGCCCCCACGAGATCGGCATCGAGCCTTGAGATGTCGGATTTGCCGGACTGATCACGACCCGGTTGTGGTATCCTGGCATCCGGCCGCGTTCCACCTTCCTGCGCTCCCGCCGCTGCGCAGAAGACACTAAGAAAAAACGCAAGCGTCGCTGCTATCCTGTTCATCTTTAACA
>JACPSF010000155.1 GCA_016193385.1 Deltaproteobacteria bacterium
GGCAGCGCCGCGTCAGGTTTAACATCAAGCCAACGAAGCATCCCCAGGTTTCGAATAGTTGAAGCCACGCCCGCCTCATCCAAGGGTGGCCGACGCTTCTGCTTCCATCGCAGGACAGCGTCAAGGACTTCAGTCTCCGTGGGAATAGAGCGTTTTTCCATCTTCAAAGCATCAGCGGCAAACATTACCGTCGCGATGACCTCCGCTTGATCTGTGTTCACTCTCATAAACAGATCGGTGGTTTTATCAATAATCGGCATCCACCTATCCAACCAAACCTCGAAATCCTTTCGCACTCTATCGAAGTTGGGACCGCTTTTAACCAGGAACATTTTGCCGTAACGCTCTTCCTGAAGTAGGTTGTTGTTAATTAACTTGCTTTCGGCGTTTTTCAACTCCCGGCTGAATGGACCGAAACTACCCTTCTGGTAAACAAACCCTGTGGGCAGACCTTGGCGGGTAGCAACGTAGGCCAACTTTTGGAAAATGGTTCGTCCAGTGGGCCAATGGTATGGCTGTCCTTCTATTCGACGGAGAATTTCCACAAGCGCGACCCAGGCTGGATTGATCGCGGACTGCACAGTCCTGCTGTTCTTCTGCTCCGAGACACACGAGGTTTGCGACAAAAACTCGGTTGTCAGTTCCTTTGGAGGCGTCCCATAAGGAGCATATAACTCAACAGAGATATCCATTTGACTGGCATACCGGTAGATCAACGGCCCGACGGCTTTCCATTCCAGCTGCCCGTTTCCGCAACCAAGGGGCGGAATGGCGAGGGAATTTATCCCCCATTCTTTGTAGCGACGCAATAGAAGCTGCATGCCACGCTCAATGTCGGCAATTCGGGAAACTGATTTCCAGTGGTCCTTGGTCGGGAAATTGATGATCTGGGGCGGGAGCAGAGTTTTGTAAAGGTAAGGTACTCCCGGCTTGACCTCTTTGCGCTTGCATCGCTCCGCATAATCGTCAAACATTTCGGCGAAGCGATTCTTGAATTCCTGGGCAATGCCCTTACCCATGATCCCGACACAGTTCACCGTGTTGACCAGGGTCTGAGCTTTGGATTGCAGAATGTCGCCGACGAGGATCTTCATAGGCACTAACTCTCAAAAGAACATATCACCACGGACACGTACGGGCAATTGAAAATTCTGTCGCTCAAACTCCGCCAGAGCCGCCGGATTCGCAACGTACGCGCCTGCGATAAATTGCACATCCACACGGTCGGGCACCAGCACTTCAGCGCATTTTTCAGACTTGTGGTTCATTTCATCGTAAGTGTCGTCCCGATGCGTCCAATAGCGGGCAAATACCCGCTCCCGACTAATAACACTAAGGCCTTGCGCCACGGGAAAGAACCCTACCCAATCGCTTGCCGCGTTGCGATCCGTGACGATAACCCCTGCCTGGCTCAGGATTGCCGGATCGATATGCAGAACGCAAATCTCGGCGTTCCGCCCTCGGCATTTGCTCAGCATCGGGTTATGCGCATCGAAATACAGATTGGCGTAGTCATGCAAAAAACGAGCACCAGGAATCTGCTTATTCCTGCGTCTTTCCTGAATCTCAGGCATGGCCACGGAGTCATGGGCAAGCTGATCGGCGAGAGTGTGGGAAAGAATGCCATGCCGCAGTATCGAAGGCAGGTTGGCGATCGCGGTAATGTAGTGAAGTTCCTTTAGATCTGAGATATTCAAACCGCGACTCCAACTTTGCGCCCTTGCCTATATAAGGTCGATCACGCTTCCTGGTCAAGCTCTGGCTTATCGCCTGTTTTGCGATTAGCTACCTTTTCTTGCAGGCTCTCTTCGATAATGGCGATTTCGTCGCGCGTAAGGCCGTAGAGAGAATAGACAAGCTGGTCGATGTCGGCTTCCATATGAGAAAATCAAGATTCAAGACGCAAGCCCAATTTCCGAACTATTATAGAAGCCCGTGCTCCAACAAACTAAAATAGCCGGAGCGATTGAAGATGATGTGATCGAGTAAGCTAATGCCGACAACCTCACCTGCCGCCTTGAGCTGTCTCGTGACATCGAGATCGCTAGACGACGGCTCCAGGGTTCCACTCGGATGGTTATGAGCGACGATGATTGCGCAGGCCCTGTCGGATACAGCGTCTGCAAACACCTCGCGCGGATGAACCGGACTGCGGTCAATCAGACCCATCGAAACGACGCGGATGTTCAAAATCTCGTTTGCCCCGTTGATCGTGGCGCAGAGAAAATGTTCCTGCTTCCGGTCGGCGTAGTGTCGGACGTGAGGCAGCAGGTCGGCTGGAGTTTCAATCTTCGCCCCCTCTGGTTTGATTCGGCGACGGGCGAACTCGATGGCGGCCAGGATGAGCGTGGCTTTGGCGTCCCCGACAGCGCCGAATTGCTTGAGGTCTTCGACCCGCAGGTTCAGCCCTTTTTCGTCTACCACTTTGGCGAGTTTCTCCGCCAAGGTCATCACGTCAATGGCCGGAGTTCCTTTCCCTAGCAGAATCGCGAGCAGTTCCTGGTCGCTTAGCGCCTTTGCGCCCTTGCGGAGAAGCTTTTCTCGCGGGCGGTCGGCTTCGGGAATTTGGTCAATGGTCTTGCTCATAGCCTCACGCGGCGATCGCCAAATGGGTGTCGATCACGGTCACGGCCATGATGTCGAAGATGCCGCCGGTGTCCGTGTATTTAGGATCGGCCAGTTCCTCGTAACGGCCGCGCCCGTCGTAGGCCGTCTGAATCTCGCCGTTGACCTGGCCGCGATATGCCCCTTCGAGATAGATGCGGTCGTCCCGGTGTGCGGTGACGGTGCTGCGGATGACCAGGTCAGCGGCTTTCTCCTCCGTGACCTGTTTGATGTAGAGGGCCTCCTCGTCGCTGATGTTGAACTTGGCGCGAATCTCCGCGATCATGTCCTGCACGGAAACTTTCTTGGGCGGTGGGCCAGAGCCTTTTTTGCCTTTGCCCGGCTGCAACTTCACCGGCCCGGCGCTGGTCGTGACGCCTTGATACTCGACCGCGGCCTTGATGACTTCCGTTTGCCGGATCTGTTTCATCAGGTCGGACACGCTGCCTTGCTTGATGAGTTGCGGGCCGACGTATTCGGCGAACGTGGCGAACTCCTTCAACTCGGCCGCGTAAGTAAAGAAGCACGTCAGGAAATGGAAAGCCTTGACGTAGCGGGCGAGCAAATAGACGAACGCCTTGCGCTCCTCAGTGTCCGCAATCTTTGCCTGAAACCATCGCCAGCGTCCTTCTGTGTGAATACCCCCGTCGCCAGAATTTCGGCGTAGAGCTTCGGGCAAAGCTCCTGGTCCGGTTCTTCCGGCTCGAACGGCGTGCCTTTGCGGTATTTGACGAACGCCTTCAGGATCGCCTTGGCGTTGTTGGTGAAATCCACGACCACAACGTCCTGCTTTCCTTCGATTTTGCGATTCAGTCGTGACACCGTCTGCACGGCATTGCGGTCAACGACGGGCTTGTCGAGGAACATTCCGGCAAGCAAAGGCTCATTGAATCCGACTTGAAACTTGTTGGCGACGACCATCAGGCGGTAGTCCTCCCCCTCGAAGCGATCTTCGATCTTCTCGCC
>JACPSF010000387.1 GCA_016193385.1 Deltaproteobacteria bacterium
ACCAAAGCGGAGAGTTGGCGGCCTATAGTGACGGAATTAAATAAGTTGACATCAAATCCCCCCTCACCCCCCTAAATCCCCCTCGATCCCCCTTTACCAAAGGGGGAGAAAGGGGGATTTGAGGGGGGATGGGGGGATTATGGTAATTTTCTTTTTGCCTTCACTATAGTTACTGTTCGTTCTTATGGTCTGTTCATTTGCGCTATGATAGATTGATTCTGCTGAAAAACCTCTTGGCATGCTTCGACAAGCTCAGCATGAACGGAAAATTCTTAACGATATCAATCCCCTCCCCGTTCGCCCTGAGCTTTGTCGAAGGGTGAACGACGGTTTTTCAGCAGAATCATAGATTGAATCATGACCCCGCAAGAGAAACTCAAGAAGGTCCGCGAGGAACTCAAGCAAATCTTTTTAGAGCGAAGCGACCTGATCGACGGCGCCCTGTCTGCCCTCCTCTGCTCGCAGCACCTGCTGATCATAGGCCCGCCGGGAACGGCCAAATCGATGCTCGCCGACGAGATTTGCCGGCGCATTGAGAGCGCAAATTATTTCCAATGGCTGCTTACCCGTTTCAGCACGCCGGAAGAAATCTTTGGCGCGGTGAGCCTCAAGGGCTTAGAGCAGGATGACTACCGCAGGGTTACTTCCCACAAGCTTCCCGAGGCCCACATCGCCTTTCTCGACGAGATCTTCAAGGCAAACTCTTCCATTCTGAACGCGATTCTCGCGCTCATCAATGAGCGGATTTTCCACAACGGTAAAGAGATCGTTCCGGTACCCCTTCTGACTCTGTTTGGCGCCAGCAATGAACTCCCGGAAGACGACGAGCTGACGGCTCTCTATGACCGCTTCCTGCTGCGCTTCGTGGTCAAGTATATCCAGGAGGACTTCCGCTTTCTCAGAATGCTCGAAACGCCTTCACGTGCCGAGCGCACTAACCTCAGCCTGGAAGAAGTGCGAGAGCTTCAAAGCCAAGCCCGAAGCCTACCGATCCCTGGTCATGTTTATCAAACCATTGCCAACATCCGACGGGAGCTAAAAAGGAAAAACATTGAACCCTCGGACCGACGCTACCGGCAATCTCTCTCTCTACTCCAGGCCCACGCCTATCTGGAAGGCGACAAGGAGGTCCTGGAAAAGGATCTGTTCTTCCTCGAGCATGTCCTTTGGAGGGATCCGGCCGAGCACGAGCAGGTACGCAGCACGATCCGTGAACTCCTGCTCGGGTACGAGGAAGAGGTCAAGGAGCTCCTCTACGAATCGCATGAGATTCGGGATTCCGCGCTTCGCCCGTGGGAGACCAGCGACGAGCGCGCCCGAGCCCTGATCGAATTCCACACGAAGCTCAGAAACATTCTAGCCAAGGTGGACCAGATTATCGACAAGGCTAAAAAGCTTGGCAGACCTCTGGACCAGGTCGGAGCCATCAAGGAGGAGATCGAAGGAATCCAAAAGCAGATGCTGGAGAAATTCTGATGCCGCCGAGGAGAAAAAAGACACCCCCCAGAAAAAAGTTTCTCCAACCGCTTCCTCAGAACGCCTGCTGGATCGACAGCGACGCCTATGACCGGCGGGCTTACGGAAATCTCCGTTCCGAGTCGCCCTCTTTGCGCAAGCTGGAAGAAGACGGAAGCACTTTTTTGCCCCATTTCGCCTCTCTGTTACAGGACCTTTTCTGCCTGCTTTTTAAGTACAACGTCCTCTTGCGGAAAGATCACGAGGTGATCCCGAGCGCCGCCCTGAACCACATCCTGCTGAACTCCCTCACGCAGGGCAACCTCTACCCCATTCTGCGGGAACAGACGCTTCTGGACGAGGCCAAATCAGGTCTCTGCACCCTTCTTGTCGGGGAGGCGTTTCTATCCCTGCTCAAATCGGAAAAGGTGCTAACGCGCCGCGATATGCTCGATCTCTGGGACATAAAGAAGCAGGAAGAGATCGTCGAGGAAAAGCGACAAGAGCTCGAGAACGCGGAAGAGATCGCCGAAGAGCAGTTGTCTAAAGAGGGGAAGAAAAACTTCGACAGGGCAAAGGAACGGATCGAAGGCGAGTTTGACGGAGCCGAAGCCCTTCTCCGGCACAAGACCGCCAGGCTCAAGGAGGAAATGAAGCAACTCGAGGGGCGGGCAGCCGCCCTGTTCCAGGCCGAAGCGATCAAAGTGGCACACCGGCTCGAGGACGCGGCCGAAGAGGCGGAAACCTGGGGCACAACGCTGGGCACGGGACAGCGCTCGCCGCCGGGCCAAAAGCTGGAACTGGGTAAGAGGCTTGCGGGAAACGAGAAGCTCAAGAAACTGGCCCGTATGGTGGGGCGGATGAAATTTCACGCCATGGCGCTACGCAAGAAAATCTTCGAGCGCGCCAGCGAGGAGGTGCTGGAGGTGGAGAGGGGAGACGCGATTCAGCGCCTGCTTCCCCATGAGCTCCTGACTCTGCACCATCCGATCCTGCGCAAGGATTTTTGCCGCCGCTTTCTCGATCAGGAACTCCTCCAGTATTCTCTCAGGGGGATTGAAGAAAAGGGCAAGGGACCCATGGTGGTCTGTCTGGATGGCAGCTCCTCTATGGCGGGAGACAAGGAGATCTGGTCCAAGGCGGTCACTCTCACGCTGCTCGAGATCGCCCGGCGCCAGCGCCGGCTCTTCCGTTCGATCTGCTTTGCCGCGGAGGAGACGCCGCTTCAGATACTCGAGATGAATGCGCGCGCGCGATACGACGTGGAAATCGAAAAGGTCATGGACCTGGCGGAGTATTTCCCCGGCGGCGGAACCGACTTTGAAAAGCCGCTGGACGCAGCCCTGGACTGCCTCAAAAACTCTCGCTACAAAAAAGGGGATATCGTCTTTATCACCGACGGCGAGTGCCAGGTGAGTCCCGAATGGGCGGAGCAATTCCGCAAGGAAAAAGAGAAACTCGGCTTTTCCCTGTTCTCGATCCTGATCGATGTGGGCCCCAGCTCCCTCGGAACCCTGAAGGAATTCAGCGACAGGATTACCACCGTGTCGAAGCTCACGGGTGAGGAGGCAAAAGATATTTTCGTGCGCTTTTAACGATGGGCCTCCTGCGGACGGCAAAAACAGACCAGAACCTATTCACGGGATAGACGGAAGGGAGATGGATCATGGCATCGAAATTTCGGCGAGTTGTTACGGGTCATGACCGCGGCGGTAAAGCGATCGTCCTCACGGACGGCGAGGCCAAAAACGTAAAGATCCGTCAGGCGACAGGCATTTGCGCCACGCTGCTGTGGGTGACGGAGGAGACACCGGCCAGGCTGTCCGAGACTGACGGGGCCGACCGTGAAATCGGCGTCAACCCGCCTCTGACCGGATCGATTTTCCGAGTTGTCGAGTTTCCGCCCGAGAAAGATTTGGCCGGCGGGCCGAGCAGTGACGAGGTGCGGCGTGAGATGGGTGTTTCGGCCGGCGGAGAAGCGCCGCGCCATCCCGGAATGCACCGTACCCAGAGCGTCGATTACGCCGTCATCCTGAAGGGTGAAATCGACATGCTGCTCGATGACTCCGAGGTGCATCTCAAAGCGGGCGACGTGGTGGTGCAGCAAGGCACCAACCACGCCTGGGCCAACCGCGGGAACGAACCCTGCCAGATCGCGTTCGCCCTCATCGGCGCGCGGGTCCCATGGGCGTAACCGCGCGCTGCAACCAAGGGTCGTTTCGTCATCGTCCTCTTTTCTCCCATAAGCTGGAAACGGGGGCGTTGTTTTTCCCATTTCTTGGATAAAGACAGTCCTCCCGTCTTTGCATATCTGCATGAAACTTGTCGGAATTTCGTAGCTGGTTAGGGTTAGAGCAAGATTATTATTCCCTGGCATAGGAATTGCTGGGCCGTGGTGGGTTTTACCTTTGTCGCCGCTAACTCACGGCCCGAAATATCAACGTTCGCCGTTCGCGCGACTCAACTCTGGTTGACGCGCTTCCAGGGTGAGTGATAACGAAGCAAGTAAAACGGTATGGATCGTATTGTGCCCCCAGCCATCTTCGATTGTCACGCCCATTACTTCCCTGAAAGCCTGATGGCGCCGCTGCGCCGCGCTGTAGCCGGCAAAGAGTATGGCCCCAATCTTCAATCCTCGACCTGGGACCACATGGACGAGCAGGTCGCCCAGTTGGATGCCTGTGGAGTTGCTTGCTCGGCGATGACCTATTCGGCGTTCTTGGAAATGGCCATCGACGCCGCGGGGCTAAGCCGCTCCGAAGGAGTCCGTATCGCCAACGATGCAATGGCTGAGGCACAGGCCCGCTACCCGGGCCGGCTCGTGGGCGCAGCGGCCTTTGACCCGGAGGGAGGCAAGGGAGGTCTGGCGGAGCTCCGGCGCGCTCTGGATTCATTGGGCATGAGAATAATCCACATGATGACCAGTTACGACGGGCTTTATCCGGACGATCCACGGTTCTGGCCTGTGTACGAGATGGCGGCGGAGTACAACGTTCCCGTCTTCGTGCACCCGTTCGCATCCCCGGCCAACTGGGAAAAACTCATGTACCGATCGGCACAGGGGCCCTTGCTCCTACGCGGCCAGGTGGGGATGCTGCTCGACACAACGCTGTGTATCGGCCGGCTGGTTCAGTCGGGCGTATTCGACCGCTTTCCCAAAGCCAAGTTTCTATTCTGCCAGTTGGGCGGGTTCATTCCCTTTTTAGCGGGACGTTTTGACAGCGCTTACCTGATGCACCGGTATTACGTTGAGCAGGGAAAGATCCCTGCGTCGGCTCCCGTTCCCGCCCGGCTGCGCGACTACTTCGGTCACTTCTGGGTGGACATCCACGCTGTGGACGGGGCAGCCATCGCCTGCGCCGTGCGCCAGGTGGGTATCGACCGCGTGGTTATGGGGACTGACGCGCCTTACCGTCCGCTGGAGATGGGTGTACGCTTAGCCGTGGAGGCGCTAGCCGAGTCGGGCCTGACGGCCGAGGAGCAGCGCCGCATCCTGTGCGACAACGGCCGTGCCCTTCTGGGAGTTGAACCCTGAGAGACACGTCGTGGAGGACAACATATGAAGAGGGTTTGCATCGATGTTGGCGGCACGTTCACGGACTGTCTGGTCATGACCGAATCGGGGG
>JACPSF010000388.1 GCA_016193385.1 Deltaproteobacteria bacterium
GTGCGTTTCAGCGCCTCGACCGAGCTGATATCCGGCTTGGGCGCTCCTGCCCGTACGGCCATGCCGATGGCTGAGCGCGCGAGGGGAGTACGGCTTTCGGCCAAGACGTTGCCGTCCTTGATCAACTCCGCGAGCACGGCGTCCGCTACAATGACAACGTCTACGGCTTCACCGCGCTGAAGCCGGCTCGGGATGGAGTTTGGTCCGGCCCCTATGGTGGTTGCGGCGGTGACGATTTTTCTCATCGTAGCGAGTTCGAGTTGGGGAATCAGTTCAAGATAGGCCGCGGTAAAGGCGCCGGAGGTCATCACTATAATGTCAGGCGACATGGTGTTCATGTTCGTTGCGCCTCCCTGACGCTAAGCTCAGCCGGCGCTCTAGCGATTGGCCTGAAGCAAGAGTCAGGCCCAAAATGAGAATGCCCCCTTATCTCGTCTGTGGTTGAACCAGGCATTGGAATCGTGGCTTCACGCGGCTCCAATCTTTATTTGTTAGACGGGGAGTTGCTTTCAGATGATCCCAAGCGTAAAAAGAACCCGGCTGTCTATCGCCGTCATGGTCTTTTCTTCGACCGCGCCCAGCCGCCGCTGGAGTCGGGCCTTGTCCAGTACGCGAATCTGATGGCAAAGCACGACCGAGTCGCTTGTCAGCCCGCCATCGCCACGACGTACCAAATAACACGATGGCACTGACGCCCGCCGAAGGTTGGTTGTAAATGGAATCGTGACAACGGTCGTCGTGAATCGATTTACAATGTCGTTCTGATACACGAGGACCGGTCGCGTCCCTGCCTGTTCTGAACCCTGCGTGGGATCAAGTTTCGCCAGCCAAACCTCGCCGCGCTTCGGCGTCATTTCGCGTCTTCCTCGTCCAGCGTGCGCGCGTAGTCGGCTAACCCCTCCTCAGCCAGATCGCGATCCTCTTCGCCGAACTCGCTATAGAATGCGGCAAGCTGCTGCTCGTCAATAGCAGGTGCTGCTTCGACAAGGGCCTGATATTTGAGGAAGGCGAGGTACCGGGCTAACTGTTCGAGCTCGGCTTCGTTCAGGCGGTCAAGTTCGTGGACGATCTGTTCCTTGATGGACATAGCTCCCTCCGAGCTTCCATGGTCTTTCTCAACCACATAAGGCTAGCAAACTTGGTCCCCGGCGTCGAGAAGGGCCTAGACATTATAACTTCCGTTGTGGACGCCGGACCTCCCGGTCAAGAGCCAGCGGCATTCACGCATAGCGTGTTTCTTGGCTCGGTTGGCGAGAAACCTGAAGTGTGACGGATGCGCATGAAACCGTTGGAGAGGACACAGTTCACGATTCGGACCACGCTATCTCTTAGTATGTTCAGAGTTTTCCTTCAAGGGACAGCCTTGCCGGGCCATAGCGCGTCACTTCCGCTACCATAATTACCCGCGTAAGCTTCACTTTCTTCTCGCACTGTGTACGTTGCGTCAACCTCCACGAATTCTTGTCCTTAAAGCGCGCGATTCATCTCCAAAAACGAGCCGCTAAGCCCCGGACACGCTCGTATTTTTCGATGTTATACAGCGAGATCAATAACTTGCGCAGGTCCGACCCGGTGGTCCTAGTTCTCCCGGTCTATGTCGCTGCGAAACATCGCCTTGCGTTCGTTGCCTCGCGAGGTTACGTGGTAGTGCGCTCCTGCGTATTCAATCCGCAGCGGCCGTGCCATTGACCCCGCCTCTATCGTGGGCCGTTGTAAGAATCAAGAGTCCGGACCCTGACGTCGAATTGTTCGCGCACTAGCCATGTTCCGTCTTTAGCGGCTGAACGTGTGCCCCTTTCGAAGAGTTGCAGGCGCCTGCCGCAAGCCGGTTAAGCCCACTTCCACCACGTCCGTGTTGACCGGGAGGTTATGCATCGACGTACCTGCTGAACGTTCTTCGCATCTGCTGCCTAAGAAGCGTGTCGTTGCAGCGCTGAAGGAACTGGTGCACTTCGAGGATAAGAAAAAGATTCCGCTTCAGTGACTCAAATGTGGCGCTCTGATCAATGTGGCAGAGCGGCTCGAGGTACGAAATGAGTTTCTTTCGATCGGGGCTGTCCGACAGTCCGTTCTCTTCCATGTCACAAGCCGTTGCCTCAATCTCTGACGCCGTGAGTTTCGAAAATGTTAAGACCGTCTCTGCAAGTGTAGAAACCAGATGACTCTGAGTCTCCTGGTTTCCTTCGACGTATCCACTCGCCATCCCCATGATACGCCCAAGACCTTCATTCAGGCGTTCATGATCCTTCGCCAGTTGATCTTGACGGTCTTTGTAGTACTTGAACCAATGCTCCCGAGCCCCGTACGCATGGGTTTGTTCGAGTTCTCTAATTTTGAGTTCGAGATGTGCCCTTGTTGCCTTGTACGTCACAAGCGCGGCAACTATGGCAGGGCCAAGAATCTTCGTCGCTTCGAGCAGAACAGTTTTCACCGCCTCAACGACTGTCGGATCCATGCTCGATGTCCTTAGTGCGATGCATAACGCTACCGATAAGCGGCGCCGGCCGCTGGCGCAGCCAGCGGGTAAGGCGTCCGCGTTGATCGGTTTGTTATGTGCGTTTTCATGAACTTTCTCGCAAACTCTATATCAGAGGTTGGCCTCGCGGTATGCCATATTTTGTGCAGGAGCGAGACCAAGGCATGCGGCAAGTATGGTCAAAGAGCTTCGAAGAAGGCGCTCTGTACGTTGCACGTCTTCATGCACCTCGATATTGTATTTACCGCCATGAAACAGGTTGTTTCGCACACATCGAACCATTCGAAGGAGAAATTCTATATCTGTCTCGTTGCATGGACGAACGGGTGTCTCCCATGCAACAGCGTCATGGAGAATAATTTGCTGATTCGGCGGGGAGTCGAACAGATATTCACATGCCCGCCTGAGGTCATCCGTTGCATTTGGGTTGAACGAGGCCCGCAAGGACACCGCGAAACGGTCCCAGTCAGGTTCGGCATTTGGCCATCGCGGCGGGACTGATTGATGGCGCTTGAAGTAGCCACTAGCTTTTAACGCATACTCGAATCGCGAGAACGCGAGAAAGAACTCGAGCAATAACTCCCTATCAACCATAGTTTCCACTGACACCTCGTTACGTTCCGAGCACATAACTATTAGGTCTA
>JACPSF010000359.1 GCA_016193385.1 Deltaproteobacteria bacterium
ATTATGACGGTCGGCCTGCTGATCCCGGGCATTTTCGTGGCCATGGGGTGGACGTTCGTAGCCCATCCGCGCATCGGTTTTTTAAACCACTGGCTGATCAACCTGTTCGGCCTGGAACGGGGGCCGATCAATATCGGGTCGCCCATCGGCATGGGTTTCGTGCAGGGTCTGAACCTTGCCCCGCTAGCTTTCATCTTGACCGTGCAGATGTTCCGCACGATGAACCCTTTGCTTGAGGACGCAGCGCGGATTGCCGGTTTGGGATTCGCCGCTACGTTCCGCCGCGTCACGCTTCCTCTAGCGACCCCCGGCGTGGTGGCCGCGGCGATTTACATTTTCACCATCGGCATGGCGACTTTCGACATCCCCGCCGTTCTCGGACTTGGCAACCGCGTGTACCTCTTCAGCACCTACATGTACGTCCAGACTTTTCCGCAGGAGTACGTCCCGCGGTATGGGATCACCGCTGCGGTGGGCGCCGCCATGATTTTCGTGGCGCTGGCGTTGACCTATTTCTACGGGCGGGTGCTGCGCAGCGGCAATCGCTATCAGGTCATTACCGGCAAGGGGTATCGGCCCAAGCCAGTCGATCTCGGGCCGTGGGCCATCCCGAGTTGGTGCCTGATTGGCGGCTATGCCTTCATCGCCAAACTCCTGCCGATAGCGATGATCGCTTTTGTGGCCTTTTCTCCCTATGTGGCTCCTCCCTCGCTCGACATGCTCGGGCAGTTATCGATGGCAAACTTTTATAGAATCAATTGGGAACTGGTATTGCGCGGGCTGCGCAACACCGCTAGCTTGATGCTGGTGGTTCCGGTCGTGGTCCTCTTCTTCTCGTTCTGTATATCCTGGCTCGTGGTTCGCTCGCGCAGTCGGGCGCGCTACGCCCTCGAATTCGGCGCCTTTCTGCCCCACACCCTTCCAGAAATCCTATTCGCGGTTGGCGCTCTCATGGCGGCGCTGTTTGTCCTGAAGGACTTCCTGCCGCTGTATGATACTATCTGGTTGATCGGCATCGTCTACGCCGTTGTCCGTCTGGCATTCGCGACGCGGGCGATGAACGGCTCCCTGCTCCAGGTTCATCGGGAGCTCGAAGAGGCGGCGCTCGTCGCGGGTCTGTCGACCGCTCGTACGGCGTGGCGGGTCGTGCTCCCTTTGATCCGACCGACCATCCTCTCCGTGTGGATCTGGACGGCTCTGCTGGTCTACCGGGAGGTCACCGTGGCGGTTTTTCTTACCAGCCAAAACAGTATCACTCTTCCCGCTATTGTGTGGAGTTACTGGAACGCCGCAGGGATGACGGAAGCCTCCATGCTTACGATCATCATGATCGCGCTCTTTTCGCCCCTGCTCGCGTTGTTCTGGCGCTTCGGGCGGCGCAGCGGGATAGCCTCCGGCTAGGGGAGGAAATGAAGCAATAAAACGATCAGGAAGGAACACGAAGTGATTCGAATACGAAATCTGGAAAAGATATTTCACTCCAACCGCGGTCCGGTTTTGGCCGTTCGAGGGCTTGATTTGGAAGTGGCCGAGGGACAATTTGTCGTCCTCCTCGGCCCCAGTGGCTGCGGAAAAACTACCACCCTGCGATGCGTGGCCGGGCTCGAGCGGCCGGATCAAGGGAGTATCGAAATCGCCGGGCAGGTGGTCGACTCGGTGGAGGAGGGCACCTATCGTGCTTCCGTTGACCGAAGGGCGGCATCGTATCCCGAAAAGTCAGGTCAGAGAACGCGCTTTGGAGGCGCTTCAGTTAGTCCGCCTGGAAAAGCTTGAGGACCGCCCGGTAACCGATCTGAGTGGCGGGCAGCAGCAGCGGGTCGCGCTTGCCCGGGCTATTGTCACCCGCCCCAAGGTGCTCCTGATGGATGAGCCGCTCAGCAATTTGGACGCCCGGCTGCGGGACCAGATGCGCTTTGAGCTGAAGAAGATCACCAAGTCGGTCGGGGTCACAACGCTCTACGTCACTCATGATCAGTCGGAGGCGCTGAGTCTCGGGGACCGGATCTGCGTGATGAGCGAGGGCAAGATCCTCCAGGATGCGCCGCCGCAGGAAATTTACGCGCGCCCGGCCAGCCGGTTCGTCGCCGAGTTCGTGGGTGAGATGAATTTCATTCACAGCAAGATTGTCGGTTCGGAGGAGGCAGAGTCGCCTCTAGGAAAGTTGCGCTGCTCGCTGCCGCAGAACTGCCAGCAGGGAAGCGAGGTCATGCTGGCCATTCGGCCCGAGCATTTGAGTCTATCGCGTCAATCCCATCACAACTGTCCGACCGTTCAGGGAAAGATTGTCAATATCAACTATGTGGGGGATGCCACGTTCTTCGAGGTGGAGGTTAGTGGGGTGTCCCTGCGGGTTAAGCAACCGGGCGCTCCATGCTTCTGCGTGGGGGAGAACGCCACGGTGGTCTTGTCGCCGGACTCCTGGCACCTGTATCATTAGCCCTATTTTGGCGTCCCCGGCCGGGACGCGGAGCGAATTTGTCGAATCCTGTTCTCAGTAGTGGAGGTATGTCGGTATGACTGTGCAGAGTCAAATAATGACGCGGCGCCCTGTGGAACACCTGCTCCAGGCCCGTTCGGTCGCCATAGTCGGAGCCTCTCCCAAAGGGCGCTGGCCTACGCTCATCTTTCAGAACCTCAAAAACAGCGGGTTTCAGGGCAAGGTCTACCTGGTGAATCCGAACTACCAGGAGATCTGGGACGAGCGTTGCTATCCCAACCTCGCCGCCCTTCCCGAGCCTGCGGAGCACCTGCTGCTCCTCGTTCCTACCCAGGTCGTGCTCCGGACGCTCGAGGAAGGCGCTCGGCTCGGCTCCAGAGCGGCAACGATCTACAGCGCGGGTTTCGGTGAGGGTGAGGATGCCCAGGGTCAAGAGCGGGCCAGGGCCCTGCGTGAGCTTTGCCGCCGAACCGGACTGGTTTGCTGCGGGCCGAACTGCATGGGAACCAACTCGGTGAGTTCAGGTCTTTTGTGCTTTCCAACGGCTTTGCCTCTGCTGCGTTCGGGACCCGTGGGACTCGTTTTTCAGAGCGGGGGCTCCCTGGGCAACTGGATGAAGGGTGCGGGAGAGCGCGGGATCAGCTTTAGCTACGCCGTTTCCAGTGGCAACGAGGTTGACCTGGATCTGGTCGACTATCTCTCCTTTCTGGTCGACGACCCAGAGACGCGGATCATAGCGCTCATGATCGAGGGCATCCGCAGGCCCAACGAATTTATGGCCGTAGCGGCTCAAGCGCTGGCGCGCAATAAGCCTGTCCTGGTCGTGAAGATCGGCCGGTCGGAGCGAGCCAAGCGGCAGGCCATCTCCCACACCGGCGCTCTAGCCGGCTCTGACGTGGTCTTTAATGCGGTCTGTCACCGTCTCGGGCTGGTTCGCTGTCCCACGCTCGAGGATCTCACCGAGACCATCCTGGCCTTTCTTCCCGGAAGGTTTCCCAAAGGTCAGCGGGCGGCCCTGGTGGTCAACTCGGGTGGGATGAAGGGGCTGATGCTGGACCATATCGAAGAGATAGGGATCGAGCTGGCGCGGTTGACCGATCCTATCCAGAAGGCGGTAAGGCCGCTGATCCCTGCCGAGCTCGTCGTGGAGAATCCTTTGGAGTGCGGGGTCGCCGGCTTCGGCGATGAAAAAGGATTTCTGGAAATCGTCCGCCTCCATGCCGAGGACCCGAACGTCGATCTTTTGGGCATTCACGGCGAGCTGCCACGAATAGGGGAAAAAAGAGATCCAGGGCTTTTTGCCACGCTCGCGCAGAAGACGGATAAACCGATCGTGGCCTTTGCCCGTGCCACTTACAGCCTCACGGAAGAGAGCCGCGCATTTCAGGAAAGCGCAAGGATCCCGTTTTTGCAGGGGATCAAAGCGACGTTAAGCGCGCTCAAGGGGCTGGGGTTTTACGGCACGCGGAGACAGCGACGGATTGCGCCCTTGGCCCCGGCCGCGGGGAAGGCCGAGGAGCTGGAGGGGCCGGCGTTTGAGCGCTTGCTCCAACGCCATGGACTGACCCTCCCGCGTCAAACCGTGGCCTCCAGCGCCGCCGAGGCCGCCGCCAGGGCGAGGGAGATTGGTTTTCCAGTCGCGCTTAAACTGCTCGCGGCTGAGATCGTGCACAAAACCGAGGCCGGCGCGGTTCAACTGGGGCTTCGGAGTCCGGAGGAGGTGGAGGCTCAGGGAAAGCGCATGCTCTCACAGTCCCCCGACGGCGGCCGCCTGTTGATTCAGGAGATGGTGCAGGGCACGGAGGTGATCCTGGGGGCGCGCACCGATCCGCAATACGGCCCGTTCATCATGGTGGGACTCGGCGGCGTCTTTGTCGAGGTGCTGAAAGACATCTCGATCCGGCTCTTGCCTATAGAACAGGACGAGGCCTCGCAGATGCTGCGCGAATTGCAGGGCTATCCGCTTTTGGAGGCCTACCGCGGGCAGCCGCGTCGGGACATCGCGGCTCTCGTTCACGCGATGACGGGTCTCTCCGATCTGTTTGTCGCCTACCGTTCTGTGCTCTCCGATCTGGAGGTCAACCCCCTGATCGTCCGGCCGGAAGGAGCGGGGGTGGCGGCGGTAGACGTGAGAACGGTAAGAAATCCATCGGCCTGACGGTTTGCTAAAAAAACCCATAGCCTGCGGGGGAGGCCCTTAGGATTCCAAAGCAAGTTCCTATCATTGAAGGAGGGGACAATGAAGCGGAAATGCTTTTTCAGTTATTGTCCAATGGTCACCGCCATCTTGCTTACGCTTTTTGCCTTCTAAGGTTTTGCTGCTATGGTCAAGGACCCCGAATTTGTCCAAGACTTCAAGAAAGTTACCCAGTCCGCCCCTAGATATCAAATCGCGCCGGAAGGAGAGAAGCTTGTAAAGAGGCTTATGCAGGCGCCGGCGGAGCTAAAGAACACGATCCGGAAATATACGGAACCGAAAAATTAGGAGCCCTCCTACCTCAGCGCCGAGGAAATGTCCACCCCTGTGAGGCTAACTTGCTGGTGCTCGCAGGTGTTCGCACTCCTGGGAATCCCGTCCCCGGGGGTTGGCGACCGGCAGACCTGCACGGTTATGGCTGAGTGACATCTAAGTGGGTTTTCTTCAAAGCAAGAAAGAAGGGGTCAAATCTTTTGTTGATAGTCCAGGGTCATCACATGTAGGCCAGTCCGGCAAACTGTATTTCATAGGCGGCAGGACATGGTGAGGTGTTCTAACAAAAAACATCAACTCGCAACAAAAGACTTGACCCCTTTCCCTGTCACTCCACAGGGCAGGCTTCCTCATGGCTTCCTGGAGATCCACCGCCTGTCCTGAGTAGGCCCGAAGGGCCGTATCGAAGAGGTGAGAATGCGAGGACGGCGCGACACTGAAGCCGGCTGTACCGGCAAGACGGCAAGTCTTCAGTTCTCCCAGTTTTCCACGTTTATCTGAAAGTCCATGAAATCCCTGGTATTCCGCGTCACCACGACTGTCCCTAATAGATGTGCTTGGGCTGCGATGAGAAGATCCCCGTCATCATCATGGGGTTTTCCTTGCCGACGGCATTCTGCCCACAAAGAAGCCGCTCGATCCCATGCAGCATCCGATACCGGCGCCCACTGGAGAACATTCCTGAAGTCCTCATCTAACTGGTGAAGCTGTTTACTGGCCCCGACATGCAGAAGCCCCCGCTTGACCTCGTAGTAAACAACAGCACTAAGATAGACTTGTTCCCCTCGCTCTAGGGCGTCTCGGTACCTTTCCACTATGTGTGGATTACGTTTCAGGAGCTGCGTTACAACGTTCGTGTCTAAGAGATACGGCATTCTAGGACGCCGAGCCTTTTCGAATCCTTAGCGGATGCTCGTCGATGATTTTTTCCAATTCCATCCACTTCTCCGAAGTTAGATCATCGGGCTCTGCTAAAAGGCGATCCAGAGCCTCCAAGGCCACGCGGTTCCGTTCCAGTAATTGAGCCTGCTCCGGCTGGAGCGTCTCAATAACAACCTTTACCGGCCCTTCCTTACAGGGAAGAGGCTCATTCAGGCGTATCACGCGACTATCTTCAAGCACGCCTCCAACCTCGTAACGACTACTCATTGCTATCACCTCCCTCGGTCCATTTACACTCTTTTTCTCTTGCGGGGCAAGCCCAAGGCTTCTTGCCCGGTAACGAGAGGGAAAAAGGGAACATTGTACTTTTCGGATGTTCGGTCGAATTTAAAGGGGGGTCGTTTCACGTAGCCCACGGCATGACCTCGGAGCGCCGTCTACCTGCCTTATATTAACTCGGTTGCAGATTTTCATAGAGGAGACCATCTTAGCGTAACACCGATTTCAGGAGCTTGCTGGACTGAGGACCATACCTGCCTGATCCCCTGGAGGATCTCGCACAGACTGTCCCGACCAGCGAGAGAACGGAGCGAGAGGTTCAATAGAAAGTTGTCCCCAGGAGGACCGATATAAGGCGAACATTCCGTTCAGCGCTATTGGAATTGGAAGTACACGATAAAGGAGAAGTAGAAAATGAAGCGATACTACGTGGGAGTGGATTGGGCGGACCGGGAGCACCAGCTGTACGTGGGGGATGAGGAGGGAGGAAAGATAACCGAGAAGAAGGTGCAAGAGATCCCTGAAGAGATGGCGCAGTTGGGACGCTGGCTCGATGAGAGTCGGGCTACGGGGATCGAGCTTTGGGCGGCCATTGAGAAGCCGCACGGGCGCATCGTGGATTTTCTTTTGGATCATGGAGTGGTGGTCTATCCTGTTAATCCCAAGGCCCTGGATCGGGTGAGAGACCGCTATCGCATGAGTCAATCGAAGAGCGATCCGTTTGATGCCCGGGTGCTGTCGGAATTTCTCAGAACCGATCATGTTCACTTGAGACCCCTTCGACCCAATTCCGAGCAGGCCCAGGAACTTAAGCTGCTCACCCGGGATCAGCACAGACTTGTGCGCCACAACACTCGGCTTCTTAATCAGCTCAAGATAACCCTCAAAGAGTACTATCCTCGGCCCTTGGAGGTCTTTGGCGACCTGGGAACTAAGATAGCCCAGGATTTTCTCAGAGCGTATCCGACCCCGGCGGCCCTCAGCCAGCTTAGCCGTACAAAGTGGAATCGCTTCGCCCAACAGCAGCATCATCTCGGCAAGGCGCGCTGTGATGAGCTGTGGGAGAAGCTTAACAAGCCTCAACTGGTGGTTCCCCAACACGTGGTCAGAGCCAAGGCGCAGTTGGTCGAGGTGCTGCTCGACCAGCTTAAGCCCTCGATCACCGCGGTTAAGACCTACACTGAGAGGGTCGAGCGTTTTTTCGCCTCTACCCCGGCCGCTGAGCTTACCCACACGCTGCCGGGAGGAAAGAGCGGCACCCTGGTGCCAACGATCTGGGCGGAGCTGGGAGATGCCCAGGGTCGATGGGAGTCCTTCCAACACCTTCAGGCCGAGGCGGGAGTAGTCCCGGTGACCCGATCCAGTGGCAAAAGCCATGTCGTACAGTTTCGCTTTGCCTGTAACAAGCATCTGCGCCACGCGGCGTACTTGTTTGCCTTTGCCGCGCTCAACCGCAGTGAGTGGGCGAACCGATACTATCGGGATCAACGGGCTAAAGGGCACAGCCATCCTCAGGCGCTTCGGGCTCTGGGGACGAAGTGGTTGAAGATTATTTTCGTGATGTGGAGAGACCATAAACCGTACGACGAAAACTACCACCTGGCGAACATCACACGACAGAGGATGCGCCAGGCGGCGTGAAAATAAATCGACTGAGGACTTGAGGACTTGACAAGCGTCATAGAAAGTCTGTGAGAACACGCAGACAGGTCTCCCCGCGGCTATAGAAGCTGACGCACTGATTGATCACCAGACAATATTCGGGAACGCGGATACGAGACTCGCTCGTGGCTCGGGAGATTGCCAATCCAAGCCTAAGTCAGTACTGCCGCGTGTCTGCGGTCTTTGCAGCAGGCTGGTCGGTCAGGCGCCTCCCCTTCAAGCCTCTGCCTTGCTGGTCAGGCGAAACCTTTATATAATTACGCTCGTCATACATTGTCATAATGATTGTCTTTAATTCCTCAACGCTGATCCTGCTGGCAAAGGTAGGGATTCTGGACGAGTTTCTCGTTGCGGTCAACCAGAGGGTTGTTATCCCGCGAGAAGTGGAGAGGGAATCTTGCCAAGAAAAGGATTCCATGGACAGCCTGATCATTCGGAAGGCCGTCCAAGACAGGAGGATTTCGGTTCGGAGCCTAACAGGCTGCGGAAAAAGTGATTTTCATGCTTCGAGAGCCTCAGCATGAACGGAAATTCGTCAATGTTTTCAACACTTGCTCCGTTCGCCCTGAGCGTGTCGACGGGTGAACGGAGGCTTTTTCAGCAACCTGCTAAAAGACAAGAGGGTTTACACCAAGATCGGCGAGGATTTCCTCCTGGGCCTTGGTGAGGCACAGGGTATCGCTCTGGCTTTATCCGCCAAGGCTAAACTCTTTGCCACAGACGACGGAAGGGCGATACAAACGTGCAAGCTGCTGAAAATCCCCTTTACGACTGCCATCGACATCCTGATTCAGCTCTATGAGAAAGGGATTGTGAGCAAGGATGAGGCACATCTCAAGCTGGCTGCCCTTGCGAGATACGGAAGGTACAAAAGGGGGATTGTCGAAGACGCGATATCAAAACTGGAGGTGAAATAGATATGCCGAAAACCGTAAGCATACGGATGGATGAAGAAGACTACGCCTTCCTGCATAAATTGGCCAAGGAAGGAAAAGAGGACCTCTCTAAAGCCGTCCGGGAGGTCGTATACAAAGGCCGCGTCATGCTGGCTATAGAGAGATACAAGAAAGGCGAGGTTTCGCTGGGGAAAGCAGCGGAACTCGCAGGCCTGCCCGTAGGCCGGATGATAACCGTACTGGCAGAATACGGGGTGGAAAGCAATCTGGAGGAAGCGGATTATCTCAAAGGCTTGGAGAACCTGCGCAAAGCGTGGTAGGTCGGCACGGGGTCGTGGGGGGAATCTTAGGTTCGCGCTGGCATGGCTTAAAACTAGGTTCCGATTATTTAAGTCCTTATTTGATTATGCCAGGCGGGATAATCGCTTGCGGTAAAGTTCTGTTGGTTTCCTTGGCCGCAGGCAGTCGTGCAAGAGCGGCGCCTGTTCGAAGGAGATCCAGAATCCGGCGCTCCGATCCAAGGTCACTCCATGTGACGTCGCTGACTGGGAGAACCGCGAGACGGGAGGGTTGCGAGCGGGCGATTTGCTGAAGTATTCCACGAGAAAAATTTACCGATGTCATCCCTTGGTATGCCTCTTCGAGGGCTCTGGTCTCTTCAGGTGTGCCGATTATTTCTAGGATTGCTCCAAAGCTTCGATGGAGCGCCGGCTTAGCCTGACATACCAGCTCCAGGATGGACTTGACCTCAAAAGCCATCACCATCGTGTTCCAGAGAGCTCCGCGCTGTATTAGCTCCCGAGCATGATGCATCTCCGGCTTCTCAACAAATTGAGCGACTTCATAGAGCCCGAAAGAAGGGTCTCCCTTCTGACCGAGTTGGATATACCCGTACTCCGTCTCCGGCCCATCCGGCCGCATTCCCAATAAAACCAGACGTGAAGGCTGGTGCTCTACCGCCTGGCAGGCCAGGCGCACATGATTCATGAACGTTTCCTCTTCGCCGATGAAGTGGTCCGAGGGGAAAACCACGACTATAGACCGCGGGTAGCGCTTGTAAATATACATCAGAGGCAACAGGATTCCGGGGCCAGTGTCTCTATTCATGGGCTGCTTGATGACGACGGTTGTCGGTGGAAGATCGGAAAGCTGACGTTTGACCTCAGGATGTCCCAGATGATCTCGGCTGACGACTGTGAAGACGCGCTCTGGGGGTATCAACCGCTCGGCGCGCGCTTGGGTAATCTGGAGGAGAGATCGGGTTCCGATGAGGTTGACATACTGTTTAGGGAGGTGATCACCCCGCAGACGCTGGATAAGAGGCCGAAGGCGTATCCCGTCGCCTGCCGCCAGGACAATGCCACAGCGAACCAGCAAATGAGATCCTGTAATCAAGCAGCTCCTCAAGTCGCGGCAGGAAGTCCAGCAATCTCGGTGCCATAAGTTTCTGTCGATTTATTCAGCGGTTATAAGGCCCCAATTTAGAGAGGAGGACAGATTGGACCATTTTCGGCCATTTTTGGCCATGAGATGCCGAATCGGGTTGAACGTGCCTGTTCCACTAGGAGGGGGAGTTTTCCATTCCCTTTTTGCCGGTATTGGCTCGGAGCGATGGCCTTCAGTTCCGTGACGCTCAGCAGGTGCGGGTCAGTCGTGATTATGGCGTCGGCATGTTCGGCCAATCCGGAGGCCAGGTAGAGACCGTCATGGTGAGAAAAAGGGATATTGGTTGACTTTGAGGGGCGAATCTGGTTTAAAAACGGGCAATGTATGCGGTGATTAGAACTGGCGGCAAGCAATTTCGGGTAGCCCAAGGGGACATCGTCACGGTGGAGAAGCTCGCAGGGCAGGTAGGGGACAAAGTCACCTTCGACCAGGTTCTCTTTGTCGGCGGGAATGGTGAGGTTAAGATAGGGACGCCTTCATTACCGGAGGCAAGAGTCACCGCCGAGATTCTGGATCAGGGCAAGGCGAAGAAGGTTATCGTCTTTAAAAAGAAGCGGCGCAAAAGCTACAGCCGTAAGCGTGGGCACCGCCAACAGCTAACGACGCTGAAGATCGTGGAGATCCAGGGATAACGGGGGGCGATTGTTATGGCTCATAAGAAAGCGGGAGGGAGTTCCCGCAACGGCAGAGACAGTCAGGGACAGAGGCGTGGCGTGAAGGTCTTTGGCGGAGAACTCGTGCGGGCTGGCAATATCATTGTCCGCCAGCTCGGAACCCGCTTCCACCCGGGACGAAACGTCGGGATGGGTCGGGACTACACCCTGTTCGCCAGAATAGACGGTGTGGTTCGTTTTGAGCGGCTCGACAGGGAAAGGAAACGGATCAGTGTGATCCCCCTCTGAGACCCTTCTCAGACGAAGAAAGCCCCGTCAGGGGCTTTTTTTTTGCCTGGAGAAAGTGGATATTGGTTTGGCCTGCTTATGAAGTTTATCGATGAGGTAAGAATCAAGGTTAAGGGCGGTTCGGGGGGGAGGGGCTGCGTAAGTTTTCGCCGAGAGAAGTTCGTGCCTCGGGGGGGCCCGAACGGGGGAGACGGCGGTGATGGCGGCGATGTGGTAGCTCTTGCGGATGGCCAGCTCACGACCTTGCTCGATCTCCGTTATCAAAAACTCTACGGCGCCGGCAGGGGTGAGCATGGCAGGGGTAAAGACCAGTACGGTAAGAGAGGAGACGATAAGGTGATCGCCGTACCGGTCGGGACCGTGATTCGGGACAGCCGTACCGGCGATCTCTTGGCCGATCTGGAGGCTGCGGGGGATAGGGTCGTGGTGGCCAGGGGAGGAAAGGGAGGTAAGGGGAATGCCCACTTTGCCACCTCCACAAATCGAAGCCCCCGCCGGGCCCAGCCCGGCCTTCCGGGAGAGGAAAAGGAATTGGACGTCGAGCTCAGGCTGTTGGCCGATGTGGGGATCATTGGGCTTCCCAATGCCGGAAAGTCGACTTTGATTGCGGCCATTTCAGCGGCGCGCCCCAAAATCGCCGATTACCCGTTCACCACCCTGGTTCCTAACTTGGGCGTCGTGAGCTACGGCGAGGGGAAAAGCTTCGTCGTTGCGGATATCCCGGGGCTGATCGCGGGGGCGCATCGAGGAGAGGGTCTGGGTCACAAGTTTTTGAAGCACGTCAGCCGAACCAGCCTTTTGATTCATCTGCTGGATGCCTCCACGGTTGGGGCGGAAGACCCTCCGGCCGATTGGGTGGTGGTCAATCGGGAGCTGGAACTCTTTGATCCGGCCCTGGTCGCGAAGCCTCAGATCGTCGTGGCCAACAAGATCGACCTCCCCGAGGCCCGCGCCAACGTGCCGCGATTGGAGCGATGCGCTGCCCGCGCCTGCTATGCTTTTTGCGCGATTTCCGCAGCGACCGGTGAAGGTTTGCAGGAACTTAGACGGTTGATAGGCATCCATTTGGAACGGGCGAAAGCGGCTAAGGAAGAAAACCGTGTCACAGCTGGAGTATAAAAAGCGTTTTTTAAGCCGCGCCCGCCGCGTAGTCATCAAGATTGGAAGCCAGATCCTCTCGTCTCAAAACGGCATCGAGGAGGGCAGGATCAAAGGGCTCGTGGGGGATCTTGCGGCCCTCCATGACCAACGCAAGGAGATCGTGGTGGTGAGCTCCGGCGCCGTCGCCGCGGGGATGACGCGGCTCGGAATCAAGGAGAGGCCCAAGACGATTCCGCAAAAGCAGGCCCTGGCGGCGGTGGGGCAAATCAAGCTCATGGCGCTCTACGAAACATGCTTTTCACGCTTTCACAAGAACGTGGCTCAGGTGCTTCTCACCCACGAGGATCTGGCCAATCGGCGACGCTATCTCAATGCCAAGCACACGCTCATGACCCTGCTGGAATCCTCCATCATCCCGATTGTGAACGAGAACGACACGGTGGCTGTCGAGGAAATGAAGTTTGGGGACAACGATCATCTTTCCGCGCTCGTGGCCGCGCTCCTGGAGGCGGACCTGTTGATCATGTTGAGCGACGTGGAGGGCATTTTCGATCTCGACCCTCGCGTTCACGAGGGCGCGCGCCTGATTCCGCTGATTTCGGACATCAAGGCAGCCAAGCATAGGCTCAAAGGGGAAAGTCAGAGCCCTTTGGGAACGGGCGGCATTTCTTCGAAGGTCAGCGCGGCGGAAAAGGCCGCCGCCGCGGGGGTCCCCACCCTGATTGCCAACGGGCTGGTCGCGAATATTCTGCCGCGGCTCTTTGACCTTCGTCAGGAGACGGGGACGATGGTGATCCCGGAGGAGAACCGGCTGGCGCGCCGTAAGCACTGGATCGCCTATAACTTGAAACCGGCGGGAGAGATCGTGGTTGACCAGGGTGCCTATGAGGCCCTGGTTCTCAGAGGCAAAAGCCTCCTCCCTTCGGGTTTGAAGGAGGTTCACGGCTCCTTTGGCGTGGGGGAGTGCCTTCGGTGTCTCGATCTTCAACGGCGGGAGTTTGCCCGCGGGCTAGTCAACTACAGCTCGCAGGAGTTGAATCAGATTAAAGGATTGCATACAAGCAAGATCGAACAGGTTCTGGGTTATAAGCTCTATGACGAAATCATCCATAGAGACAATCTGGTGCTGCTCGAGAAAGGCAATAGGCAATAGGCAATGGGCGGAAGGCACAAGGTAATACGCAACAGACAACAGGTTGTCGGAGGCGGGACAGCGAACTATTGCCTTGTGACTGATGCCTCTTGCCCGGGAGCAAGTGATGTCGCTTAGAAATGAAGCCGTCGAGTTAGGGAAGAGAGCCAAGGAGGCCTCCCGTCGGCTTGCCAAGCTCTCGTCCGAGGAAAAGAACCTGGCCTTGCTTCGAATGGCCGAGCGGCTGGAAGGGGAACGGGAGGCGATTTTGGGCGAAAATCGGAAAGACCTGGATTTGGCCAGGGCGGCGGGGCTCTCCAGCGCCCTGCTCGACCGGATCGCCCTGAATCCGGCTCGCATCCAGGCCATGGGGAAAGGGCTCAGGGAGATCGCCGCCCTTCCCGATCCGGTAGGGGAGATCGTCAAAATGTGGCGGCGTCCCAACGGTTTGCAGGTGGGGAAGATGCGCATTCCGCTCGGGGTCATCGCGATCATCTACGAGGCCCGTCCGAACGTGACCGCCGACGCGGCGGCGCTGTGCGTTAAATCCGGTAACGCGGTCATCCTGCGCGGGGGCAGTGAGGCCCATTTCTCAAACCGGGCGATCGGCGCGATCCTGCAGCGAGCCTGCGCCGAGACGCGCGTGCCCGAGCAGGCCGTTCAGGTCGTGGAATCCAAGGATCGGGCGATGGTTTATGAATTGCTCCAGCTGGAGGACACCATCGACCTCGTCATCCCGCGCGGGGGAGAAGAACTGATTCGGGCGGTGGCTGCCCATTCGCGCGTTCCGGTGATCAAGCATTACAAGGGAGTCTGCCACGTCTACGTCGATAGCGAGGCATCTCTGGAAATGGCGGAGCGGATCTGCATGAACGCCAAAGTCCAGCGCCCTTCGGTCTGCAATGCCATGGAGACGTTGCTTGTCCACGAAGCGATCGCCGCCAACTTTCTGCCTGGCATGATCGCCCAGCTCCAGGCGGCCGGCGTGGAGATCCGCGGCTGTGAAAAAACCCGCGCTCTGGTCTCCGGGATCAAGCCTGCCAGCGAGACCGATTGGAGCACGGAGTACCTGGACCTTATTCTCTCGGTGCGAGTGGTCAAAGATATGGACGGCGCCATTGATCACATCGAGCGCTACGGCTCGCAGCACACCGAGAGCATCGTGACCTCCAACTACGCGCGCGCCAGAGAGTTTCTGGATCGGGTCAATTCCTCGACGGTCCTGGTCAATGCTTCGACGCGCTTCAACGACGGGGGGGAGTTAGGTCTGGGAGCGGAGATCGGCATCAGCACGAGCAAGATCCATGCCTTCGGCCCCATGGGGTTGGAGGAGCTCACGACCACGAAGTTTATCGTCTTCGGGGACGGGCAGATCAGGGAATGAAGATCGGCCTGTTCGGCGGCACCTTCGATCCCATCCATTGGGGCCATCTGCGCAGCGCCGAGGAGGTGCGCGAGACCTTCCGCCTGGACCGGGTTCTGTTTATCCCGGCCGCCATTCCTCCCCACCGTATAGCGCGACCTGCCGCCGCCGCGCGCCATCGCCTCGAAATGGTGCGCCAGGCGATCGCTAAGAATCCCGGCTTCGCCCTCTCGACCGTAGAGATGTCGCGCCCCGGTAAATCCTACTCCATCGATACGCTGAGACACTTTACCCACAGGCGGTCGCCGAAAGACACACTCTACTTTATTCTTGGCCTGGATGCGTTTCGCGAGATCGGCTCCTGGAAGGACTTTCGGGACATTTTTCCGCTCTGCCATCTCGTTGTGACCTCTAGGGCCGGCTGCGCCGAGCCGATGTCGCTCGACGGCATGCCGGTTGCGGTGCGTAGGCAGTTTTGTTATGATCGAGAAAGAAAAGTTTACCGACACGAGAGCGGCACTTACCTTTATTTTATCAGGATTACGGACATCGGCATTTCAGCCTCTGGGATTCGACGACTTTTGCGGGGAAAAAAATCGATCCGCTATCTGGTGCCCTTGGAAGTCGCGGCCTACATCAAGCGAAGAGGCCTGTATCAACAGCGCCGGGGAGGACAGTAAAGAGCTTGGTGGGGCTTGACGCCAGGGAAAAAGCCATTCTTCTCAGCTGTCTTGCGCTGGAGAAGAAAGCCTATGATCTCGTGTTGATGGAGGTGCGCGAGATTACCTCGATCGCTGACTACTTCATCATTTGCTCCGGTCGATCCGACCGGCAAGTGCAGAGCATCGCTCAGGGTATCGAGGAGAAGCGGGCTGAAACGGGGCTATTCCCCTTATCCATCGAGGGCATGACCCGTGGCCAATGGGTCCTGATGGATTTCACCGATGTTATCGTTCATATCTTCTATCAGCCGCTCAGAGAGTTTTATGATCTGGAAGGACTATGGGCCGACGCGCCCCGAGTGGAGCTGCCCGAACCCTATGCCACGCTCGTCACCCAGTTTCGTCTTAGGGACGAGCAGGTTTCTTAGTCGGTAACTCGGCTCCATGGCGGTAGTTTGCCGGATCGCAACTGCGCCCCTCATTTCCAGAGGAAAGGAGAAAGCCCGTTGCGCGACCAACGAGCGCTGGTTCTGATAGTTCTGGACGGCTGGGGAGTGAATCCCCGCAAGGAAGGAAACGCGATTTTTAAGGCGGCGACTCCGCATATGGATGCGTTGGCGGAGCGCTACCCCTCTACCACGATTTCGATTTCGGGCCTGGATGTGGGCCTCCCCGAGGGGCAGATGGGAAACTCTGAAGTCGGTCACATGCACCTTGGCTCCGGGCGCGTCGTCTATCAAGATCTCACGCTGATCCATCGCGCTATCGACGATGGCAGCTTTCCATCCAATCAGGTCTTTCTCGATGCTCTGCGGGCGGCCAAAAGAGCCGGCGGAAGGCTTCATCTCATGGGTCTTCTGGGGAACGGCGGCGTGCACAGCCATCAGCGCCACCTTGAAGCCCTCATCGAGCTCGGGTGCAGGGAAAAGATCGAGCCCATATTTCTTCACTTGTTCTTGGATGGCCGGGACACGGCCCCGACCAGCGCGGAACAGTTTGTGCTCCGGCTCGAGGAAGAGATCCAGGCCCTTCCGGCGGTGCGGATCGCCACGCTCAGCGGTCGGTACTACGCTATGGACCGGGATCGGAGGTGGGAGAGAACCGAGAAGGCCTATCTGGCGTTGACTGAAGGCGTTGGAGTCCAGGCCACCTCCCCGTTAGGGGCGATTCGCAAAAGTTACCGGGATGAGGTCACCGACGAGTTCGTTCTGCCCACGGTGGTCCAAGGAAACTTTCCCGAAGCCATCGTCCGTGATGGAGATGCAGCGATCTTCTTTAACTTCCGGGCGGATCGGGCGCGCCAGTTGACGCGGGCCTTCACCGAAGAGGGGTTTCAGGAGTTCCCCCGCAAGCGACGCGTCGCTTTGTCTGCGTTCGCGACGATGACGGAATACGACAAGACCTTCCATCTTCCGGTAGCTTTTCCGCCGCGGGACCTCTCGAATATTCTCGGCGAAGTCGCAAGCCGGCAAGGAATCCGACAGCTCCGCATTGCGGAAACCGAGAAGTACGCGCATGTGACCTATTTTTTTAATG
>JACPSF010000156.1 GCA_016193385.1 Deltaproteobacteria bacterium
GGTAGGTTAGCCGTTGGTCTTCGAAGACTACGGCTACGGCATCAGGTGTTCGCTCAACCTGGACCTCAATGAGTTTGTGGATGCACTGATCCTCAGGGTAATCTTTCTTGGTGTCATTCCATTCGACTAGCAGTTGCTGTCCTTCGGCGTCGGTTAGTATCGGTAAGTCCGAAAGTCGCTGCTCCGGGTTTGCAGCGATGCTTTGCAGCAGAGTCTGGAAGTGGCCCAACATCCGGCTGATCGTGGCCTCATCAAAAAGATCGGTGTTGTATTCCAAAGATGTCGCGAGTGAGCCTGCTGCCTGCTCGATCGAGAGGGTCAAATCAAACTTGGCTGTGTCGCTGCTCACATTAAGGGGACTTACAGTCAGGCCCGGTAGCTCTAGGGCCTCCAGGGGAGTATTCTGCAGGATAAACATGATCTGGAAGAGCGGCGGGCGGCTCAGGTCTCGCTCGGGTCGCAGTTCTTCTACCAGCTTCTCGAAGGGGAGATCTTGATGCGCGTAGGCCCCCAAGCACACTTCCCGCACCCGTGCTAAGAGCTCCCGGAAAGTGGGGTCGCGGGAGAGGTCGGTGCGCAGGACTAAAGTGTTGATGAAGAAGCCGATTAGGCCCTCAATTTCAGCCCGGTTTCGGCCTGCGATGGGCGAGCCTACCGGGATGTCGTCTTGCCCCGTATAGCGATGCAGCAGGATTTGAAAGGCGGCCAGTAGCGTCATGAACAGCGTGACTCGCTCCTGGAGGCTCACGGCCTCGAGGGCGCCGGTCAGGCTCTTGGGGAGTATTAGGGATTGTTTTGCGCCCCGGTAGGTTTGGACGGCTGGCCGGGGACGGCCAGTGGGCAACTCCAGCACGGGGAGACCAGCAAGTCGCCGCTTCCAGTAGGCAAGCTGAGCCTCGATCTCCTCTCCCCGCAGCCACTGCCGTTGCCAGACCGCAAAGTCCGCATACTGAATGGGCAGCTCCCAGAGTGGCGAGGGCTTACCGGTAGAGAAAGCGGTGTACAGAGCGACGAGCTCTCGAAAGAAAATACCCATCGACCAGCCATCAGTCGCGATGTGGTGCATCACTAACAGCAGGATATGTTCCTTCCCGCCTAACCGGACCACAGTGGCGCGCAGGATCAAGTCCTGAGACAGGTTAAAGGGACGTCGGACCTCTGCGACGAGCAGATGTTGCAGCTCGAGTTCACGCTGCGCCTCCGGGCACGTACTGAGGTCGATCATGGCCAGCTCTACCGTCCGGCCTTCAGCAATCGTTTGCACCGGGCTGCCTTCTACAGAGATAAAGGTGGTGCGTAGGATTTCGTGGCGGGCCACGATGCCATCCAGGGCTCTTTGTAGTGCCTCCACATCGAGGACGCCCTTGAGCCGCACTGCCCTGGTGATGTTATAGAGAGGGCTATTCGGCTCCAATTGATCCAAAAACCACAGTCGCTGCTGGGCAAACGAAGGAGGGGCTAAATCACTAGTTACCCTGCGTGGTATGGTTTGTTGAGCGGGGGCATCAGAACCCTTTTTCTTGAGTCTCAATCCAAGAAGCGCGCACTTTGCCGGCGAGAGGGTGGCAATCCGACCCTTTAGCTCGTCCAAACTCTGCAAGTTTTCAGGCAAGTCGCCTCTGCTATGCATTTCAAACCGGCCTTTATTGCTACTCGCGATTAGAGCCGGGGGTGCCGCGGCAGATCCTCGCTCGCTATGCCATCTTCATTCCGCGATTCGAAGTAACGTCTTACAAACGCGTGCAGGTCTCTCTTGTCCGAGCTCCAGCGCCAGCAGCCGTTGGAATCCAGAGCAATGTCCGTGAAGGGATCGAAATCAAACGCCTCGAGGCTCTGATGTCTCTGTCCGTATTGACGATCGATCAGTTCGCCATGCCACAGATGAAAGATGCGGCCCGGGATATAGCCGACACGCCCGCGTACGCTCCCAAAGTACGGCCGGGCCCATGCGAGATAATGCTCCTCTCTACGGGCATTCATCAGATGCCGTCGTATACAGTACTCGAACTTGCCAAAAGCCGCACACAGCATGGCGTTGTCGCCACTTCCCAGAATGCACGCATCGTAGAAGCCGTGCCCTTCGAGCACTTCGCGACGACTCGCCCAAGCAAGGCCACGCGTAGAACGCGGGGGAGACCTGCCCAGAAGGAGATCTTCGGGCGTCGCTCCGCCAGTGGCCATCTCGTGCAACGCTGACCTACATGTCGGGGGACCATTCCACGAGCAGAGTTGATCGAGCCCTACATTCGCCGGCGGATCATGACGCTCGTGAAATAGATGCAGCAGTGGAAACTCACCGAGCGCTTGGCTGGCGCGTTCCACCCAATCATCGCTGCCGAAAACCACATCGCAGTCCAACCACGCGATCTTGTCACAGTTCTTGGGGACCCACTTCAGCGCGATGTTCAGCAGACGCTCCTTCTGCCACATGACATCGCCGCCGTGTATCTGCACGAGGATGTCCGCATCCTCCTCGCTGAGTTGAAACTTGCCGTCGAAGGAAAGCTCCACGGTCACCAGGGGGACGGTGAGGCACCGCCGGAACAGGCGATAGTTCTCAAGCCGACGCCTGTAGCCTACCGGGTTGAAGTAGCAGGTGATCGCCCAGAGGCCCCCGGGGCGCGGCTCAGTCATCTCGACCCTCCGCAAGCTCGTAGCGACTTACTCCAGTGAAGGGAGGAAGACGCGACTGCGAGAACGAAAATCTCTCACGCATCAGGTTCTCAATGGGGGTTGCCAGGGCGGCGCTTACCGGATTGCGCTCGATCGCTCGGATCATGGCCTCGAATCGATCTGTCAACAGGAACTCCGTATTCTCTGGGAAGCGCCTGAAAGGCCCGTTGCGTTCCTCGGTCAGGTCCACCCCGAGGATCCACCGGATTTTTTCACAGAAGAACGAGCTTCTGTCAAAGACGGCAAGAGGAATCAGGTGTCTGCAAGTGATCTTCATGGCACGTCGCCTGAAAAAC
>JACPSF010000405.1 GCA_016193385.1 Deltaproteobacteria bacterium
GCTATCGAGATGGCTCGCAGGCTTTGTCTTTCCACTCGCGCTGGCGGCCCAAGCGCTCGGTGCAGCTCCCTATTATGAAGGGAAAAGCATCGAGGTCTTCATTCCCTTTCCGGTTGCGGGCGGATCGGACATCTGGATCCGCACCATAGGGCCTTACCTGGGAAAGAACATCCCCGGCAACCCCAGATTTGTCTACCGCAACATCGGTGGCGGAAGGGGCGTTCCCGGCATGATGGAGTTTGCCCTCAAAGCCAAAAGTGATGGACTCATGGTGCTGGTAAGCTCGGCGACAAATTACTTCCCGGTTCTCTTAGGAGACAAAGCGGCCAAGTACGATTTCCGCCAGTGGAAACCCTTGCTCGTGAATCCTGTCGGAGGCGTGGTCTATGTCACCCCGGCCTCGGGTGTCAAAAGAGTGGAAGATCTCGCCAAAGCCAAGAATCTGATCTAGAAACCAATATCGATTACCAAACGACGCCCGCTTATAACGCCACGGTGGTTCCTCTGATAAAGGAGGGTAAAGCCATCCCGTTGATGACCTTTGGCCAGCTCGACGACAGTGGAAATATCGTCCGGGACCCCGCTGTGCCTGACCTGCCGACGGTTCCCGAAGTGTACGAGAAAATCAAGGGGAAAAAACCCTCCGGCAGATTCTGGGAGGCTTACAAGACCTTTATGCCTTCGGCGTTTGCCGTGCAGAAGATTCTCTGGGTAAAGGCGGATGCCCCGGCTGAGGTGCTGCGGGTTTTTTATGCCGCTTCCGACCGGCTAGGGAAAGACAAGGAGTTTCTCACCAAGACGGATAAAATCTTAGGGGGCTATCCCCTTCTTCGTGGAGATCGGCTGGAAAAAACCATTCAGCAAGCCTTCCAGATCGATCAGGAGACCCAACGTTTCGTCAAGGCGTGGATGGGGAAAAAATATCACGTCAAGCTGGACTGAAGCAAACGCGACCGTTTTTGCATATCAGCTTAACGCAAACGCTTTCATGTGGGATGCCGCCCTAATCGCCCTCGAGAGATTCTCAGATCCGCTCCATCTGGGCATGCTTATGGCAGGGGTATTCGCCGGCACGATCATCGGCATCCTGCCCGGCCTAGGCGGCATCGCCTCCGTCGCCATTCTCCTCCCTTTCATTTTCAAGCTGGACGTCCACAGCGCCATGGTCCTTCTCGTTGGATCAGTGGCGGTGGTCCATACCTCGGACACGATTACTTCCGTGCTCATCGGAACTCCTGGCTCCGCTGCGGCCGCTGCGACGATTCTGGATGGTCATCCGCTGGCCAAGCAGGGCCAGGCTGGCAGGGCCTTGAGCGCCGCCTTTTTGTCCTCGTTGATCGGCGGCCTTATCGGCGCGGTTTTTCTTACCCTATCGCTTCCCATTGCGCGCCCTCTGGTTCTACTCTTTGGCTCCCCCGAGCTGCTGATGCTCTGCGTGTTGGGCCTCGCGTTTGCGGGATTTCTTACCGGGAGCCAGCCCCTCAAAGGGGCGATGTCAGCCTGCCTGGGACTCCTGCTCGGAAGCGTCGGCGCCGCGCCTACCGAGGCTGTCTATCGCTACAGCTTCGACCAGCTCTACCTGCTGGACGGGATTCCCTTGGTCGGCGTGGCGCTCGGAGTGTTCGGCATCGCCGAGATCATCGATCTCTTGGCCAAAGGGGGCCAGATCGCCGAGCGGATCGGTTTGGGCGGCGGCTGGATCCAGGGGATGAAAGACGTGATCCACCATTGGGGCATCGTGGTTCGCGGCTCTCTGATCGGTGTCTGGGCCGGAATCCTTCCCGGCATCGGCGCCACGGCAGGATCGTGGATGAGCTATGGGCACGTCGTCGCCATGAGCCGGGATCGGGAGCGGTTTGGCAAAGGGGATATTCGCGGCGTGATCGGCCCGGAGAGCGCCAACAACTCGGTTGAGGCCGGCGATCTCATCCCGACGCTTCTGTTTAGTGTTCCCGGAGGAGCCCCGGCCGCGATCCTGCTGGGCGCGCTGTATTTCTATGGCATCCAGCCGGGACCGCGCATGGTTCAGGAAAATCTCGATCTGATTTTTACGATCATCTGGAGTTTTGCCTTCGCCAACGCGATTGGCGCGGGGCTCTGCCTCCTCTTGAGCCCCGCGCTGGCCCGGCTTACCTGGATTCCCTTCGCTAAAATGGCTCCGGCTATTGTGGTAACTATCTTCATCGGCGCCTTTCAGAGCTCGCAGCATTTCGGGGATCTCTTTGCCTTGCTGGCGTTGGGATTTTTGGGATGGCTCATGAAGCAGATGGGTTGGGCGCGCGCGCCCTTTCTGGTCGGCTTTGTCCTGTCCAAGCCGACCGAGCAGTATCTGTGGCTATCCTACAGCCGCTACGGCCTGGAATGGCTCCTCCGGCCTGGAGTTATTGTTTTAGGTCTCCTGCTCCTGGCCTGCATAGTTTGGATCGTCGTTGGCAGGCGCAAGGGGAAGGAAACCCCGGATGAGGAGTCCACTGAAGGGCCGCCTCTATTGGGAAAGACCTCTTCGGTCCTGTTCACCCTTTTCATTCTCGTTGTTTTGACGGGGGCGCTCTATGAGGCGCGCTCCTTTCCCTATCTGGGCGCTATCTTTCCCGTGGCGGCTACGATTCCCGCCATCTTTATGGCCTTGATCCAGGTGGTTCTCGACCTGCGCGCTCCTGTTGTCGAGCTGGCGCTTGACGCCAGGAATAAAACCAGGAAAGCCCTGGGCTATTTTTTGTCTCTGGTCTTGTATTTTTTGTTGATCTGGCTTATCGGCTTTGCCATCGCCACCGCGCTTTTTACCTTCCTGTTTCTCTACGGCTGGGTAAAGATGCCCTTGTCTCGCACACTGAGCTACACGGCCTGTCTTGTCGGAGTGGCCGCGCTGCTGGGCTGGGCGCTCGCCCTCTATTGGCCCGAAGGACTTCTCGGGGGGTGGTAAGAACAAGGAAAATAGGTATCCCCGAGAGACCTGACGCGACGCGATCTCGTTGACAAGACTCGCTGGGGCGGGTTAAAGCTCTGTTAATGTTTCCCTCGAAAGCCCCTCGGGAGCCGATCCGCCTCAGGCGGACGCGGCCGGAGGGGACTGGCTCCGCGAAGCGGTGCCTGTCCCCGGCTCCCTCGGGGAGCGCGCTCTCGGCTGCGGCCGATGGGTTTGTACCATGAGTCGTACCGTTTGTAATCGGACGTCCGCAGCCTCGCTCGCGCTCCCCGGTCGCTGACGAGCATGTCCGTGGCCTTCCGTCTCGTCCCCCTCAGGCTTGAAAGTGAAAGGGCGCCGGTGGAGGGGGCGGCTGGTGCCTTTAATATGCAAGGGCGAAACCTGTTTTCATGACCATTCCTGTGAAATCGATCGGGATTGTCGGCTGCGGAGCTATCGGCAAGGCGCTGCTTAAGGCCTTCGATGCGGGAAAGCTCGCCGTGAGCGTCGCTGGAGTCACGAGCCGGACGGAAGCGAGCGCCCGGGCTTTTCTCTCCACGCTCGGGAAATCTGTCCCTTACCTTGATCGCGCGTCGCTCATAGCTCGCTCCGATCTTGTCGTCGAGGCGGCAGAGCAAGAAGTGGTTGCGGAACTGGCGCGGGAGGTTTTCGCCGCACGCAAAGAGTTGATGGTCATCAGCGTCGGGGCGCTTCTCGATCATCCGGAGATCATTCAGAAGGCGCGCGAGACCGGCTGCAAGCTCTATGTGCCTTCGGGGGCGATCGCCGGGCTCGATGGCATCAAGTCTGCCTCAGTCGGCCAGGTCACACACGTGACGATCACGACTCGCAAACCGCCTGAGGGGCTTGAGGGAGCGCCGTATCTCGTCGACCGCGGTATATCGCTCAAGGGTTTGAGCGAAGAGCGCGAGGTGTTTTCGGGCAGCGCGCGTGAAGCTTGCCGGGGTTTTCCGGCGAACGTCAACGTCTCGGCGGCGGTGAGCCTCGCCGGTATCGGTCCCGATCGGACCAGGATCCGCATCCTTGCGGTCCCTGGTCTCAAGCGCAACTGCCATGACGTCGAGGCGGAGGGAGAGTTCGGCCGCCTGCTTGTGCACGTGGAGAACGTTCCGAGCGAGAATCCCCGCACCGGGCGACTCACCGCTCTATCGATTATCCGTTCGGTCCAGGATGCAGCCGATTTAGTCCGGATCGGGACGTGAGGTGCTCAAGAAGAAAAATCTGAAGCCGTCGTCAGGCTGCGGGTCGCATAAGGAGGGTTTTTGTTTATGGATAAGATGGTCCGGAACCCATGGGGTAAAATATCACCGGGTTCAAGGGTTGAAGGGATCGGGCGTTTTGCCCTTTTAGCCTTTTATCTTTTTATTCCTTTGTCTTTTAGCGTGCCTGCTGCCGCGCAGGAGGCGTTTTATAAGGGCAAGACGGTTCGGTTCGTGGTTGGCTTCTCGGCGGGGGGTGGTTTTGATGCGTACACGCGGATGATCGCGCGCCACATCGGCAAACACATCCCCGGTAACCCCACAACCATTGTAGAGAACCTGCCAGGAGCGGGGAGCCTGATATCGGCCAACTATATGTATAACCAGGCCAGGCCGGATGGGCTTACGATCGGCAACTGGTTCGGCTCCTTGATTCTCCAGCAGGCGATGGGAGGACAGAAGGGGATCGAATTTGATGCCAGAAAATACGAATGGCTGGGCGCTCCTTCGGGGGACAGTAATGTCTGCGCCGTCACCAAGGCGAGCGGCGTCACGACCATCGAACAGTGGCTCGCTGCCAAAGGGCCGGTAAAAATAGGCGGGATCGCGCCTGGAACCGCGAACTCCGACATCCCAAGGATTCTCAAGGCGGCGCTGAATCTCCCCATTCAATTGGTGGAGGGTTACAAAGGAACTGCGGATATTCGCCTGGCGGCGGATTCCGGCGAGGTGGACGGAGGATGCTGGGCTTGGGAATCGATCAAGGTGACCTGGCGCAAAGGATTGGAATCGGGAAATGTCAAGGTCATTCTCCAGGCTCTTCCCAAGAGGCATCCCGAGCTCCAAGATATCCCCAACGCCATCGATCTGGCTAAGACGCAGGAGGCGCGCCAACTGATCAAGGTAGGGCTGAATGATCCGGCGATTATCGCGCGCCTCTATTCTTTGCCGCCCGGCACTCCTAAGGAGCGAGTTCGAACGTTGCGCGAAGCTTTTGCGGCTACGATGAAGGACCCGGAGTTTCTCTTTGAAGCGAAGAAGGCCAGTCTGGATTTGAACCCTATCTCCGGTGAGGAAGCGGAAAGCACTGTCCAAGGCCTTTTCAAGCTCCAACCTGCCCTGTTAGCCAAGCTGAGAGAAACCCTCGTGCCGAGGAAGTAGCCGGAAGGATTTGAGCCCATGGCGACCGGAGAGGTCGGCAGGGCTTTCCTAGTCGAGCCCGTGGCTATGATCTGAAACCGATCGATGACAAATGTCGAACTTCTGGTCCGCGTGCTGGAGGACGCGGGGGTGCGCTGGGTCTTCGGTATTCCGAGCGGTCCTGTCTTGCCGCTGATCGAGGCCCTTCGTCGCAGCTCGATTCGCTTTATACTCACTGCCAGCGAGACCTCCGCTGGATTCATGGCTCAGACCGTCGGGAGCTTGACCGGAGTCCCGGGCGTCTGCGTTGCGACGCTGGGTCCGGGAGCAACCAATCTGGCCACCGGAGTCGGCGCCGCTTGGCTGGACCGCTCGGCCCTGCTGGCGATCACCTGCAATGTCGCCACGCCATGGCTCAACCGGCGCGTCCAGATGCGAATCGACCATCAGGCACTTTTCAGGCCGCTGACCAAAGCGACGTTTGCCCTTGAGGCCGGCGGGGTGGGGACAACGTTGACGCGGGCCCTGGCACTCGCGTGTGCTGAGCCTCCGGGTCCTGTGCATCTCGATCTGCCCGAAGATGTCGCCCTGGCCGACGCAGTGGAGTTTTCCCCGACCGGCGCGAGCCCCACGCGCTTGCCCGATCTCTCAAGCGAGGTCGCCCAGGCGATTTCGGCGGCGCTTGAGCGGACCCGCCGGCCGCTGCTGGTAACCGGCCTTGGTTTTACGCGATGTCCGTCGGCCCGCAAGCTCTTGCGTTTTGTCGAGACCCAAAAGATTCCATTCGTCTCGACCCTTCATGCCAAGGGTTTCCTGCCTGAGAGCCATCCCCATTGGGCGGGCGTTATCGGTCGTGCCCGAAGGACCGACGTGCAGGGTCTTATCCGAAACGCCGACTTGATCATCGCGGTGGGCTACGACCCGATTGAAATCAACTATGAAGAGTGGGTAGGGCGCACCGCTGTGATCCATGTGAGCACCGAGGCCGCGGAGGTCGGGATGGAGCTGTCGCTTCTGTTTAATAAGGCATGTGATCTTGATCGGGCGATCGAAAGCATCAATGATAATTTGTCCCCGCGGCCGAATGACTGGTCCCCCGCCGAGCTCGCGGCGCACCGCGAGGCCCTGGACCGATCTCTTCGCCCCGTTTGTCGCGGCCTGGCTCCGCATCGGGCGCTGGACATCCTGCGGGGCAAACTTCCCGCGGAAGGGATCCTCGTCTACGATGTGGGCGCGCACACGCATCAAATCGCGACCCAATGGCGGACCGATTCTCCTTGGACCTGCCTCGCCACGAACGGTTGGTCCTCGATGGGCTACGGCATGCCCGCGGCGTACGCGGCAAAGCTCGTTTATCCCGACCGGCCCGTCGTGGCGGTCGTGGGCGACGGCTGTTTTCAGATGACGGTCGGCGAGTTGGCTATGGCCAGGCGGCTCGGAGTGGCCGTGCCTGTCGTCGTGTTGAATGATGGATGGTTGAGCCTGATGAAGATCAAACAGGAGCGCAAAGGGTACGGCCTCTCGGGGGTTTACTTGGGTGACCCGCCAGACTCCCCGGCGCATTACTTTGGGGTGCCCTGCCGCGCCGTCAGGAATGAGCGGGCGCTACGAGAGGCCATCGATTGGGGGTTGAACCTCAAGGGCCCGAGCGTTGTCGAAGCCTTTGTCGATGTCGAGCCCTATTCGCTCACGGTATTTGACTGATTGCTTGAGGAGCGAGGTCCCATTCGATGGCTGATCGCGACAGGTTTCGCTGGACCATCCTGGCTCTCATCAGCGTCTCGCATATCATGGGCGGGGTGGGGCAGTACGGCATCAATACCCTGGCGCCGTTCTATCAGCAGGATCTCAATCTCTCTCGCGCCCAGATCGGCCTTTTCTTCTCCGCCTTCTATTCGGGTATGGCCGGGCTCTCCTTCGCCGCCGGATGGCTGGCGGACCGGCTCGGGGTTCGCGCGACTACGCTGAACGGCCACGTGGTTTTGGGGCTGTTCACGACTGCCGCTGCGTTGGCGCCTTCCTTCGGCTGGGCCTTTGGCTCGTTCTTTTTCGCAGGCCTGGGGTACAGCTTCCTCAACCCAGCGTCGACCAAAGGCGTGATGGCGTGGTTTTACCGCGATGAGCGTACCACGGCGATGGGGATCAAGCAGACGGGTGTTCCCGCGGGAGGCGTGCTTGCGGCCTTACTTGGGCCTGCGTTGGTGCTCTGGGTGGGGTGGCGCGGCGCGCTGGCGGGCTTCGGGGCGATGAACTTTCTTTTTGGATTTTTGTTCTGGGCCTTGTGGCGCGACCCACGAGAGGAGCGGGACAATCCCGATGCTTCTCCTCGCGTCGCCGAAAAAGTTCGCGACCGTCTCAGCGTGCGGAGCCTGCTCAACGTAAGCCTCGGGACCGCTCTGATGCTTGTGGCTCAGATGTCGCTCATCACTTTTCTCCCCCTCTATCTCAAAGAAGCGATGGGGCTCTCGGCTTACTGGGCAAGCCGAGCCTTGGCCTTAACGCAGGCGGGAGCGATGATCGGCAGGATCGGTTGGGGTGTCGTCAGCGATCGGCTGTTTAAAGGGCGGCGTAAAGTCGTCCTGATTCTGGTCGGGGCGCTGTCCGCCGTGATCACCCTGCTCCTAAGCCTCATGCCCGGTGGCACTGGCATCGCTATCATCGCGCCGCTAATCTTTGTCGCCGGCATCTGCATGGTGGGTTATCAGGGAGTTTCTTACGCATTGATCGGCGAGATCGCCGGCAAAGCGCGGACTGGCGCTGCGATGGGGTTCGTGATCTCGGTCAATTCGATCGGGGCCATCTTCGGCACTCCGCTGTTCGGCTATCTTGTCGATGCGACCGGTTCTTACTCGGTGGCGTGGCAGGCGCTGGGGGGCGCAGTCCTAATAGGGATCGTGGGCCTTGGGGTGTTCCTCAAGGAGCCGCATGGAGAACGGCTCGCGGCGGTGCCGTAGATTCGCTATTCTATCTCCGGCTGGCTCTTGCTGTGCCGGCAGATGGTCTTGAGGAATGGCGTTTTTTGTCATTTTGCCAAGTTCAACCCCTATCGTCTCCTTTTCCCTCTTCTTAATTGCTTGTTTCTCTGTGAGTTTTTACCACTCGGATAGCGGTTCGTGGGTTTTGGCATATTTTTAGCACACGGCATCAATGGGTCCAGTCCGGTAAGCTGGAAAAACTGGCAGGGTTGGACAAAAGCCCAACCGGGGGGATTGAAATGGAAAATGTCAAGAACGGCAAAAAAACAATCATGGTAGTCGACGACAATACCGATTTCGTAGATGTGGTGAAAAAGATGCTGGAAGTCGATGGCTACGCGGTTGAGTGTGTATACAGTGGCGCGGAAGCTTTCAAGCGGCTGGAGGTGAAAAGGCCGGACCTTATCGTTCTCGACGTTATGATGCCGGATATGGACGGGCTGGAGGTTTTGGCCCGGCTCAAAGGCGCGAACAATACCTCTTCCATTCCCGTTATCTTAGTGACGGCGAAGGACCAACATCGCGATATCCTCGCGGGATACCAGATGGGAACCGATTACTATATCACCAAACCCTTCAGCAGTGGCCAGTTGATAAGCGGTATCGATCTGCTCCTCAGCAGCGACAATTCTTAACCGGCAAGTCTCTATCATTTCATCGCCCGGCTTAGCCGGGCGTGACCAAGTGTCAATCGGGCGGCCGAGTCTCGGTCGAGGGTCCGGCCTATGGACCCATGTTTCGCCTGGTCTGTGGTGCCGGATAGAAACTCAGAAAAGCGAGGAATTACTTTTGACCCTTCCTTCACCGAACTAAAGCAGACCCTCCATACGTCGACGCGGAGGAAATGTCTATCCCTGCCTCGGAGACAGTCCCAAGCTCATCGCGTAGGCGGAACAGCTTTCTGATCGGGGAGTTCCTTGTAACTAACGCTTTGTCGCGGTCCAGCGGCCTTCCTGGCCGTTGTCAGCGCGAAACGAGCCTTCCATGCGGCCGCTGACAACCCGCCCGCTGAGATCACGGCGCACGCCGTTGTTGTCGACGTAGCTGAAGGTGATCTGGAAGCCGCGCAGCCGCGGCTCGCGCAGTCCCGCCCGCACCGGGCCGAGCGCCACGGTGCCGCTGATTTTCTGGTAGCGTTGCTCGAATGTGACGTCAAGCCTCTGCGGGTTGCCGGCGCCGGCCAGCTCCATCGACCAGCCGCCGTTTACATTGGCGGGCACGATCCACAGGTA
>JACPSF010000406.1 GCA_016193385.1 Deltaproteobacteria bacterium
GAGGTGATTTTTCTTAACCTCTTCCGCCGACGCTAATGCAGGGAAAGGTAACAGTTCAGTTTCGAGTGCCTAAGGTTTGATTTGCCCAACGAGCATGGAAAAAACAAGCAGGATGTGTATAACTCCAAACTAGCCATTGTTCTTAGCAAGGTATCGTCACAGTAAAGGTGGAGCCTTTTCCGGGCTCGCTTTGCACCGTGACGTCCCCGCCCAGCATCTCGGTAAATTTTTTGACGATGTGCAGACCCAATCCTACGCCGGCGGAAGGCAGGGCCTGAGAGTTCGGGCCCTGGCGAAACCTCTCGAAAATCCCCGGGACCGACTCGCGGGGGATGCCGATCCCCGTGTCGCTCACTTTAAATTCCACGGCGTCGCTGCCGGGAAGGGAGCGGGCAGAGATGGTGATCTTTCCGGTCTCGGTAAATTTGATGGCATTGTCCACGAGGTTCTGCAGGATATGCCTGAGCTTCTCCCGATCGGTCTTGATCACCGGTAAGGCTTCGGAGTAATTCCAGTCGAGAGTGAGCTCTTTGTCTAAAGGGGTGTCGTTGGTGGATTTAAGCTCGTCGAGCACAAGGTTTAAAGAAACGTCCCGGGGTTCTATTTTAGCCGGGCCAGCCTCTATTCGGGCTGCTTCCAACAGACCGGTGACCATATTGAGGACGTTCCGCGCATGGTCGATAACCTTTGCCAGGATCCTTTTCTGCTCGGAGTTGATCGCGCCGAACATTTCATCCTGGATCATTCCGGTATAACCGACGAGCGCGTTGAGAGGGGTTCTCAGCTCGTGGGAGACAAAGCCGAGAAATTCGTCCTTCAACTCGTTGGCTTTCTCCAGCGCGATGGACTGCTTTTTGGTTTGCTCATGGAGCTGGGAGTTGTGAATGGCCATGGCCGCTTGCCCTGCCAGGGTAGTGAGGAAGTCGATCTCCGTGTCGGTAAAATCACGCTCTTCTTTAGTGAAAAAGGAAACGATGCCGAGAGACTCGCCTTTTACGGTCAGCGGGACTCCGAGGTAAGAAATAAACCCCCGCTCGCGAAAGAACTTCGAGCCTCGTCCTCTGGGGTCGATATGGATATTCCGGATGGCCAGCGGGGCTCTCGTCTTAAGGACTCTTTCGGAGAGCTGGCCTCCCCTCTGGCCCGTGCCTGACCTCCATTCCGCTTCATTGATATTGTGACAGGCTACGTACTCGAACTCGCCGCTGTCGCGGTTTTTTAACCTGACCGTGATGGCCGTGTCGGGAAGCAGCCGGCCGATTTCCCCCAGCAGCATTTCCAAAACGCTTCGGAGATCGAGGGTAGAGGTGATGGCCAGGTTGATATCGCGCAACGCGTTCAGTCGCTGCAATTCCAGTTGCCGCCGCTCTTGCGCCTGTTTGCGCTCGGTGACGTCGATGACGGTTCCGATCACTGCGGGTTTGCCGTCTAACCTGATCAGCCCGCCGATAAAATCCAACCAGCGCTCCGCGCCGCTCTTGGTAAGAATCTTGACTTCATACCTCGGGGGCACCTTCTCCCCGTGCTGGCGGGCGAGCCCTCGGTCTCTGATAAGCTGCCGAAAGTCGGGGTGCACCACCTCCCAGAATTTCATGTCGAGCAGCTCTTCCTTCGTATAACCCGTGAGCGCTTCAGCGGCGGGGTTGACCAGAGTATTGTTTTCTCCCTGGTAGATAAAGATGGCTACGGGAAGCAAGTCTATGATTTTCTGTATGCTTGACTGTTCGGTCTTGGGAATTTGCCTCAATGGTTTGCCGGAGTTTCCGCTTCGGCCTATCTTGGCGTGCGTTTTGCGGGGGACTATTTTCTCGCGGAGACGCGAGTTTTTTTCTCTTCTCATTTCGGCCGTAGGCATGAAAACCACAGACGGACCGGCGGAGATGGTTTATGGTTTAATGGTGCGAGGAGGGGGATTTGAACCCCCACGCCATCTCTGGCACTAGCCCCTCAAACTGATTAGACGCTTTTTCGGAAAACTTAGCAAGAGCGGCGGGTTAGCGATAACTCGCCGTTTTTGTTTCCGAAACTCGTCTTTTCACATTCACGCACATTTTGCAGATAGGAGCGGATTGAGGCTCATTTTTGGTGAAAATTGGCAACACAGTGGCAACATGGAAAAGCTTTGGGACGTAAGCGAAATCACCCTTCGGGGTCAGAAAGAGGAATGTGGGCAATCTGAAAGAAAAGCCGCTCGCTGAGAGCGAGCGCCGGGCTCCACACTTCCGGCGGTTCATTGCACCTAACCCCGAATTGCACAGCCAATAGGCGAATAATAGCTTCCAAGGGTACGCGCGAGGTTGGGAAATGTATTCGTTCAAGAGTCTGACCTCTGTGCAAAACTGAATGTTCAATTAGCTTACCCCGTATTTGAAAATGAGCCGGGGGATGCTGGCCCGCCGGGTGACGCAGGTAGTCGTAGCGAAATATCCAATGCTCCCCGTCTCGATCCAGTTGGTACTGAAACGAAGACTCGAAAACTTTGAGCCGGGGGCCTTCAGGAGTGTTCGCAAGCTCCAGGGTTATCGCAAGCCGCAGATAGCGGCCATCGTTCAACGGCACTGGATCGTCTGACCCCTTCCAGCCTCCCAACACGAATCGCTCTTCCCTGCTCTTCAGCGAAACCAACCGCACTCCTCCCCTGGCTTTCATGACAGTCAAGCCTAAGAGGAGCGAGACTAGATCGCGGAAAGACTTAAACGACTGGGAGTTGCCCGCCTTGCATTGTTCAGTTAGTTGGCGGACTCTCGCAAGAAGCTCGGTAACTTTAGGCGGCGGCGTTGCCAAAAAGTGGGTCGTTGTCCGGGAGCAAATTCGCCAACGCGAGCAGGTCAGCTACACTTCCCGGATCTTCGAGTTTGCCCGCGCGGTATTGGCGAACCAGATCCTTTGCCGATGTTTGCAATCGGCGCTGCGCTCCCCTCTCAATACGCTTGATTATCTCGTCGCGGGTCAATTCAATGACACCGTTCAATTCTCTTTCGCGTCTGCCGTTGGTTTTCATTTGCCTATCTCTCTTTTCAAAATCCAATCGAACCGGAGCTTGGAACGGTTATCGGGGAGTATGAAGTTGCGGCGCTTTGGTTTATACGCGCTGCCCGCTGCGCGTTCATCCTGGCAACCTTCTCTTGCTGTACGGCGGCGATAAGTGCAGCGTCGTCACGAGCCCAGGCTGCTATGGTGTCCACGTTAAACACGAGCCTTACCGCCCTGCCTCGATTGTCACCATTGCCGATATAATCATAGTAGGTACTCGAATCGATGGCGTGAAGGCTACCGGTTCTGTACGCTTTGAGAAGCTTATCTTCGTCGCAGGTCGTGTAGCGTGCGGCTACTGCCCGCGCCGAGGACACGTAACAGATGCTCACGCTGTGGGCCTGATAGCGTGCGATGTTGTATCGCTCGTACTCCGCCGTAATTGGCAATTTATCGAATTTATCACCCACTTAAAAGCCCCGAAAAATTCACTAAGTTCAGCTCATTTTTGACTCGTTGCTGAATGTTATCAAAATAGACGACAACACGCAACAAGCAAAAGGAGTTGCAGGGATGCTTTCCAATATCAGTCAAGCGGCAAAAGAACTCGGCGTGAGCACGGAGACGGTGCGTCGCAACCTAAGGGCGGGCCGCTGGCCCTACTACAAATTGGGGCCAAAGACCACCAGGGTTGACGTAGAGGAGATTCGAGCTTTGGGGAAGTTGATCGCTGAGGGGCGACCAGGCCTGGACGAGCAACGATGAAGTCTCGGGACTCAGCCCTGGCGTACAACGCGCGGGGCTTCTCTGTTATTCCCATCGAGCCTCGGGGCAAGAAGCCGCTGATTGGCTGGGAAGAGTTTCAAACACGCAAGGCAGCTCGCGAAGAAATCAAGAGCTGGTGGACTAAATGGCCAGCCGCAAACATCGGCATCGTCACCGGAGCGGTGTCGGGCATGATGGTGATCGACGTTGACACCGAAGCCGCCAAAGAAAAACTGAAGACACTCGTAGCCGATTATGACCTCCACACCGTACCCAGAACGCGTACCGGAAGAGGCTGGCAGTTGTTCTTTCAGCATCCGGGCGTTGCAATCCAAAACAGGGCGGGAGTTTTTCCCGGCCTGGATGTTCGTGGTGATGGCGGTTATGTGGTCGCGCCTCCCTCGATCCATCCAAACGGTCGGCAGTATGAGTGGGAAATGCCGCTCACCGATGAGCTTCCGAAGCTCCCCATCGAGCTGCACAAGTTAATCACAGAGCCCCCGGACCAGACCTACCGGACGCGGTTCAACACGGCAGAGGCGTTGCACGGCGTAGAGATGGGCCGCCGCGACGAAACCGTGTTCAAGCTCGCGTGCAAGCTCAGAAATGCAGACGTGCCGCAGGAGATGGCCGAGCAACTAATCCTCGAAGCGGCCCGGAACTGCGAGCCGCCTTTTTCTGAGAAGATTGCGCTGGACAAGGCGAAACGCGCCTACGCGAAGTATCAGGCGGGAGACAACGGAGCCAAGGAGCCGGAATTTTGGCCGGAGTTGTTGAGCGCCAAAGATATCTTGCAAGCTCCGAAGGATCCGACCCGTTGGATTCTTGAAAATTGTTTGCCCGTCGGCGGATGCTCGGTGCTCGTTGCAAAGCCCAAGGTGGGGAAATCGACGCTGGCGGCTGATTTGTGCCTCTCGGTTGCCCGTGGCGAAATTTTTCTTGGACGCATGACGCAGCAATCCCCGGTCGGCTATCTCTTTCTCGACGGCCCGCTTCCCGAGATCGCGGACGTGTTCGTAAGCCTAGGGTTGCGCGAATCCGACCCGGTTTTTTTGCACGCGGGATCGGCACCGCGCGACGCAATCGATTGGCTGCTGTTCACGGTCAAGCAGAAAGCCACAAGGCTTGTAGTGATCGACACGTTTCAAAAAATGCTTCGGCTGAAGGATCTGAATGACTACGCCGAAGTTACCAACAAAATGGAGCCGGTGCTTGATGCTGCCCGAGAGGGCCGGTGCCACGTCATGATGCTACACCACGCGGGCAAAAACAGCGCCGACGATCTTGACGCAGTGATCGGGAGTACGGCGATTCGGGGGCTCTGCTACACGTATTTTTTTGAGAAAAGGCTTCCGAATAGCGACCGACGAATCCTGAGCAGCGACCAGTGGGGCGGGAAAAACTTCCCCGAGACTGCGATCGGATTTAATCGAGCGACTGGGCGCCTCGAAGTCCAGGGCACGATGGAAGAAGCGGAGATAGAAGAAGCCGAGCCGCTTATTATTGAGTTCCTACGCGCCGAGGGGGGTGACGTACTGGAGAAGATGATCCGCGAGAACGTCAACCTACGCGCCTTCATAGTGTCCAAGGCGCTGCGGAAATTGTTCCGCCAAGGGCACGTGGACCGCACCGGAAAAGGCCGCAAGGGCTCTCCCTTCCATTACTCCCTTGTGGCCACTCTTGAGGATTCTATTCCAGGAAAGGGGGTATTAGGGGGAGAGGATTCGGGAAGAGAATCAGAAAAACAGGAAAAAAGCCTTGCGGGTATTGACGGAATTCTCTTCCCAGAGAAACGGGAAGAGAACGGGAAGAGCACGGAAGAGAATCCGAAAGGCGATGCGACGGGAAGAGAATCCGATGAGGGTTGGGAGTTCATCGCATGAAGTTTGAAGTCCGGTGGGCGGAAGACGACAGGCCGCAAGTCAGAAGAGCCGACAAGGCACCGTTGACCGACGCGGACAGGGCTGAAGCCAGGGCGCTTCTCGAAAAAATGCTTCAGCATCAAGTCTGCTGGAACTGCGGCGGGGAGTGGTCGGACTTCACGAACAGCCAGGGCGAGACGTTCCGGGTGTGTTGGGCGTGCGCGAAGACAGCATGAAGAAATGAACTTGCTGACGCAAAAACAGCTCGGGGATCTGTTGCAGCTCAGCCAGGCGACTATCTCAAGAATGTGCGCAGCCGGAGACCTGCCGCATATCGTTCTAAGAGCGGGCAAGAGGAAGCGAGTGATCAGGTTCAGAGCTGAGGAAGTCGAGAAATGGCTCACGCAACGCACCCATGGCGGGCCGGAGGGCCAAAGGCCGAAACGAAAAGGGGGGCGATTTGGCAACGGCATGGCAACAGAAAAAAAGGCTCATCCGCAAGTCCATGAGATTGAAAGCGAAAACGGAGATGGGCACTTGACTGATAGGCGGGTGACAGGGGCTTAGAGCATGGCAGGACTCAAGGGCCGTAGCGGGCCTCCAGGCAATCAAAACAGCGTCCGGCATGGGACATATGGCCGGGTCGGGGCCATGAAAGCAGGCCGATGGGATAGGCGTACCCGGACTTACAAGGCCGTTGAGGCCCGGATAGAGGAGATATCCAAGGCTTTGAAACCCTCTTTGAGCCCGCAGAAGCGTATTCTAGTGCGCGAAATAGCTACCTTGGAGGCGGTTTTATTGCAACCATTGGACCTGCACCTATCCCGCGTGAAGATCGTCAAGCGTGGGGGCAAAGTGGACGGCGCGGTTGAGCTTCGGATGCGGTTGTCGGCGAGGCTCCAGGAGTTATTGACGGCGGTCGGGTTGGATCGGGTGAAGAGGCAGCCGCGCCCGCTGTGGCGGCAATAGCCAAGGCGGTCTGGTTGGGGAGTTGTAGCAGTTGCAGGGAGCGGGAGTTGAAGAAAATTCATTGCGTTTGTCATTACGGGGTAGTAAGATCAACGGTAGTTTGAAGGGAGGTTTCAGGCTTGCGCCTGGCCTCCCTTTTTTTGTGGCGCGAGACATGGAGGTAGCGATGGACAAGAAGCGAACCAGTCAGCAAATCGACACTGAGATGCAGGGACTACGCGGGAAGGTCCGGGCCTTGGAAGCTGAGAAGCAAGAGCACGTCAAGGCACTGGAGACGGCCAAGCGTGAGCGAAAGAAGAGCGCCTACGCTGCTCACAGCGAGAAAAACCCGAGGGCCAAAGAGCGGCTGACGAAGGCCCACACGGCGCAGCGTGAAGCCGAGCTTGCGCTGGAGGATCTTGAAGGCGCGATCGTCGAAGGCCGGGCGATGTTCGAGCAGCTAGAGCACGAATGGAAAACGGCGCTCCGAGAGGAGGAGTGGCAAGCGATTCTTGCCCTGGCCGAGGAAGCTCAGAAAGAGGCTGAGCAAATCGACGGCCACATGGAGGCCTTGTCCAAGTTTCTCGGCCAGCATCAAGGTAAGCTCGAAGAGTTGAAGGGGCGAAGTCATAACCTTGGCGTTGAGCGGGGGTTCGGCACCACGGGCGTCCGACACGCATTTCGACGGCTGAACTGGCTCCTGATTAAGAGTGGTGCCTCCAGCGAAGTTGAGAAGCCATCGGAAGTTTACAGGCAGACGAACTACGCCGCCATTTTGGCGCAGCAAATTGAAGCGGCAAAGAAGATTGCAGAGACGCAGCCGAACCGTGAGGACGGCGGCGGGCGGGGGGCTGAGGGCAACGGCCAGGATCAAGGCGAAGAGGTGCAGGCCGAGGCGGAGCCGGGACCCGAGGCGGCATGATCGGGAAGGGTCCGAGACACGAGCGAGAGACGGTCATCAACTTCAACGAGGCCGAACCGATGGCGTCTGTCTGGACGGCCTCAGAGATCGTTTATCGCAAGCTCCGCAAGCTCGGTTACATGCCGAGCGAGGATGAGGGGCGGCACGCGGTTTTCACGGTTCCCAAGTCAGTGGTCAAGGTGCTGAAGTTGAGGGCCAAGCGCGAAATGACCCAGGCTCAAAGGGAAGCGCTCAGAAGGGGCCGTTTAAGCCCTGGAGCCCTGGAAAACTCCAGAGCAAACGAGACTAACGGCCACGATACCGCCGTGAGCAAGGGTTAGGGTGCCATGAGACAGTTTAATGGGAGGGAAAGGCGCTGGAGCGCGTATCGGGGCCGTCACGGGCGACCTCCCTTGTCCGCCAGCCCCACCGGCTCGGCTACGCGGCGCTATGGTAACGCTGGCGGTGCCCGAGATGGTCTCGGGCGGTCGGGCCGGTAAAACTCAGGGGGGATGACTACGAGATGGGCGAAATGAACAGACGCGATCTTATCAGGCAGAGCGCAGAGCGGGCGCGGTCAAAGCGGGAGCCGATGAAGGCCAGGGGCAAGCGTTCAAACGGTGCCACGGAGGCACCAAAGCCACGGCCAGGAACGAAGCCAGGGCCGAAGCTGAGAAGTTCAAGGTGGGTCAGGCTACCTTCGCATACGTTGACCGTGCACGACGCGGATCTTGACTCCGTCAAACGCATCGTCGAGGACGCGATCCGGGAGCACGCTGGCGACGTGAACGAGCCCGGAAAAAAGATCCACGTTCAGTTGACCCCTAAAGTCTTGAGGGAGTGATGACGCAACGGCAGCAAAAACAGATATCCCCCACGCAGTTTTTCAGACAACTCCGATGGATTGACAAGCGTGCGCTCCAGATCGAGGACTATCGCCAGAAGATTTTTCAGGAAGCCCTTTTCACCTTCGAGCCGGACGGCAGGCCGACGTACAACCTGGTTTTGACGGGCCGGGCCAAAAAGAATTGGAAGAGCGCCGACCTGATACTGGCCGCGCTCTATCGCCTTGTCGCCTGGAAAAGCGAGGGCGGCAATCAGTGCTATTGCCTCGCCAATGACGAAGCCCAAGCGGGCGATAATCTGGCCTTGTCGAAAAAGCTCATCCGGGTGAATCCCATTCTATCGGACGCGGTCAAGATCAAGCAGAAGGTGATCGAGCGAAAAGACGGCGAGGGCTTTCTGGAGATCCTACCGGCGCAAGACGTCGCGGGCACTCACGGGAAGACGTACTTGTTCGCGGGATTCGATGAGATTCACGAGTATCGAACGTGGAACCTATTGGAGGCGATGGCGCTGGACCCGAGCCGCCCCGATGCCATGCAGTGGATCACGAGCTATGCCAGCATTTATCACAAGCCGGGGGTGCCGCTCTTCGACATGTTCGCCCAAGGCAAGCGGGGCGAGGACCCGCGCATGCTCTTTAGCTGGTACGCTGCCGACTACACGACGGACCCCGACTACGAAAACGCCTTACCGGAGGACAGGGCGAACCCGTCGAAAGACTCCTGGGGAGATGACCACTATCTCCAGCAACAGCAGCGCAGGCTCCCGATGCACAAGTTCAGGCGGCTCCATCTCAACCTTCCGGGCTTGCCGGAGGGCTCCGCGTTCACGGCAGAGAAGATCATGGAGGTGATAGAGCGCGGAATAAAAATCAGACAGCCAAAGGACGGAGTTGAGTATGTCGGTTTTGTGGATATGTCGGGCGGCAGCTCGGATGATGCCTGTCTGGCGATCGCGCACCGGGAGGGCGAAGGCGATGAGGCGCGGGCAGTCCTGGACCTCGTTATGAACCAGGGCGCGACCGTGCCGTTTGATCCGAGGCTTGCCTGCGAGCGTTTCTCGAAGATCCTGAAATCATACCGCTGTTTTTCCGTCACGGGGGATAAGTACGGCGGAGAAACTTTTATTCAGGACTTCGAGCGGCACGACATCGGCTACCACGTATCCGAGTTGACGAAAAGTCAGTTGTACGAGGTGATGGAGCCGAAGCTAAACAGCGGCACCGTTGTTCTCCTGGATGAGCCGAAGATGGAATCCCAATTGCTCGGCTTGGTCTGGCGCGGCGGCAAGATAGATCATCCTGGCGGGGAGCATGACGATTTCAGCAACGCTTGCGCAGGAGCCGTTCATTGCGCGTTCGAGGGCGCGGGCTCGATGGATATAGAGGCCTATGGCTCCTATGTTCAGCCGGACTGGGGCACCGACGCGCCGAGCAACGAGGGCGAGACGCTTGCAGATCAGCTCGATCGAATGCAGGACCGTGGCACTGGGCGCGGCTCGCTGCCGGACTGGTAGGAAAGGAGAAAAAGCATA
>JACPSF010000407.1 GCA_016193385.1 Deltaproteobacteria bacterium
CCCGGTCGACCTTTTGGTGGTGGTCTGCTTTGGCATCCTTGGATACTTCATGAGACGCTTTGGTTATCCCAGACCTGCGATGATTCTCGGGCTTGTCTTGGGGGACCTGATGGAGAAGTATCTCTACAGGTCGATGGCAAGCTATGGCTTTAGCTGGCTTACGCGGCCCGGCGTGATCGTGCTCCTGATTCTAGCTACGGTCTCTTTTGCTCTTACGCTGCGCGGAAGGCTTAAGGAGACGCGGTAGGCGTAGTCTCTTCTTAACGGAGCGATGGCGAGAGCTTGAGATGACGGCTCATTTTACGTTTTTTGTCGTAACTGTCTTTGCGGTGGCGACCTGGGTGGGTTGGGAGTGGCCCTACATCGCGAAGCTCATGCCTGTCTACGTCGCGGCCATCCCGGGCCTTCTCCTGGCGTTGGTTCAGCTTTATCGCGACGCAACGGACTGGGAGGGGCGTCGTCGGGGAGAAAAAGATGGGGGCCTTGACATGGATGAAGTCCTCACGGTTCGATTAGACAAAAGGACGGAAATGCGTCGCACCTTGGTCTTCTTTGCCTGGTTTATCGGTGGGGCCATGGCCATTTGGCTTTTGGGAATCGTCCTGGCGCTTCCGCTCCTGGCGTTTCTCTACGCCTTGGTCGAAGGCCGGGAGAAGTGGCCGGTTTCCCTGCTCATGGCCGCGGCCACCTTCCTTCTCATCTGGGGGCTCTTTGAGTATCTCCTGGAAATGAGATGGCCCGCCGGCGCTCTGTTTGGTTGAAACGAGGCAGCTATAAGCCAAGAGAGTGGCGGAGTTCTCCATCAATCGCTACCATTTCGGGCTTCGGCATAGTGCCGAGCTTCCGCTCGATCATCGTCCGCTTAATCGTCCTGAATATTCCGGTCACCACAGAGGGAAAGAGCAATCCGGCATCCTTCCAGCTACCCATCAAATAGTCACCAAAGAGACGTCGTCTGATGTTGCTCGTGATGGCCGCGACGATAACTTCCCGTCGCGCTCGATTGTAAGGGGCAGAGCTGATCACGACAGCCGGGCGGAGCTTCTTCCCTGACTCGTCTGAGAACACGAAACCGACTAAGACCACATCCCCACGATTATAAACGGTCATATGCCGCGTCTTTGCTGTTGTCCCAAAGCTCCTCCAGCACAGGATCTGCCTTTGCAGTCAGGGCCAACATTCCCTCTCTCTCATCGCCGAGATCCTCCTGAAGCTGCTCCTCAATCGCCTCCAACACATACTGTCTAACCGTGAGGTCGCGCTTTGCCGCTGCTAGCCGCAGACGGCGGCGCAATTCGGGCTGGACATCGATACTGACTCGTGGCCGTTTTGTCGAAGATCCCATTGGTCGTGCCATGTCAACTCACCTCCGCGAGCCAGCTTGTCATAGTGGCTCCATGGTGTCAATAGCGCCAAAACACCAAGGGTTCTTTTATCACCCTGTCCTCCGGCCTGACGATTTTAGATTTTCGGTTTTGGATTGCCCCCTCATCGGATTACCTTATCGGCTCTAGCTAAGACATTCGGGGGAATCTTCAGGCCGATCTGCTTCGCCGCCTTGAGGTTGATGACTAATTCGAATTTCGTCGGCTGCTCCACGGGCAGGTCCGCAGGCTTGGCGCCCTTCAGGATTTTATCGACGAAGTGAGCGGCGCGCCGAAACTGATCGGGACGGTCTACCCCATAGGTCACAAGACCGCCAGAGTCCACGAATTCTTCCAAGTGAAATATCGACGGCAGGCGGTTCTTCGCCGCGAGCTCCGCGATCCGTTTCAGATTTCCGGCAAACAACGGGTCTGGCATGATGGCAACGGCGCCAGCGCGCGCCCTGGTTGCATCTTCGAACGCTTTGTCGAAATCGTTTGAGCTCCGTGCCTCCAGCGAATGAAGCTGGACTCCCAGCTCCCGTGCTGGGAGTTGGATTTCTTTCCAACTGAGTGGGGAGGTTGTGCCCTGTGGATTCCAGATCACGGCCACGCGGGAGAGCTTGGGGACAATTTCCTTGAGCAGCTCGAGCCGTTTTCCAGCCAGCTCCGGGGCTATTTGGGACAACCCCGTGATGTTGCCGCCGGGCCGCGCCAGGCTCTCAACAAGCCCAAGCGCGACAGGGTCACCCGCAGACGCCATAATGATAGGGATTATGCTGGTAGCCTTTTTGGCAGCTACGGCATCGGTATTAACGGCAGCGACGATGACGTCAACTTTGAGACGGACGAGATCGGCTGCGAGGTCAGGGAGGCGATCATTTCTACCCTCTGCGTATCGGTACTCGATGCTGATGTTCTTTCCCTCAACCCATCCGAGGTCGCGCAGCCCTTTCCGGAACGCCTCGTGCCAGCGCGCGGTAGCGGAAGGAGAGAATGGCGATAGAAGTCCTATCCGCGGGACTTTCTTCGCCTGCTGCGCCTCGGCGAACGGAACAGTAGATAGCAGAGCAGTAGTCAGTAGACAGATGACGATTTTTCTTCTCATGAACTTTCTCCTCTTACTATTGTCTGTTGCCGCTTGCCTACTGCCTTCCTTCATTTGATCGCCCTATCCGCTCTCATCAGCGCCGCTTGCAAATTGGAGATTTCCAGGGTTATACTTTTGGTATGAAAACCGCCATATCCATTCCCGACAAGTTATACGCCGAAGCGGAGCGGCTGTCCCGCCGCCGCAAGAAATCAAGGAGCCAGCTATACGCAGAAGCCGTGGCCGAGTATCTGGCGCGCCATGATCCCGAGGCCGTAACCGAGGCGATGAATCGGGTCTGCGAGAGCATAGACACCCGACCCGATCCAGCCATTTCGGCGGCGGCAAGACGCACACTTGAAGGCGTCGAATGGTAGTCGCCCAAGGCCATGTGTATTGGGCAAGTCTGCCAGATCCAACGGGCTCCGGTCCCGGTTTTCGAAGGCCGGTGGTCGTGGTCCAAGGCGATGCTTTGAACCGGAGCCGGGTTAGAACCGTCGTCTGCGTCCCATTGACCAGCAACCTTCGATGGACGGAAGCTCCCGGCAACGTGCTTCTTCCGGCCCGAGCCACAGGTCTTGCCAAGGACTCCGTCGCGAACGCTTCCCAGATCATAACTCTCGATCGTGAGCTACTTACCGAAGAAGTCGGGAAACTGTCCAAGCGCCAGTTGGAGTTAATTCTCACAGGCATTGATATCGTCCTCGGCCGCTAGGCCTACCTCTTCGATTTTAGATTCCACAGTCATCTGATAACTTTATCTGCTCTAGCTAAGACGTTCGGCGGGATGGTCAGGCCGATCTGCTTGGCCGTCTTCAAGTTGATCACAAACTCAAACTTCGTGGGCTGCTGCACTGGAAGGTCGGCTGGCTTGGCACCTTTCAGGATCTTGTCCACGTAGATGGCGCCGCGGCGCCATAGATCTGCACGGTCCGGCGAGTAGCTCATGAGGCCCCCGGCCTCCACGTGTTCTGCCGGCCCAAACATCGTCGGCACTTTGTGCTTTATCGTGAGTTCCGCGAGCCGCCTTGCCCCAGCAATGAATAGGGGGGTTGAAAGTACCAGAACCCCGCCGGCGCGTTCTCGGATGATGGCCGAAAAGGCG
>JACPSF010000110.1 GCA_016193385.1 Deltaproteobacteria bacterium
CTGCTGCGTCCAGGAAGGTTCGACCGCAGGGTCGTCGTGCCACGGCCCGATGTCAAGGGGAGAGAGGGGATCCTGAGGGTGCATATCCGCAGAGTGCCGCTGGCCTCGGATGTCGACGTCAGCGTTTTGGCCAGGGGAACCCCCGGCTTTACTGGCGCGGACGTGGAAAATCTCGTCAACGAGGCGGCGCTTCTCGCGGCCCGGAACAACAAAGACAAAGTGGATATGGGCGACTTCGAGGTGGCCAAGGACAAGGTCCTGATGGGCTCGGAGCGGAAGAGCATGATCATCAGCGACGAAGAGAAACGCAACACCGCTTATCATGAAGCCGGGCACGCGCTGGTGGCGAAGCTGCTGCCAGGTACGGACCCGGTTCACAAGGTGACGATTATCCCGCGAGGCATGGCGCTCGGGTTGACCCAACAGCTTCCGATCGACGAGAAGCATACTTACCCGAAGGAGTATCTGCTGAACAACCTGACGATTCTCTTCGGAGGGCGTGTGGCGGAGGAGTTGGTGCTCCATCACATGACCACGGGCGCGGGCAACGACATTGAGAAAGCTACCGAGCTCGCCCACCGGATGGTTTGCGAATGGGGGATGAGCGAAAAACTCGGGCCGATGACCTTCGGCAAAAAAGAGGAGCAGATTTTTCTGGGCAGAGACTTCACCCAGCAACAGGATTACTCGGAGAGTACGGCCGTTGAGATCGATGCCGAGGTCAGGCGCGTCATTGTGGGGTGCTATCAGCGGGCCAAGAATCTCTTGAGCGACAATCTCGAGTTATTACACAAGATCGCCCAGAAACTGCTTGAGAAGGAAGTCTTGGACGGCTCGGAGATTGACGCCTTGGTGCGGGAGTACGGCGGTAACGGTGGGGACCCGCTTGTCCCTACACCAATTACGGCGCATGCCTGAACTGACCCTCCGAAGGATTTGGCAGCCCTCCTAGTTCATTCCCTCAACTCACGCGTCACTCGTAGGAAGTGGGGGCAGGGTCCTCACGGAGAACGTTGGTGTTGAGGTTTTTCGATTCCATGCAGGGAAAGTTATCCTCTAAAGGTTCCGCGCTCATTACGCGTCACGGCGACATCGACTTCGAGAGGCGGACCGCCCTTGTGGGTGTTCTGAATGTGACCCCTGATTCCTTCTCTGACGGGGGAAGATACCTCGATCCGGAGAACGCGATCGCCCGCGGTGTCAAGCTCGCTGAAGAAGGGGCAGACATCATCGATATCGGAGGAGAATCGAGCCGGCCAGGGGCCCGGCCGGTCTCTGCGGAAGAAGAGCTGGAGCGGGTTGTGCCAGTCATCCGGGGTCTGCGGCGGGCTCTTTCTGTCCCGCTTTCGATCGACACCTATAAGGCTCGCGTGGCGCGAGTTGCTCTCGAAGAAGGGGTGGATGTCGTCAATGATATCAGCGCCTTGAGGTTTGATCCCGAGATGGTACGGGTGATTGCGGCGGCGAAGGCGCCGGTAGTGTTGATGCATATGCAGGGGACTCCGCGGACCATGCAGGAGAGACCTTATTACCGCGACGTCGTGGAGGAAGTGAAGGGGTTTCTCCAAGAGCGCATAGAGTTTGCTCTGGGGTCAGGAGTGGGGCTGGAGCAGGTCCTGGTCGACCCCGGGATCGGCTTTGGCAAGGAGCTGGAGCATAACCTCGCGCTGCTGCGCGGCCTCCCGGCGCTTGCTTCGCTGGGGCGACCGATTCTGGTTGGTCCATCGCGCAAGACCTTCATTGGGAAGATTCTCGGAGTCGGGCCGGAGGAACGATTGGAAGGGAGCCTGGCAGCCGCGGTGGCAGCGGTTTTGGCCGGGGCGAACATGATTCGCATCCACGATGTCCGGGAGGCCCGCCGGGCGATCGGCGTTGCTGATGCCCTACGTTACGGAAGCGTGCACGGGTAAGACGAGGGAGGAGGGAGAAGTTATGGCTCGAGCGCCGGGAATGAGGAGAAACCGCAAGCGAAATCTCTTTGGTACTGACGGGGTCCGGGGTGTCGCCAATCTGGAGCCCATGACTTCCGAAATGGCCTTGAAATTGGGACGGGCCATGGCCTGTGTGCTGCGCGAGCCGGCCCCGCAAATCAGCGGGTCGCGCAGGAAGCGCCTTTCTCCGCTGGTTCCGAGGTTGCGGCAGAACCATGCCAGGTACCGTCGTAAGATTCTCATCGGCAAAGATACGCGACTTTCCGGTTACATGCTTGAGACAGCTCTGGCTTCCGGGATCTGCTCGATGGGGGTAGACGTCTTGCTGGTCGGACCGCTTCCGACTCCGGGTGTGGCCTACTTGACCCGAAGCATGAGGGCCGATGCCGGCGTGGTTATCTCCGCTTCCCATAAGCCGTTTCAGGACAACGGGATAAAATTTTTCTCCGGTGAAGGGTTCAAGCTTCCGGATGAGATCGAAGCCCGGATGGAGGATATGATCTCTAACGGGGAATCCGATCTGCACCGGCCGACGGCGGCCGAGATCGGCAAGGCCTTTCGGATCTCCGACGCGGTGGGGAGATATGTCGTTTTCCTCAAGAACACTTTTCCTCGCGACCTATCGCTCGAGGGTTTAAGAATCGTTGTGGACTGCGCCCACGGCGCCGCGTACCGGGTGGCCCCCGAGGTCCTGTCGGAGCTGGGGGCCGAGGTGATTCCGATCGGAGTTCGACCGGACGGAGAAAACATCAACCGGGAGTGTGGCTCGCTCCATCCCGAAGCGGCGAGGAAGGCGCTGCTCGAGCACCATGCGGACCTCGCCATCGCACTGGACGGCGACGGTGACCGGGCGCTCTTTGTCGATGAGCAGGGTGAGGTGGTGGACGGGGATTACATCCTGGCCATCTGCGCCAAAGAGATGCAGGAGAAGGGCTTGCTCAAACGAGATACCGTGGTGGCGACTGTCATGAGCAACCTCGGGCTCGATCTGGCGCTTAAGGGCAACAAGATCAAGGTGCTCCGCACGGCGGTAGGGGACCGCTATGTAGTCGAGGAGATGATGCGCGGCGGATTCAACCTGGGCGGAGAGCAATCCGGCCACGTCATCTTTCTCGATCACAATACCACCGGGGATGGCTGCCTCACGGGCTTGCAGCTCCTCGCGATCATGGTGGAGAAAGGGCGGCGGCTTACGGAGCTGAGAAAGGCGATGACCAAGCTCCCTCAGGTCCTCCTTAACGTTGGGGTGAAGGAGAAGAAAGATATCTGGCGGATGCCGACCGTGCGCCAAAAGATCGCCGGGGTAGAGAAGGAGCTTGGGGGGCGGGGGAGGATTCTGGTCCGTTACTCCGGGACCGAGCCTCTGGCGCGGATCATGCTGGAAGGGGAAAATGAGGAGAAAATTCGGCAGATGGCGCACGAGATCGCGGAGGAAATTCGTCTCCGACTGGGCGGGGAGCAGTAAGCGAGCGCCGGGAAAGGGGTCTTCAAACCTGAAGCAATGGGTTCTTGCCTCGAGGGCCACCGCTCCCATCCCGCTGGGTGGGTTCGTCGCGCGGCAGGGCCTGCGCCAGCGGACTCGGTCACGTGCTTCAGTTTTTCAGCCTCCTTTCCCTAGCCGGAATTGACCAAGAACGAATAACGATCAACGAGTAAAGAATGACGATGTTACGTCTGGGCGTTAATGTGGATCATGTGGCGACACTGCGCCAGGCACGCAGGATCGATACACCGGATCCAGTGCAGGCGGCTTTGTTGGCGGAAAGGGGCGGAGCCGATGGGATTACCGTCCACTTGAGAGAGGACCGCCGCCATATTCAGGAAAGGGACGTCGAGCTCCTGCGCGAACGGGTTAGAACCAAGCTCAACCTCGAGATGGCGGTGACCGAGGAGATGGCGCGGCTGGCGGAGCGTTTTCGCCCCGACGACGCCTGTTTCGTACCCGAGCGGCGCGAGGAGCTAACGACCGAGGGTGGTCTGGATGTCGTCGCCCATCGGGCCCGGGTCGAGGAAGCCGCGAAGCGGCTTCAAGGGCAAGGGATTCGAGTCAGTCTCTTTATCGATCCGGAGAGAAGCCAGATCGAGGCGAGCCGAGAGGCCGGCGCCCATGGGGTGGAGATCCATACGGGCCGCTACTGCAACGCCTCCGGCGATAAGACCCGCGAGCTCGAACAGGTCGCTGCCGCCGTCGCCTTAGCTCACCGCCTGAGACTTGAAGTGCACGGAGGGCATGGTCTTAACTATCAGAATGTCCTGCCCATCGCGCGCATTCCCGAGATCGTAGAGCTCAACATCGGTCACAGTATCGTTGCCCGGGCCGTTATGGTGGGGATGGAACAATCAGTTAGAGAGATGAAAGCTCTGTTAATCCAAGCGAGGCAGGGAAAATAGGGTTCGAGTTGTTCAAGCTGTTTAAGCCGTTCAAGTAGTTGGACGATTTGAACGGATTGAACGTTTTAAACGTTTTGAATGTATGTTGGTGGTTACGGCTCAAGAGATGCGCGAAATGGATCGACTTACGATCCAAGAGTATGGTGTCCCCGGTCTGGTTCTGATGGAACGCGCGGGAATTGCGGTGGCCGAAGCCCTGATGGGCTCATTTGGGAGAGTGGCGCGGCGCGGCGTCCTAGTGGTTGCCGGCAAGGGCAACAATGGCGGCGACGGGCTGGTGATCGCGCGGCACCTTAAGGCCAAAAAGATACCGTGCGATGTCGTTCTGCTGGGGAGAGGCGAAGATCTGTCCCGAGACGCGGCTGAGAATCTCCGCGCCTATCGAAAGCGCAGGGGCAGGGTCTTCGAGGCGGACGGGTCGCTTGTGCCGGTCCGGGAGCGGCTCAAGGGTAAAGGGCTCCTGGTCGACGCCATTCTGGGGACTGGGCTGAAGGAGGAGGTGCGCGGGATTTATGCCGAGGCTATCAAGATGATGAACGGATCAGGCCTCCCCATCGTAGCGGTTGACCTTCCGTCAGGATTGGATTCTGACCGGGGCAGACCACTCGGCGCAACGATCAAGGCGAGCCTGACCGTTACCCTGGGTTTTCCTAAGCTGGGAGAGGTCATCTATCCGGGGCTCTCCTTTGTGGGCCGGCTTGAGGCGGTCGACATTGGCATCCACGCCAAGGCGATCGAGCGGGTCCGGCCTCAAACCGAGCTATTGGAGGAACCGGAGATCCGCCGCCTAATACCCGAGAGGGAGCCGGATACGCATAAGGGGACCTACGGCCATCTCCTGGTCATGGCGGGCTCCCGCGGAAAAACCGGCGCGGCCATCCTGGCCTGCCGGGCGGCGATGCGCGTCGGGGCGGGACTCGTGACGCTGGCGGCGCCGCGCTCGCTCAATAACATCTTCGCCAGCTCTATGGTCGAGGTAATGACCGAGCCTCTGCGAGACGGTCAGGAGGAGCCGGAGCCTCTAGACGACCAAGACTGGCGTTCTCTATTGGAAAAAAAAAGCGCCTTTCTGTTCGGCCCCGGAATAGGGGTCAAGGATTCAGCCCGCAGCACGCTCAGGTGGCTTTTGAGAAATCTGGATATGCCTTGGGTTATCGATGCGGACGGGCTTAACAATCTGGCGGCCGAGCTAGAGCGACTGCCGAGTGCCAGGACCCCGCCGGTGCTTACTCCCCATCCGGGAGAGATGGCCCGGCTCTTGGGAGCCAGCACCGCCGCAGTCAGCCAGGACCGCGTTGGAGTGGCGCGCTCCTTTGCGCGGGAACGCCGCTGCTATCTCGTGCTCAAGGGGGCGAGAACCCTGATCGCCACGCCGATGGGGGAAGTTTTTATCAATCCCACCGGCAATCCGGGAATGGCGAGTGGGGGGATGGGTGACGTGCTCGCCGGTGTCGTGGCAGGACTGCTCGCCCAGGGTTTAAAGATTGAGGACGCGCTGAAGCTGGGCGTGTTTCTTCACGGTTTTGTGGGTGACCGGGTCGCGAAGGCGAGCGGAGAGATCGGCATGATCGCTTCGGATGTGCTGGAAAGACTACCCCAAGGGTTGAAGGAGTTAGCCGAAGGCAGGTTAAATTATAAATTTTGAGTTTTGAATTTTTAGTTTTGGAGAACGAAAGCCATTCAGACAATTCAAAATTTAAAATTAAAAACTAAAAACTGTTCCTTCAGCGTCGTTACCCGCTCGGCGGCGCAGACGCGGACCTGGGGGAAAAGGTTGGGTCGCTTGCTCAGGGGAGGAGAGATCATCGGATTAGTTGGAGAGCTCGGCGGCGGCAAGACCTGTTTTGTGCGAGGGTTGGCCGAGGGTTTGGAGGTGAGCCGAGAAGCTTGGATCCGTAGCCCCTCTTTTACGCTGATCAACGAGTACGAGGGGCGGGTGCCGATCTATCATATCGATCTCTACCGCATCGGGAGTTCGAAAGAGATGGAGGCGCTCAATCTCCGAGAGTATCTCTTCTCCGACGGTGTGAGTGTGATCGAGTGGTTCGAACATCTTTCCCCGGAGGAGATCGACGAATACCTGCACGTGCGGTTCGCATACGCAGACGCCCACCGGCGGAGGCTCACTTTCACCGCTTACGGAAACCGGTATGACGAGATCGTGCAGAGCTTAAGAGAGCGGGTCCAGGGTTAAAGGGTTCAAGGGTCGGGGCAGGGAAAAAGGCGATGGCGTTGATCGTGCAGAAATACGGCGGGACATCCGTGGGGACGATCGAACGGATCAAGCATGTGGCCAGAAAGATCGTTGCCACGAAGCAAGCGGGCAATGACGTCGTCGTGGTGGTCTCGGCGATGGCGGGGGAGACCAACCGGCTGTCGGGGTTGGCGCGCCAGGTATCCGAGTCGCCGGATGAGCGAGAATGCGACGTGCTGTTGGCCTCGGGGGAACAGGTCTCGGCGTCGCTTGTGAGCCTCGCGATCAAGGATCTGGGCCAGCGGGCGCGGTCTTTTTTGGGCCACCAGGTGCGGATCGAGACCGACAGCGCCTATGGCAGGGCAAGCATCAAGAGCATCGATTCGACGCGTATTTTCAAGGCGCTGCGGAGTGGGGAGATCGTAGTGGTGGCTGGCTTTCAGGGGGTCGACAAACAGGGCAACATCACTACCCTGGGCCGCGGGGGCTCGGATACCAGCGCGGTGGCGATGGCTGCGGCGCTCGGGGCGGGGGCGTGCGAGATCTACACGGATGTGGAAGGGGTCTACACCACCGATCCTAACATCTGTCCGAATGCCAGGAAGTTGGCGCGCATTTCTTACGAGGAAATGCTGGAGTTGGCGAGCACGGGCGCCAAGGTGCTGCAGATTCGCTCCGTGGAGCTCGCCAAGAAATTTTCCGTGCCCGTCCATGTCCGATCGACCTTTGCGGACGTCGTGGGGACATGGCTGGTTGAGGAGGACGAAAGTATGGATTCGGTTACGGTTTCCGGCGTGACCTATGACAAAGATGAGGCCAAAATTACTGTCCTGAAGGTCCCGGACCGTCCGGGTCTGGCGGCGCAGGTTTTTGGGTCGATCGCGGAGGCCCATATCGTCGTGGATATGATCATTCAGAACGCCAGCGAGGACGGCACCACCGATTTGACTTTTACCGTACCTAAAGCGGATTATAAAAAAGCGATCGCGATCGTGCAGAAGATCGCCCCGATCATCCAGGCCAAAGGCGTCACCGTCGATCCTGACATCGCCAAGGTTTCCATCGTCGGCGCCGGGATGCGCACCCACGCGGGGGTGGCGGCGAAAATGTTCCAGATCCTCGCGCGCGAGGGAATCAACATCGAGATGATCTCGACGTCCGAGATCAAGATTTCTGTGGTCATCGGCGAAAAATACGCGGAGCTCGCGGTGCGGGTCTTGCATGAGGCATTTATCGAAAAACAGGGGGTTCTATGAAAGACGTCTTGATCTATGACACCACGCTGCGGGACGGCTGTCAGGCGGAGGATATCTCTTTTACTCTCCAGGACAAGCTCAGGATCACGGAGAAGTTGATCGAGCTCGGGATCGATTATGTCGAGGGCGGCTACCCGGGCTCGAATCCCCGGGATGCGGATTTTTTTCGGGAAGTCAAGAAACTCAAGCTCAAGAAGACCAAGGTCGCCGCGTTTGGCACCACCCGCAGACCATCGAGCAAACCCTCGCAGGATCTCAACCTCAAAGTGCTCTTGGACGCGGATACCCGGGTGATCACCCTGGTGGGGAAGACCTGGGACCTCCATGTGCGCGATGATCTGCGGATCAGCAAAAAGGCCAATCTCGAAATCATCACCGACTCGGTCGCCTATGTGAAGTCGCGGGTGGACGAGGTGATCTTTGACGCGGAGCATTTCTTTGACGGCTATCGCTCGAACCCGGAATACGCCATTGAGTGTCTGAGGGCGGCGCAGGAAGGAGGCGCGGACTGGATCGTCCTGTGTGACACCAACGGCGGGCGCCTGCCGGGCGATATCCGCGCCGCCATCACCGCTCTTGCGGGCGAGATCACGACACCCCTGGGCATCCACTGTCATAACGACGGGGAGCTCGCGGTGGCCAACACGATGGCGGCGGTGGAGATGGGAGTGCGTCAGGTTCAGGGAACGATCAATGGGTTCGGCGAACGCTGCGGCAATCTCAACCTGTGCTCCTTGATTCCCAATCTCCAGCTCAAAATGGGAAAGAAGTGCATCGATCCCGAGCAGCTCAAGAGGGTACGCGAGGTCTCTCACTACTTCTACGAGCTGGCCAACATCCAGCCCAACAAGCATCAACCCTACGTGGGAGACAGTGCCTTTGCCCACAAGGGCGGGCTTCACGTGTCGGGTATCCTCAAAAACCGGGAAACGTACGAGCACATCGACCCCGAACTCGTCGGCAACCGTCAGAGGGTCCTGGTTTCGGATCTGGCGGGACGGAGCAACATCGTCTACAAGGCCGAGGAATACGGCATCGAGCTCAAGAACGACGACCATGCGGTGCAGGAGATCCTCAGCCGCATCAAGGATCTCGAAAGCCAGGGATACGAGTTCGAAGCGGCCGAGGCCTCCTTCGAGCTTCTCATTCAGGAGGCTCTGGGAAGAAGGAAAAAGAATTTCCGGCTGGTCGGATTTCGGGTCATCGATGAAAAGCGAAAGGAAAACGAGCCGCCGATCTCCGAGGCCACGATCATGGTGGAGGTGGACGGAGTCCTGGAGCACGCGGCCGCCATGGGCAACGGCCCGGTCAACGCGCTGGATATGGCACTGCGCAAGGCCTTGACTAAATTCTATCCATCGCGCAAGGAGGTGGGGCTCCTGGATTACAAGGTCCGGGTCCTGTCCTCGGGGGAGGGAACCGCCGCCTCGGTACGCGTGTTGATCGAGTCGGGAGACAAGAAGGAGCAGTGGGGAACCGTCGGGGTCTCCCATAACGTCATCGAGGCGAGCTGGCAGGCAGTCGTGGACAGCATCGACTACAAGCTCTACAAGGATGCCAAGGAGGCGAGATCAAAAGGCGCTGAGCGCCAGGGTGCAAAGGCCGAGGTGTCTGGGGCTTAGACGGAAGCTCACACAAGCTCATGTGGAAGATTCTAAAAGAGGATGTCCAGGTAGTCTTTGACCGTGACCCGGCAGCGCGTAATATCTGGGAGATCATCTTTACCTACCCTGGGTTCCACGCGCTTTTCTTTTATCGGGTGGCCCATTCCCTCTGGGGTAAAGGGCTCAAGGGTTTAGGCCGCTTTGTCAGCCACGTCGGTCGTTTCCTCACTGGAATCGAGATCCATCCCGGCGCGAAGATCGGCCAGCGTTTCTTTATCGATCACGGCATGGGAGTGGTGATCGGGGAGACTGCTGAGATCGCCAACGATGTGACGATCTATCAGGGCGTTACGCTGGGGGGGACGAGTCTGAGAAAAGAGAAAAGGCATCCGACGGTCGAAGACTGCGTGGTGATCGGCGCCGGCGCGACGATCCTAGGGCCGGTCACGATCGGGCGCAACAGCAAGATCGGCTCGGGTTCGGTGGTGGTGAGTCCGGTCCCGCCCAACTCCACAGTTGTCGGCATACCGGGGCGGGTGGTTGAGGGAGAAGGTGTCCACCGAGACCCGCAAGCGCACATCGAGCTTGATCACCACCGTCTGCCGGACCCGGTTGCCAAGGCCATCAGCGGCCTCGCCGAATATGTGCAGAAGCTGGAGCAAAAGGTCAACGAGCTGAGCGCCCGGCAGGGCGGCTTGGAAGAGAAGCAGGCCGACGAGAACGAGACC
>JACPSF010000362.1 GCA_016193385.1 Deltaproteobacteria bacterium
AGGAGCCCATAAGCGGCAGAATTCTCGCTGGCGATATCGGCGGCACCAAGACCAACCTTGCTCTTTACTCCATTGAGGAAGGCAGACTTAACTTGATCGCCAAGCGGAGCTTTCGGAGCATGGAGTATCCCGATTTCGGGTCGCTGCTGAAAGAGTTTCTCTTGGATGCTTCGGGAACAGTCACAAGAGGCTGTTTCGGCGTAGCCGGACCGGTGGTCGGCGATCAAGCGGAGACTCCGAACTTGCCTTGGGTTATCGACGGGCGTAAGCTCGCCCGCTCCTTTGGCTTGAGCCGCGTTTTGCTGATTAACGACCTTGAGGCCACCGCTTACGGCATTTTAAATCTTGGCCCAGGCGAGCTTGTATCCCTCAATCAAGGGTTGCCGGAGCAGAAAGGCAACATGGCGGTGATCGCCGCCGGCACCGGGCTGGGGGAAGCCATTCTCTTCTGGGACGGAAAAGGTCACCGTCCGTTCGCTTCTGAGGGAGGGCATGCGGATTTCGCGCCTAGGACTGCTCTGGAGATCGAACTGCTGTGTTATTTGACAGCCCATTTTGGTCACGTAAGTTGTGAGAGGGTCATTTCGGGTCCGGGACTCTGGAACATCTATTGTTTCCTCAGGGATTCGAACCGCTTTTCGGAACCCCCGTGGCTGCGCAATAGGCTGGCCGCGGAAGATCCTGGTCAGGTCATCTCAGAGGTCGGGCTCGCCGGCGAAGCCGACATCTGTGTAAAGGCGCTCGATCTCTTTGCCTCCGCGTATGGCGCTGAGGCCGGCAATCTCGCGCTCAAAGCAAAGGCGATGCGAGGGGTTTATGTCGCGGGAGGAATCGCTCCCAAGATATTTTCCAAACTCAAAGATGGCACTTTCGTGCGTGCCTTTACGGAAAAAGGCAGATTTACCGATTTTCTTTCTAAGATTCCCGTCTACCTAGTTCTCAACGAAGAGGCAGCGCTCCAAGGCGCGGCCTACTACGCCGCCTTTGGGGACAGGCGAGTGGCCATGTCAGTCCGTTGAGCGATCTTAGGAATCGTGCAAAGTAAGCTTTAAGCAGCAGAGGAATGGGGGCATGGAAGAAAATTTTACCAGGGAGGACCGCTATGCAGCGTTTAAGTGTCATGGGGTGGTTGGCAGCAGGGATTGCTGGAGCCCTGGTATTCTGGCTGTTCCAGCTTCTTACAGGACGTGCGACCATTCCCCACTTTATGGGACAGCAGATCGTCGCGCAGGGCGGATACCCGAAGGCGCTGACCATCCCCATCGGCTGGGGGGTCCATCTGGGGGTGAGCCTGAGCTATTCGCTACTTTTCGCTGTCATCATGCTGATTCCATTTTCTCGCTCGCCGGGCGCCGCGCTGGTGATCGGGGCGGTGATCGCCGTCATCCTGGGGTGGGTCACGACGCTGCTGACTGCCCCGGCGATTACGGTGACGATCGGCGTGTTAAGCGGCCAGGGGTTCCCCCCCACCCTCCCCGGTCTGAACACGAGCTTTGGGCTGCCGTTCCGGAACCATGTGCTCTTTTTCGGGGTGGTCTGGGCAATCTATCTGCTGGTCCCTTATCTCGTGAAGAGAAAATGACCTTTATCCAAGGAGGAGGCGATGAGACTGCGTTGGTTGGATTTGCCCAGTACGCCACCTTTGATCTGAAACGCTGGAACGATGAGTGAGATCATAGTCTGCCGGGATGTAGACGATTTAAGCCGAAGGGCTGCTACCGAATTCGAGCGATTAGCCCTTGAGTCAGTTACACCCACGGACCGATTCAGTGTAGCGCTCTCCGGGGGCAAAACGCCCAGAGCGCTTTATTCCCTTCTTGCGACATCCGAATTTCGGGACAAGATCCCCTGGTCTAAAATCGATCTTTTTTGGGGAGACGAGCGCTGTGTGCTCCCGGACCATCGCGATAGCAATTATGGCTTGGCCTACAAAACATTGATCTCCAGGGTGCCGATTCCGAAGGAGAATGTGTATCGGATGAAGGGAGAAGAGGATCCGCAGATTGCGGCCTTTGACTACGGGCAGGTGCTGCGTAAATTCTTCGGACTTTCTGATCGCGGGCTGCCCCGCTTCGATTTGATCTTTCTTGGTCTTGGCGAAGACGGGCACACGGCCTCTCTTTTTCCGGGAAGCGAGGTCTTGCGGGAGAAAAGGCGATTGGTATGTGCGGCTTTTGTGAAGGAGTTTAAAAACCATCGACTGACGTTGACACTTCCCGTTCTGAATAACGCGGCAAACATATTTTTCCTTGTGGCAGGGGAAGACAAGGCGTCCGCGCTACGAGATGTGCTCAAGGGAAAAAACAACCCTCACCTGCTACCAGCGCAGCGGATCAAACCCAAGACGGGGAAGGTTGTTTGGTTTGTCGACCAGGCTGCGGCCAGCCTATTAGCAGACCTATCCTCTGGACGTGTCGGCCGTGACTCCAAAGAAAAATCTTCCATGAGTTAGTCGGGCCTATACTATAATCATTGGGGAAGCCGAGAAAGGGGGGATACCCCATGGCTAAAAACGTGATTCTCTGCGCCTTAGCCTGGCTGAGGGATTGCAAGAGCGCCGAAGAGTTTCTTCGGCAGAAGAGAATTCCTTATGTAAGCAAAAACATCCGGGCTGATCCTGCCACCGTGGATAGGCTCATCAACAAATGGAAGAGCCGTGCCACGGCGATCCTCGTGATCGACGGTGAGGTCACAATAGGTTTTAATCAGCCGTAGCCTAGTTATGGCAAAGATCATTGTCCGAAACCTCACCAAAACCTATAACACTGGTAAGGTCGTAGCCCTGCAGGACATTAGTTTCGAGGTGCAACCCTACGAGAGCCTCTGTATCCTAGGGCCCAGCGGCTGCGGAAAGACGACGTTGCTGCGCCTTTTGGATTGTCTTATTGCCCGGGATCAGGGCGAGATCGTATTAGATGGGGAAGCAATCACTTCGCCGCGACCGGACGTAGCTATGGTCTTTCAACACTTTGGCTTATTTCCTTGGAAAGACTTGGAGGAAAACATCGCCTATGGATTAGCCCTAAGAGGACGCCCGAAAGAGGAGATCGCGAAAACCGTCCGGCGCTATATCGAACTCGTGGGCCTGAAAGGCTTCGAGAAGTGTTATCCCTATCAACTCGCTGGTGGTATGCAGCAAAGGGCAGGCCTGGCGCGCGCCTTGGCAGTCAATCCCTCTCTTCTCCTGATGGACGAGCCCTTCGGCTCCCTCGACGCCCAAACGCGCGAGACCCTTCAGGAGGAGCTCTCTAAGATCTTGGTGCAGGAGCGCAAGACCATGCTCTTTGTCACACACTCTATTGATGAGGCGATCTACTTGGGAGACCGTATCCTGCTTATGACCCCCCGGCCGGGAAGGATACGCGAAATCCTTCAAGTGGAGATTCCGCGGCCGCGCGAGATCAGCAGGGTCAGGGCTGACCCTCGATCGATCGAACTGCGCGCCCACATTTGGGAGCAGTTGAAACGAGATGCGGAGGAAAATATAGGAGAGAAGACATGAAAGGATCGACCTATAGTTGGGGCATTCGGCTTTCATCGCTGCTTGTAGTCCTAATAGCCTGGGAACTTTACGGCCGGTCGGTTAACCCGATCCTCTTCACGTACCCGACCGCCATTGCGCGCGCATTCGTTGAGCTGGTGTCCAAGGGAGAACTCCAGCGTTTCCTCCTGCAAAGCCTCGAAGTCTTCCTCTACGGCTTTGCGCTCGCCGTCGTGGTCGGTATCCCTGTCGGAATTTTCCTGGCGCGCTCCACAACTCTCTCTCTGGCCCTGGAGCCCTATCTCCATGCGATCTACTCGACTCCAATGGTGGCCTTTATTCCACTCATTGTTCTTTGGTTCGGTTTTCGAGTTCTTGCCAAAGTGGTGATCGTCTTCCTGTTCATGGTCTTTCCAATCCTTCTCAATACCCAGCAGGGGGTGAAGAATTTAAACCAAGACCTGCTCGAAGTAGCCCGCTCCTTTTGCTCCAGCGAGCGCCGGCTCTGGGGTGATCTGATCATCCCTTCCGCACTGCCATTCATTCTGGCTGGCATCAACCTGGCGATCGGCCGCGGCCTGGTAGGAATGGTGGTGGCCGAGTTCTTTACTTCAGTCGCCGGGCTTGGGTATATGATAGTCCAGTATGCCAACTCCTTTGAAACCGCTAAGCTCTTTGTTCCCATCGTGGTATTGATGGCCCTGGGGGTCATCCTGATCGGGCTCATAAAAGTGATTGAGAGAAAGGTCGCCCCGTGGCAGAACCGCGAGCAGGGAGACATTTAGCGGATCGCTTGGAGTGAGGTAAAAATAATCGTGGTAAACGAACTTCAGTCAGAAGTAAGGAGGAAAAAATGAAGCGCATTGTCATTTCTTCTCTGGTTACCGTTACTGTCATGCTTGCCCTGTTCCTCTTGGCCGTGCCAAACTCGCCAGCCGCTCAGCCAGCCAAGAAGTTGGTGCTGGCGATGGCTGTCACCCCGCCCAACCTCGTGCACATCCCGCCCTACCTAGCCAAAGACCTCGGCTATTTTAAAGAGGAAGGCTTAGACGTTGAGATCGTCTCTTTCGAGGGCGGAGTTGGATCCCTGCGCGCCATGATGGCAGGCTCGGCAGACTTGGCCCTCACTAGCGGTGATCCCCCTATTTTGGCCCGCGCCCAAGGCGCGCCCATCAAGATGGTCCTTTCCACCTCCCCCTTTCTGGAGGCAGTGATGACGGTTCAGGGAAATATCAAGGAGGTCAAGGACCTCAAAGGGAAGAAGATCGGTATTCAGGAACCCAACGGCTTTGCGGATATCTTCAGCCGCCGCCTGCTGGGCATGGCCAAGATAAAGCCTGATGAAGTTCAGTTCATCGGTACCTCCACGGCAGGGCGCGTCCCTGCTCTGCTCACCGGGCAGGTAGATACCGGGGTCATGCATGTGGAGCAGGCGATCCGGGCGATCAAGCGCAATCCGAACCTGAGGAACCTGGTAAACTTTTGGGAGGTTTTCCCCAACGCCTTCTACAATGTCATCGTCGCCCA
>JACPSF010000363.1 GCA_016193385.1 Deltaproteobacteria bacterium
CCAAAGGGGAAAGGAGGTAGGAAACCAGATCACGACACCTGTAAGGAGCAAGACCAGGCCGCCTAAACTAGCTGACCAGAAGAAGAGTTTCTGCCCAGCATTGAACTTGCCCACGTTCGGGACCTCTTCGTAACGCACGTAACGTTTGAAGCTCTTCATCCAATCGGTGTCTCCAGGTTGCCACTTCATCTGGCTAAGCCAGTGCGCGAACATGGGTATGAACCCGATGGTGAAGAGTAGCGAGAACCAGGGATGGAGCAGGCGGGTGCTGTACCCCCCACCGAAAAGGTTCGAGAGAAAATAAAAACGGGGCGAAAATAAAGCCCAGCCCGAGAGAAAGGCCATCATGAAAAAAAGAGCAACCCACCAGTGCGCAACCCGGACATAAAGGGAGTGGCGCACCACAACCTCTCCCTGGAGATAATCTTCCTTATCTCCCGCGCCAATCTGTCCGGCTGCACGACCGACGACTGCAGCGTTGTTACTCATCTTCCAGCCCCTTTCTCTACTCTCGATCTTCTCTCTTGCCGTAGCGCATAAAGTGGGCAAACGCTCCCACCACGCCTAAGAGCATGAGGAGATTTCCCAGGGGTTTCAGGATGGTCTTCGTGAAACCCAGGTAGAGAGGCACGGTCGGGTTTTTGGGCAGCCCGCCGTAGAGTTCAGGTCTATCGCCGTAAGCCAGGATCGTGATCACATGAGTACCTCCCACCCCCGGCGGGTCATAGATGGCGGCATTCTTAAACCCTTGGGTCTTCAATTGTTCCACCCTCTTTTCTGCGATGTCTAAGAGATTGCCCTTTGTTCCGAATTGGAGACAGCCGGTGGGGCAGGCTTTAATGCAGGCGGGCTCAAGCCCTATAGACACACGATCAGAGCACAGCGTACATTTGTAAACCCTGCCGGATTTTGCGTTGATCCGTGGGATGTCGAAGGGACAGCCGCTGATGCAATATCCGCAGCCGATGCAGTTCGCCTGGTTAAAATCGACGATGCCGTTATTGTACTGGACGATCGCGCCTGGAGCCGGGCAGGCCTTGAGACAGCCCGGGTCTTCGCAGTGCATGCACTGGTCTTTGCGCATAAGCCAGGCAAACTGCCCGTCCTGTTCGTGTTCGTTAAAGCGGATGAGATTCCAGAAATTGGGGGTAAGGCCGGGCAGGGTCTGATAGGTGCCGAACTGATAGGTCTCTTCGGACTGCAGGTCATTCCATTCCTGGCAAGCGACTTCACAGGCCTTGCAGCCGATGCAGGTCGTAGTGTCGATCAGCTTGGCGATTTTCGGGGCCTCGCGCACGCCCGTGGGAGGAGCCAGCGTAGCTGAGATTCTCTGAATTTCCATGTTACTCGGCATAGCTCCCTCCTTTCTAAGCCTTTTCCAGGTTGACCAGGAAGGTCTTGTATTCGGGCATGGACGAGTTCGCGTCTAAGACGGTCGGTGTTAAGAGGTTGGCCAGAGGTCCCGTGCTGCGCCCGGCAAAACCCCAATGGATAGGAAATCCGATTTGGTAGATCTTTTTTCCGTCGACCATCATCGGTTTGATCCGCTTGGTCACCATCGCCTTGCCTGTAATACTGCCGCGTGCGGAGGTGACCTTGACCATCTGCTCGTTTTTGATCCCCTTCTCCTTGGCCAGCTCCTCGGGGATTTCCACGAAGAACTCAGGTTGGGTCTCGACGTTCCGGCCGATATGCTTGGTCCAGTAGTGAAAGTGTTCCGTCAGCCGATAGGTGGTGCAGACGATCGGAAACTTGTCCGCCTTCCCAAAGAGATCTTTGTCCGTGCTCAAGAGCTTCGATGTGGGATTGGCACTGACTTTGGGGTGTAGGAAGTTCTCCACCGGGGCTTCATAGGCCTCATAGTGTTCGGGAAAGGGTCCTTCGACGAAGTCTATTGCATAAAGCTTCGCCACTCCTTCGCCCAGCATGATGAACGCCCCCAGACCATCTTTGGGCGGGCTGTCAGGCTTATAATCCGGGACATCACCCACCCAGCGCTCGCCGTTCCATTTGATTCCCGGCCGTTTCGGATCCCAGGGCTTTCCTTCGGCATCTGCTGAAGCCCGGTTGTACATCACGCGCCGGTTGGCTGGCCAACTGAAAGCCCAGTTGTGATACATCCCCAGACCTGTCGGATCGGCCGTGTTTCGCCGCGCCGCATTGTTGCCTGCTTCGTTGTAATAGCCCGAATGCAGCCAGTTGCCGCACGCCGTGGTGCCGTCGTCCTTAAGAGCCGCAAAGCCGGGAAACAGTTGCCCGGCCTTGAGGGTTACCTGTTTTGTCTTCTCATCCACCTGATCCGCTAAGGTCCTGCCGTTGATCTCCCTGGCTACCTCGTCAGAAGTTGGGCTCAGCGGGTTACCGTACTCCCAGGTCAGGTGAAGCATCGGGTCGGGGAACTTGCCCCCTTCTTTTTGATAAAGCTCCCGAACCTTCAGGAATATTCTGGCCAGGATCTCCATGTCAGGCTTTGCGTTGCCGGGGGGGTCGATCGCCTTCCACTTCCACTGGAGCCAGCGGGCCGAATTGGTCAAGACGCCATCTTTCTCGGCGAAGTTCGCAGCCGGCAGCATGAAGACCTCGGTCTTCACCTGCTCCGGTGGAAAGCCTCCCATCTCCTTCGGGGCTTTCCAGAAGATGGCGGCTTCGTTTTCGAAATTCTCCACCATCACCATCCAATCGAGCTTGGTCATGGCGGCGATGGTCTTCGCGGAGTTGGGGAGGTTACTGACCGGATTCATCCCGAAAGAAACCAGCCCCTTCACGACTCCCCTGTACATGTCGTCAAAGGCGTAGACGTAGCTATGGTTGCCGGTCATCTTGGGCAGGTAATGGTAGGCGAAGTCGTTTTCTTTCTTGGCGTGGCTGCCGTACATGGCCTTTAAGAAGCTCACGATGAACTTCGGCGTGTTCTGCCAGTAGTTCATCGAGTTGGGGCGAAGCGGCTTCGGCGTGGTCGCTTCCAGATATTCCTTAAGCGTCTGCCATTGGGGAACGGGCATTTTCAGGTAGCCGGGGAGGGTATGAGTCTGGTTCATGTCGGTGGCTCCCTGAATGTTCGAGTGGCCGCGCAAAGCGTTGACTCCACCGCCGGGCCTGCCGACGTTTCCCAGAAGGAGCTGCATCATCGCAGCCGCGCGGATGATCTGGACCCCGGTGGAGTGATGAGTCCATCCCAGGGCGTACATGATTGTTCCGGCTCGATCCGGAGTGTAGGTAGAGGTGATGATATCGGCAGCTTTTTTGAAGGCTTCGACCGAAGCACCCGTGATTTTGGAGACGGCCTCCGAAGTGTAGCGAGAATAGTGCTTCTTCAGCAGTTGAAATACGCATCGTGGGTGTTGGAGCGTAGGATCGACCTTGGCGTATTGGCCATCCATCTCGTAGGCCCAACTTGACTTGTCATACTCCTTCTTCTTTGGATCGAAGCCCGAGAATAGACCGTCATCCTCCGGCAGCTTAAACCCTTCCTTAATAATAAACGGGGCGTTGGTGAAGAGTTTCAGGTACTCCTCGTGGTAGCGGTTATTCTGCAGGGTGTAGTTGATGACCCCTCCGAGGAGTGCGATGTCCGTTCCCGCGCGGATCTGGACAAAGTAGTCCGATACCGCCGCGGTGCGGTTGAAGCGGGGGTCTACTGTGACAATTTTGGCGTTGCGGTTCTTTTTCGCCTCGATAGCCCATTTGAATCCGCAGGGATGGTTCTCAGCCGGATTTCCTCCCATGACCAGGACGACATCGGCATTCTTGATATCAACCCAGCCGTTGGTCATCGCGCCGCGTCCGAAGGTGGGGCCCAAACTGGCCACCGTCGGACCGTGTCATATCCGCGCCTGGTTGTCGGTGTAGACCACCCCCAGGGATCTTAGAGCTTTAACATACAGGAAATTGAACTCATTGGCGTCGGTGCAGCCCCCTACCATGGCGATTCCAGGGGTCTGGTTGATCACTTTCCCTTCGCCGTCTTTTTCTCGGAAGGTCTCGTCGCGGGTCTTTTTAATATTCTTTGCAATCCGCTCGATGGCATCATCCCAGGATATCTCCTTCCAATCCTTGGAACCTGGCGCACGATAAAGAGGCTTGGTCAGGCGATGTTCGTTGACGATATCCTCTTTAATCGTGATCCCCTTGGGGCAGAGGGTTCCACGGTTGATGGGGTGATCAGGATCTCCCTCCACATGGACCACCGTGGGGCCCGTCACGTTCTTCGCCCGGTCTCCGGTCGTGTGGATGATTACCCCGCAACTTACCGCGCAGTAAGGACAGGTGGAGCGAGTCTCTGTGGTGCGGGCGATTTTAAATTCCCGGAGCTGGCCGTAAGCCGGCCTGAGATCGAAGCCAAAGGCAGACACACCAAGACCTCCAAGGGGCCCCGCCTTTAAAAAGGTCCTCCTCGATATCTGCATAGCGCCCTCCTTTTTGGTTTCAGAGAGGGGTCAGATTACGGCTCGGTTGAATTGACGAAGGATGTGAGATCCTGGTCTGAGGCGCTTCTACCTCTTGGTCGCCTCTCTGTCAAGAAAAAAAAGTCTCAAAAAAGACTCTTGCCTACTATCCCTGCCCGGAGGTATGGTCCTGAGCGTCAGGGGGTGAGGCCATGGCCGTTCCCACGTCCATTTCCGGTGAAATCGCCAGGGTAGCCGACGAGCAGATCCGCAGCGATGAGGACCACGTGGCCGTGGAAGAGCCTTTAGAGATCCGGCTTGGAAAATCACCGATTACCGTGACCATGCGCACTCCGGGTTGCGATCAGGAATTGGCTGCGGGGTTTCTCTTTACGGAGGGGATCGTTCACAGTCCGGATGACATCGCAGCAATCACCGGTCCAATGCGAGACCTTCCGAATGTCGTTTCTATCCAACTAAGGCGTGGAATACGGTTCGACCGCGGACGCATCAAGCGCAACTTTTATACTAACTCCAGTTGTGGAGTGTGCGGCAAGACGACACTTCAAGCGCTTGAAATGAAAACCGAACCTATCTCAAGCGGTTTCAAGGTTCCGTTGGCCCTCTTGTATTCCTTGCCCGAGAGGTTGCGTGAGGAGCAGGAAACCTTCGAGGAGACCGGAGGCCTTCACGCCTCGGCCGTCTTTGATGGAACTGGAGGGCTTCTCTATCTGCGCGAGGATGTGGGAAGGCACAATGCGGTGGACAAGGTCGTTGGCGCGGCCCTGCTGGAACGAAGGATTCCTCTGGACCACCACATCCTGATGGTCAGCGGCCGCACGAGCTTCGAGATCATGCAGAAGGCGCTCGTTGCCCGGATTCCGATTGTGGCCGCTATCTCGGCTCCTTCAAGCCTGGCGGTGGCTCTGGCGCGCGAGTTTAAGATGACGCTGGTGGGATTTCTCAGGGGACGAAGGTTTAATGTCTATGCAGGGAAGGAACGGATCGCCCCGTAATTGCCAGTTGGAGCGAGGGGGTAGCTCACCAGATCATCCTTACCACTTCGTAGTTTTGCTCCAAGAAAGTCTTGGCCTTTTCCTCAACCTCTTTTTCGCTCGCGCCCGTGAAACGGTGCGGAATGCCGGACTGGCCGAGCATCAGGCAGGTGTCACTGAGCGTGCGATCGGCGGCGAAGGAGAGGTATGCGACCCAGACGCTGTCTTGCTGAACGGTCTTGATCTCGATGCGGGCAATGCCCTTCAAAGAAAGCAGTTGGATCTCGAACTTCATGGGCTGTTGCCGCGTGGCGGAAGTGAATCTACACGATCGCAGTGGGCGGCGCAATAATTTCCCGGCGTCCCTCGAAAGCTCCTCGGGGGCCGAGTTATCGGGCCGCGGCCGATGGACTAATCTCCCTCGGGGAGCGCGCCCTCGGCTGCGGCCGATGGGTTCGTGCCGTGAGTCGTACCGTCTGTACTCGGACGTCCGCAGCCTCGCTCGCGCTCCCCGGTCGGCGAACAAGCATGTCCGTGGCCTTCTTCCTCGGTAGAGGCCGCAGCCCATTGACAACACGTTCGAACGGCGGTTATTCTACCGACTGACCGGTCGGTCGGATGCGTAAAAGCCTTTTCGGGTCGACCGACTTGCCCCCAGGCTTGGCCGTGAAGGATTGGCAGCGA
>JACPSF010000364.1 GCA_016193385.1 Deltaproteobacteria bacterium
CGGGGAGGCCGAGGTCAAGGCGATGCAGGCGGCGGGACCGCCGAGGAGTTATCTCAGCGTTGAGAACCCGCTGATCACCCTGATCGATGAGCTGAGCAAGAAAAAAAACCTGACCCATGTCTATATCCGAAAGGGAGACTTATCGGTGCGGCTGGAAAAGAATCCCAATCCGTAAAGAGAGCCACGGAAGATCCTCCACGGCTTCGCGATCGTGACTTCCTCTACCAACCGAGAGCGTATCCTTCTCTACGGGGATCGGCCCCGGCCATCAGCGTGCCGGTGACAGGTTCCCTGACGATCAACGCGGCGCCGCCAAAGGACCAGCGGTTGACCACCTTGACCTTGTGCCCTTTTTTCCTCAGCCCCTCAATAAGGTCGGCTGCAAAACCCTCTTCGAGACTGAGATCTTCAGGACCTTCCGATCTCGGCGGTGTCCCGGGCTTGTGGCTCCAGCGCGGCGCTTCGATCACCGCCTGGGGATCCAGGTTGCGATCAAGCAGGTGATGGAGAAGCTGCAAGTTGGTCTGCGGCTGGTCATCGGCCCCCGGGCTACCGCCGACGGCGAAAAACCCTCCATCGCGAAAGACCATGTAAGAATTCAGCGTGTGGGCGGGTCTCTTGCCCGGACGCAACGCGTTGGCTTTACCGGCTTCGAGGACAAAGCTGCACAGGCGGTTGTTCATGGTCAGACCGGTGTCTCCGGCAATGACGCGCGAGCCGAAGCTCGCGAAGATGCTCTGGATGAGAGAAACTGCGTTGCCCTCCCCATCGATAGCGCAGAGGTAGGTCGTATCGGTGCCGAGGGAGGCGGTGACGTGGCGCTGCTCTTTGGCGATGGTTGAAATGAAAGTCTTCCGGTTACGGGCATGCTCCTTGGAGATCAGTCGGGCGACCTGGGGATCCCCAAAGCGCGGATCTTCCAGATGATTGATCCGGTCCGCGAAAGCGAGCTTCTTAGCTTCCACCATGACATGAATGGCTTCGACCGGGTCCATCTGACTCAGCGGGTAGCCCTCGATGATGTTGAGCATTTCAAGGACCATAAACCCCTGGGAGACCGGCGGTTGCTCGAAGACGGTGAAGCCCCGGTACGTCGTCGATAGCGGTTCCAACCATTCGGCATGCATACCCTGGAGATCCTCCTCGCTCAGGAGACCTCCGGCCGCCTGCAGCGCGCTACACACGCGCGCCCCGAGTTCACCCTGGTAGAATACTTCCCGCCCTTTGGTGGCGAGCAGTTCGAGCGTCCGAGCGAGCTCGGGCTGCACCAAAGGCGTTCCCGTTGAACCTCCCTGCAAAGGCTTACGATAGCAACGATCAATCCACGAATAAGAGGAAGCGAGTTCGTCGATCTCCTTTGCCAGCGCGGGATAAAGCGGAAAACCTTCCCGAGCGTAGCGGATCGCGTCGGCGGCGAGGCGGGACAGCTCGAAGCTTCCGTATTTCCGGTGCAGTTCCACCCAGCCATCGACCGCGCCGGGTACCGCGATGCTCAGAGGACCGTCCGCGGGAATTTTAACCAGCCCGTGGTCACGGAAAAGCTCGATGGTGGCCTTTTTGGGGGCCGCCCCGCTTGCATTCAGCGCCTCCACCTTGCCGGGGTTGCGCATGAACACCAGAGCAAAAAGATCGCCTCCAGGACCACAGGAATGGGGCCGCACCACAGCTAAGGTGAATGCCGCGGCTAAAGCCGCGTCGACGGCATTGCCCCCTTCCTGAAGAACCTTGATACCCGAAAGAGACGCCAGATGATGGCCGGAAGAGACCATTCCGTGGCGCCCCATGACTACCGGTCTACCCATCCTGGCGAAAATCATCGCGCCTCCAGCTTGAGGACCTTGGCGGCATTGTCGCCCAGGATCTTCACTTTTTGTTCTTTTTCCAGCCCCAAACCGTCGATCGCCTGAAGGCTGTTTTTCACAAATAGGCAACCCTCTTCGGGCCCATAGGGATAGTTGGTGCCCAGGACCAAGCGATCGGCGCCGAAGAATTCCAAGGCGCATCTGAGAGTGAGCGCCGGATGATCCGCGGTATCGACGTAGAATTTTCGAAACGAGACCAACGGGTTTTCTTTCAATCCATACCTTTTACGGATCTCTTCGGTCCTCCCGGTGTAGATGTTGGTCGCCCTCTGGGCAAAGAACGCCAGAACCCCGCCTACATCCGCCAGGACAAAGTTGATTTCGGGAAATCGTTCGAGCACCCGGCCATAAATCAGGCGGGTCATCGCAACGGTGCTGTCAAAAGCCCAGCCATAGATCAGCACCGGCATGATATCCAGGCCTGTCGCCTCCGTCGCCAGAGGCGCCGTGGGATGGATGTAGACCGGCAACCGGTGAGCCGCAATCCTCTCGTAGATCGGGAAAAGCTCCTCGCTGTCCAGCGGCCTGCCATTGAGGTTGGAGAAGCAGCCAAATCCGTTCAGCCCGAGCTCGTCAACCGCGCGTTCCAGCTCGTCCAGAGACGCGCGGATGGAAACGGTCGGGAGAGTAAAGAGGCCGGCGAAGCGCTCCGGGTATTTGCGGCACCAGGCCGCCAGAGCGTCATTGCCTATCCTGGCCACCTCGACCGCTTCGCTCTGTTCCAAGCGATCCGCGCCGGGAGCCGGGATGCTCAGGACCTGGATGTCGATGCCGAGCCGATCCATGTGGGCGATCCTGCGATCCGGATCGCGGCCCTGAAAGGTCGCGGTGTTGATCCTCGATTTAAGCCCCTTGTCGTAGAAGTAGCTCATCCCGCTGTAGGGGTCGGGGGGCTCCAAGATGACATTGCCGTCGGCCCTCTGGAGCGCCTCGATATAGGCTTCGGGATAAATGTGACTTTGAAAGTCAATCACCATAAAATTATAGTGACGGAATTAAATAAGTTGACATCAAATCCCCTCTCGCTCTCCTAAATCCCCCTTTCTCCCCCTTTACCAAAGGGGGAGAAAGGGGGATTTGAGGGAGGATAGGGTGATTATGGTAATTTTCTTTTTTCCTTCACTATAGTTGCGAGTTTTGAGTTTCGAGTCCAATTTAGGATTCAAAATTCACAATTCGAAATTGTTTTTAGCTTTACAGCCCGTACAGGGCCCTGGGATTGTTGTCCAGGATCTTGTTGATGGCCGCGGGGCTTACTTCGCCTTTATGCTTTAAGTTTCTGAGCGCCTCAATCTCAGTGGCGGTATCTGCGTGGCCGTAATCCGAGCCGATGACCAGATGATCCTCTCCGGCATATTGGAGCACGTAAGCCAGATCGTCGTCGGTCTGGCAGGCCACGTAAATCCGGTTTTCCCGCAGCAGATCCTTCCTTAACGGTTTGCCTTTTCTCTCGGAACGCTTGGCCAGGTCGTGGACAGCGTAGGGAACCCACTGCGCGCTCACTTCGATGAAAGCGAACCTGAGTTTGGGGAACCGCTCGGGAACGGCATCAAAAATGAGAGAGTGGAAAGCCCCCACTACCGCGAGTTTAAATTTCGCAAAGCCGCATTCGCGGACGAAAAAGTCGTGGACAGTAAAGCTCCCCGTCGCTGAGTGAACACAGATCGGGAGATTCAATCGACTCGCCTCTTCGTAGAGAGGGAAAAAGTAGGGATCGCATAGCCGCCTTTCCCCCTCCAACCCGCGTATGAATATGCCGCAGGCGCCCCGTTCTTTGGCGAATCGCGCCTCCTCGAGCGCCTTATCCATGCTCAGCAAGGGCAGAACCGCGACCCAGCGGAGCCGTCCCCTGCCCTTTTCACAGATATCAATCAACCAGCGGTTATAGCTCTTGCATAGCGCCAGCTCGACCTCGGGCCGGTTCGTGATGGGCCGCAAGAAAAGCGAGGGGTAAAGGACCTGAAGGCTCACCTCCAGCTTGTCCATGTGTTTGATCCTGACCTCGATATCCTCCATCTCGCGCGCGGCTTTGGGAGCATCCTCACCTACGTTTTGGCTCTTGGGCTGAAGCCTTCCGTCAATCCACCAGTATTGCTCCGCAACATCTCCGGCTCCTCCGACCGAAACGACGACGGGCCGGAAGTCCCTCTCCGACCTTTCCATATAGTCCCATGTTCGTTCGGTTTCCAAGACGTGAGCATCGGCATCAATCGTTGGCACGCTTTGCCTCCCCTTCAGCGTTTAAAGGTCTCCTGGGTTTCTTGAGTTCCTTGGGTTGATTGGGTTCGGCTAGCCCCCTATTTTCCTTTGCTGCTCGCAACCTAATGAACTCAACAAACCCTGTCAACTCAATAAACCCAACAAACCCTATATCCCTTCTTCATCAGGTCACTCGTTCATTCAAACGTGAAAAGATTCCCGACCCCTTTAAATTTCCGCCCCAAGTCCGCCCTTGGCTCTTTTCTTCGTTCTACTTCAATCTTTCGCCACCTTAAGAGCTAAGAGCCGACTTGACCCCTTTTCTTTTCTGACCCCTTTTCCCCTTTTCCGGGGGCACTATACTTCATTTCCGCTTTTACCCTTTGGCCCACCACGCTGTCTCGGAAACAGCGATCTGCCGGTTATCGGGTGCCAGGCCCAACTTACTTGGCGAAGAAGATTTTGTGAAACTCTTCCTTCAGCTTGATGAACTCCTCCTCCGTGGGCGGGTCCATGAAGACTGCCCTGGAGATCACCTTATCGGCATCCCGGATGTCGGGATTGACGCCCGGATATAGGACGAACTCCCCGTCTGCCGCGATGCCTCTCTGCCCTTCCGGCGAGATCGCATATTCCATATAGAGCCGGCCCGCATTAGGATTAGGACCTTTAGCGCTCAGGCCCAGGTAGTTCGCGTCGGTCAGGAACTTGTCGAGCATTGCATAGTCCACAGGACCTTTGAACTGCTTGACGTATTTGACGAGAGTGATCCCGACAAGCGCTTCGCCCCGGATGATGACATTGGGCACGGGAGCCCACGACTCCACCAGATGGGGTTCCTGCCTGGCCAGGCCCCTGACGTATTCAAGCCACTTCGGCCCCATGATCTTTTCCAGATTCTGGAAGAATCCCGCGCTGCTCGTATGCTGGGTGGGATCGGACAAACTGAGCTTTTTCTTCCACTTCGGATTGAGCAGATCCTGAAGGCTCCTCGGTATGTCGGCTCCTTTCACCAGATCCGTGTTATACAGAATGCCGATGGGAACGGCCCGCCATGGAGTCATCAGGCCGTCCTTTTCCTTGAACTGATCGGCCAGCTTTTCCGAGGAAGGCGGAATATATTTCGCAAACAGGCCCTCTTTCCTCATGATGAGAGCGACGGCGCGGGTGCCCTCGACAACGTCAAACCCGGGGCGCCCCGCACGCCACTCGGTCAGGGCCCGGTCCATCACCCTGTTGGGTGCGGCGCGCCAGTACTCGACCCTGACGCCGTATTTCTTTTCAAAGGGCTTGTTGATCGTGTCCATCGACTGCGGAAGCACGAGCCCGTAAACGACGACTTTCCCTTCCTTCTTTGCCGCTTCGACGTTTACAGGCTGGGCATGAAGAGTCCGAGAAAAGAAAACCAAGCCCAGAAATGCCAGCACCGCGAATGTCAGATTCCGCTTCATTGCCGCCTTCATAAGTTCACCTCCGTGGTTGTCTAGTGGAATCATTGGACTAAGCGAGAAAACTGTCGAATTATCTGGCGCATTCCCCTGATCTGTCAAGCTAATTGTTGACCCCAATACTGCCACTCTGGCGTCCGCCTTTCGCTGCCTACCCCTGGCTGATATATTGAAAAAGCTTCTTCCAAAGATCACAGATGAGGGAGGTGGTGAGGATGGCTGTACCCGCATCGATCAAGAAGATTTCCGACACCATCTGGGAGATTCCCACTTCCTATAAGGAGGGGATGAGAGTGCCGGCGCGCATCTACGCGACCGAGGAGCTTCTCAAGGCCATGGACGACGGTGTCTTTGACCAGATCACGAACGTGGCGACCCTCCCCGGGCTGGTAAAGTACGCCTATTGCATGCCGGACGCCCACTGGGGCTACGGCTTTCCCATCGGCGGGGTGGCGCCCATAGACACGAAAACCGGGGTGATCTCCCCCGGAGGGATCGGCTTCGATATCAACTGCGGCATGCGCCTCCTACTTACCAATCTTACCTTCGATGAGGTGAAGCCGCACCTGCAACGGGTCGTGGATAGACTCTTTGACCGTGTGCCGGCAGGCGTCGGGGGGACCGGTTTCGTCAAAATCTCTCAGGAAGAATTTCGCCACCTGGTCGAACAGGGGGCCCGCTGGTGCATCGACCACGGCTACGGCTGGCAGGAGGATCTCGAGCGAACCGAGGAGGAGGGTTGCATCGGTGGGGCCGACGCCTCGAAGGTCAGCACCAAATCGGTGGAGCGCGGCTACAAACAGATCGGCACACTCGGCTCCGGCAATCACTATCTGGAGATCCAGGTGGCGCGACCGGAAAACGTGTTCGACGCGGAGCTGGCGAAAGGTTTCGGCATCACGCTTCCAAATCAGGTCGTGATCATGTTCCACTGCGGCAGCCGCGGCTTCGGCCACCAGGTCGCCACGGACTATCTCCAATCCTTCCTCAAGGTCATGGAACCGAGGTACGGCATTAAAATCCTCGACCGCGAGCTCGCCTGCGCCCCTTTCCATTCGCGCGAAGGACAGGATTATTTCGCCGCGATGAAATGCGCGATCAATCTCTCCTTTGCCAACCGGCAAGTTATTCTCCAGCGGATTCGCGAGGTTTTTTCCGACGTTTTCCATCGAAGCCCGGAAGACCTCGGCATGCACATGGTTTACGACGTCTGCCATAATACGGCGAAGCTCGAACGGTACGAGATCGACGGGCAGACACGGGAGTTGCTGATCCACCGCAAAGGCGCTACTCGCGCCTTCGGCCCGGGCATGGAAGGAGTCCCCGAAGCCTTCAAGGCTTTGGGGCAGCCGGTGATCATCGGCGGGAGCATGGAGACCGGCTCCTACCTTCTCGCGGGAGTGAAAAGCGGCATCGAGACCTTCTTCAGCACCGCCCACGGGAGCGGCCGGACCATGAGCCGGACCAAAGCCAAGAAACTGTATCAGGGTAAAAAGCTTCAAGAGGAGATGGCCCAGCGCGGGATTTACGTGCGCACCGCTTCCTACCCCGGCCTGGCGGAGGAGGCGGGAGCCGCCTACAAAAACGTGGACGAGGTGATCGAGGCCACGGAGCTGGCCGGGATCAGCCGAAAGGTCGTCCGCTTCTCGCCCGTCGGAAACGTGAAAGGATAAGAACCGGGGGTTAACGTTCTGGTTATGCCCTACAGGTATTTGGAAGACGTTGCCATCGCCGACGTGGCCTTCGAGGCCCGCGGCGCGACCCTGGAGGAACTGTTCAAGGCCGCGGCCGACGCCACGACCAACCTCATGGTGACCGATCTGGGCACGATCACGACCCGCGAAAAACGAGAGATCGAGCTACAGGACGAAAGCCTGGAGCTGCTCCTGTTCAATTTTTTACAAGAGCTGATCTTCTACAAAGACGCCCAAAAGCTCCTTCTGCGTGTTGGAGAGATCCGGATCGAGAGATCCGACGGCTCCTTCAAGCTTCGCGCGGAAGCCTACGGAGAAGAATTGAATCCGGCCAGACACGAGCTGGGAGTCGACGTCAAAGCGGTCACGCTCCACCGCTTCCAGGTCCAGGAGACTCCAGAGGGTTGGCAGGCCAACGTCATCCTGGATGTCTAACAGGCTGCGGAAAAAGTGATTTTCATCCTTCGAGAGCCTCAGCATGAACGGAAAATCATCAATGATGTCAACGGGGCCTCCGTTCGCCCTGAGTTCGTCGAAGGGTGAACAGGGAGTTTTTCCGCAACCTGCTAAACGTCCAAGAGGCTGGCGCTATCGATGGATGGCCATGAAGGCAAAGACCTTGGCAGCATCAAATACGCTCTGGACCGAAACCAGATCGTGATCGGTGTGCTGGAAGCGGATATCCCGCGAGCCGTAGTTGACCGCCTGGATCCCTTTCACGTTGAGGAGGCCGGTATCATTCGCCGCTGTGGCGTAACCATATTCGGGGTCTCGGCCAAGCATGAAGCGAATAGCCTGGCTCAAGGATTGCACCACCTCGGCATCTTTGGACACCTCGCTGGGATACATGAAGTCCCGCCTTTTTACTTCGATGGCGTAAGGCTCAATCGTACCAACGGCCTTCTCCAATTGCTCGATCGCCTTCTCGGGATCGTCCCCTGGAAGGAGCCGGCGGTCGAAAACGATCCGGCACTCGCTTTGAATGGTATGGGTGGCCTTGGGGAAGCTCTCGATCGACGTCGGGGTTAAGCTCACCTTCCCGAGCTCCGGATGCGCTCTGTCCGAGGGATAGGGCATCAAGGGTCTGAGCCGCTCGAGGACTTTGACGGCCCCCTCGATCGCATTGATCCCTTCCCAGGGCCTGCTGCTGTGCGCCTGCTTGCCGCCGACGGTAACCAGAATATCCACCCGTCCCTTGTTGCCGAGCTGGATCTCGGGCGGGCCATCGACGATTCCCCATTCAGCCTGGATACCGCCGTGCTCCAGCACATAAGCAAGCGAATCGTGCTTTCCGGTCTCGCCTGCCGTGCTCGTGACGAAATGGAGGTCCGCTGGAAGTTCTGCCCGGCATCGGGCGATAAACTTCAACGCCGCCATCATAGCCGCGAGGCTCCCCTTCTGCTCGCAGGCGCCCCTGCCCCAAACGCATTCACCCGGGATCCCGTACGGCCCTCCGTCTACGACCGCGCCGGAATAAGGGTTCTGCATGGTGCTGGGAGCGGCATTCATGGCGTAGGAAACCAGCAGCAGCCGCTCGGCTCGCCCGCGGCCTTTCAAAGTGGCGATGAGATTACCCTTCGGATCGATGTGGAGGCGAACCCCGGAGTGCTCCAGTTCCGGCCGGATCACGTCTCGAATCAAGGACAGCACCTTCGGCTCCTCCTCAAGCAGCTCGGTCTGGGGGCTCTCAACCTGAACCAGCCTGATGAGAAGCTCCTTTACATCGTCATAGCGAAGGTTTTGCTCGATGACCCTTTTACACGCCTGGGCGTCCATATTCGCTATCCACCCTCGAACTGCCCGCCGACCTTCCCGATCCGCCGGGCCGCCATGATAAGCAACACGGAAATGAGGCTCACGATTACGGCGAGCGAGCACATCGGTCCGAGGTTCCCGTCAATATAAAAGTGATAGAGCAAAGGACCTATAGGCTCCGATCCCGGCGAGTAGAGAAAAACAGAGGTGCTGAACTCGCGCAGATAGATAGTGGCAAGAATGATCCATCCGGCGATAAAACCCGGTCTCATCAGAGGCAGGAGAACTCGGCGAAAAGTAGCGAGGAATCCCGCCCCGCAGGCCCTGGAGGCATCTTCCAGCTCGTCGTGGATCTGGACAATCGTGCTGGTCATGGACCGAAGGCCGTAAGGTAAGAATCGCGTGATATAACCGATCATCAGGATCCAGATGGAACCGTAGATGGGAAGCGGAACATAAACATAAGTCCAGAGAAGACCAATGGCCAGTGCCGTGCCTGGAAACGCCCAGGGGATGAAGGTGAGGGCGTCGATGATCCCCCGTCCGGCGGTTTTGGTCTTAGCCGTAATATAAGCAGTGATAGAGGCAAGCAGCATGCACAAGGTGGCCCCGACCACCGCCAGGAATATGCTGTTTTGCAGAGCGCGGTAAGTCCGGCTATCCGCCAGATTATAGCTGTAGTTATCCAGGGTGAGAAGACCCAAAGTCTTTTGTCCGGGGACGTGAACATAAGTCACAAACGAAACGTAGAGCAGGACCACAAAAGGCAGAATGACAATGAGGAACAGAATCAATCCCGCAATCGCCGACGCGAGATAACGCCCTTTTCCCAGATCGATGATGGCCGGTCGATAGCCGCGTCCCGTCACGGTAACGTAACGCTCAGACCTCATGGTCAATCGGCGATAGAGATAAACAAACAGCATGGTAATCACCAACAGTGAGACAGCATAGGTGGCGGCCAGGTTATGATTTGGGGGAAAGGCCCCAATCGCCTCGCGGTAGATCTTCGTAGTGAAGACCTCAATCCGCGCCGGTAATGCAATGATCGCGGGGGTGTCAAAACTCTCAATGGCGCGCACGAAGTTAAGCGTGGCGGCTGCCAGAAGGGCCGGCCTAATGATGGGGAAGGTAACGCGCCAGGCGATTTGCAGGTTGCTCGACCCGGCTACTCTAGCCGATTCTTCCAACGCCGGGTCCATCGAATAAAGCGAGGCGGATATGATTAAGAACGCCAGCGGGGCTGTGATCAATCCTTCGACAAAGATCATCCCCCACATGGAGTAAATATTCAGCGGGGCGCTCTCCAGACCCAAGAATTCCATCAAAACAAGATTGATCAGCCCAACGCGAGGGCTGAGGAGTACCGTCCAGGAGACACCCAGCATCACAGGAGGGAAAATATTGGGGATGATTGCCGTGAGTTCGAAAAACTTCCTGAAAGGGGCATTCGTGCGCACCGCGATCCACGCGAGCACGGTCGCCAACGCGGTAGCTAGCAGAGAGGAGGACGCCGCGAATACAAAAGAGTTAACCAGGAGCCGATAGGTTAAAGGGTCCGAATAGGCGGCGATGTAGTGGGAAAGCGTGAAACCGCCGGGCACTCCCAGAGGCTTGCTCAGAAAGCTCCCGTAAAACAGCATCAGAGTCGGGGAAAGGCTCAGATAGGTGATCAAAACGCCTACGGCGACGACGACCAGCCTCTGCGGATCTTGGCGAACCGCCCGGAGAGGCCAGTCGAAGATACGGGTCAGGACCGCAGTGCCGTTCATGTCTGATTTTTCTCTAAATCGATCCAAATGATGCGGAGACTGGCCCGCCGTGTTCTAGCAGGGTGTTGAAAAAGCCCCCGTTCACCTGGTTCGAATAAACTCACCACAGGCTTCGACACGCCTGTCCTGAGCGGAGTCGAAGGGCCTGTCCTGAGCCAGCCGTCTCCTTCGACGAGCTCAGGACGAACGGCTGGGATGTCGAAGGGCTCAGAGCCTGCCCTGAGTTTATCGAAGGGGCGAACGGAGCAAGTGTTGAAAACATTGACGAATTTCCGGTCATGCTGAGACTCTCGAAGCATGAAAATCACTTTTTTCCGCAGCCTGCTATAGTGACGGAATTAAATAAGTTGACATCAAATCCCCCCTCACCCCCCTAAA
>JACPSF010000433.1 GCA_016193385.1 Deltaproteobacteria bacterium
CTCTTTTCTTGCCTGCTCGATGACTAGGCGCAGGCCATCGGCGGGAATGGTGCCGTCCGGGTTGATCACTTTGATGCCGGCCTCGTAAGCCTGCAGTGCGCTCTCCCGGTCCGTTCTCCCCCACTCCACGAGGACCTGAACGGCCCCTTCCTTGTTGTCCCGGATGTAGCGGTTCGCCTTGATCAGCGCCCGGAGTGTTCTTTTCAGCTCGTCCGGCCGCTCCTGGATTTTTTTGACATTGGCGCCCAGCCCTACGAACGGGAACTTGAACAACTCATAGGCCCGCGACAGGAGATGAAATCCAGCCTTTTTCGCCTCCGCGTCCGCCGGCGGCGCCACCACCACAGCTTCTATCACGCCTTCCTTCAGCGCCGCCAGGCGCGCGGCCGCCGATCCCAGGGCCACCATCTTGACATCCTTCTCCGCATCGACCCCGAAATGCTTGAGCATCATAGCCGCCGCCACATGGTCGGTGGCTCCGTAGGCCTGAACGCCGATCGCTTTGCCTTTCAGCTCTTTCACCGATTTGAACTCGGGGCGGGCGACCAGGGCATGGGTCGAGCCGTCGATAAAGTTGGCCACGACCTTGAGCGGCAGGCCTCTCATCGCGGCGCGCACCACCGAGCCGAAGATCAACGAATAATCGACATCTCCGCCCGCCAGCGCGGCGATCGCGACGTTGGCGTTCATCCGCACGACCTCCGCCTCCAGCCCCTCCTCTTTGAAGTAGCCTTTTTTGAGCGCTACTCCGGCCGAAAGAAAGCTCATGTTGAAATTGGTGACCGCGAATCTGACCTTGTCGGCGGCCTGGGATGAAGATGAGAAAATGATCAGGGAGAGAGAGAGGACAAGCGCCAGATTTACGATTTTGAATTTTAGATTTTGGATTAATTCATTCATTTCCGTTCTTTCCTCTTCTGCTGCTAACTGCCCACTGCTCACTGTCATTTTATCACCTTGTCCGCTCGCGCCAGCACGTTGGGTGGAATCGTAAGGCCGATCTGCTTCGCCGTTTTCAGATTGATAACCAGCTCGAACTTCGTCGGCTGCTCCACGGGAAGATCAGCCGGCTTGGCTGCTTTTAGAATTTTGTCCACATATGTGGCAGCGCGCCGGAACATGGCGACAATGTCAGCCGCATAGGACATGAGACCGCCCGCCTCCACATATTCGCTGTTTGGGTACATCGCTGGCAGCCGGTTCTTGGCCGCGAGGTCCACGATCCGTTCTCGAAGACGATCCAACGTAGGTTGTTGCAGCCCGATAAAAGCACCCGCGCGCCCGGTAGTCATGGCTGAGAAAGCGCTCTCCAACTCGTTGGCCGCTCGAACTTCCACGGGCCGAAGCTGCAGGCCCAACGCCCGTGCAGCGACCTCGATCTCTTTTATCTGTGGGCCGTGGCCTTGAGTGCCCGGATCCGTGAGGACCGCCACGCGGGAAAGCTGAGCAATAATGTCTTTGAGCAGCTCCAGGCGCTTCCCCCCTAGCTCCGGCGCCAGGTGAGTTAACCCCGTGATGTTTCCCCCAGGCCGCGCAAGGCTCGCCACATACCCGAGCTCAACAGGATCACTGCCATGCGCCATGACGATCGGGATCAGCTTGGTGGCATTTTTAGTCGCTCGAATTGCGGTAGATCCACCGACAACGATGACGTCAACCTTGAGACGGACTAGCCCTCCCGCCAGGTCGGGGAGCTGATTCAACTTCCCCTCCGCATATCGGTACTCAATGGCGAAGCTCCGTCCCTCAACGTAGCCCAGCTCGCGCAATCCCTGGCGGAACGCCTCAATGCGAGTGGAATCAGAGGAAGGTGAGAGCACCGACAAATAACCTATACGAGGGACTTTTTTCGGCTGCTGCGCCTTGACAATTGAAACGGCTGTCAGCATCACAGTTGACAGCAGCCAGATGAAGATTTGTCTCTTCATGGCTTTCCTCTGTTCACTTTTGCCTTTTTCATTTTTATTTTTGCATTACTTAATGACTCTATCCGCCCGCGCCAGCACGTTGGGTGGAATCGTCAGGCCGATCTGCTTCGCCGTCTTCAAATTGATCACAAACTCAAACTTCGTCGGCTGCTCGACGGGGAGGTCGGCTGGCTTAGTTCCCTTTAGGATTTTGTCCACGTAGGTGGCGGCGCGTCTGCTCTGATCGACACGGTCCGGCCCGTAGTACATCAGACCACCAGCATCCACAAACGGCCTCACTGCATATACGGCCGGCAGCTTATACCTGAGCGCAAGATCTATAATCCGTGTTCGGTGAGCTATAGTGAAGTCGACATACGTAGCGGCGCGTCTGTTCTGATCGACACGGTCCGGCCCGTAGTACATCAGACCACCAGCATCCACAAACGGCCTCACTGCATATACGGCCGGCAGCTTATACCTGAGCGCAAGATCTATAATCCGTGTTCGGTGAGCTATAGTGAAGGGGTCATCGAGGGTGAGGAGCCCCTCCGCGCGAACCTTGGTGGCGGCTTTGAATGCATCGTCGAGCCCGTTTGGCTCTCGCACTCGGAAAGTATGCACTGCCACTTTCAAGGCGTCGGCTACGGGTTGCACTTCTTTCAAATCGGTTTCTTTGTATGGATTGGCAGCGTTCCACAGCACTGCGACTCGAGACAACTTAGGGACGGTGTCCTTGAGCAGTTCGAGTCGTTTACCGCTCATCTCCGGTAAGAGGAAAGCGAACCCTGTGATGTTCCCAC
>JACPSF010000415.1 GCA_016193385.1 Deltaproteobacteria bacterium
CTACATCATCGAGAACAACGGAGTTTATGGATTGACGAAGGGACAGTTTTCTGCCACCGCTGACAAGGGCTCGGTGATGAAGGGCGGAAAAGTCAACGATATGCCCGCCATCGATCTTGCCGAGTTGGCGATTGTCATGGGCGCCACCTATGTGGCGCGGAGCTTCTCCGGCGACCGTAAGCAGCTCGCTCCCCTGATCCAGGGCGCCTTGGCGCACAAGGGGAGCGCCATTCTGGATGTGATCAGTCCCTGCGTCACGTTCAACAATCACGAGGGCTCAACCAAGAGCTTGAAGTACGTCAAAGATCACCTCGACCCGATCCATGACGTCGACTTCATCCCTCACTTCGAGAATATCGAGGTGGATTACGAAGAGGGGACGGACCAGGAAGTGGAGATGCACGATGGCTCTCGGATCATCCTGCACAAGCTGGGGAGAGACTATGACCCCTCCAACAAAATGCAGGCCGTAGCGGCCATCCATGCAGCAGTCGCCGAAGGGAGATTCCTTACCGGCCTGATTTACTACGACCCCACCCGGCCAGAGTTCATCGAGGATCTAAACCTCTGCGAGACTCCGTTGGCCGAGCTCGGGCAAGACATGCTTCAACCCAGGGCAGAGCTGCTCGATCAGATCAACGCCGAGTTCATGAAATAGCCCTTGAACGGTTCAAATCGTTCAATTAGTTCAAAGTTCTAGAGACCGGCGGCTTTTTTCCGTTCTAGCGCCCGCCAACTCTCTGCGATCTCTTTCGACGAGGCCACCAGGCCGAAGTGGCGGCGGATATTCTCTAACGTGTTCGCGTGGAGCGTGGCATCATACGCCGCGGCGCAATCTTCGACCAAGGTAACGTAATAGTCGAACGTGTAGGCGTCCCTGGCCGTCGTTTCCACGCACACGTTGGTAGCCACGCCGGTCACTAAGACGCTCTGAGTGCCCTTGGCTTTGAGGACCGTATTCAGGTCCGTGTTAATGAAGGCGCTGTAGCGGTGCTTGATCACTACCCGTTCCTCGGGCAGAGGAGAAATCCCCTCATAAAACTCAGCGCCCCAGCTACCCTCGCGGCAGGTTGCCAACGCCTTTTGCTGGGATTTGCGGTAAACCCAGGAAGGGGTATCGGTCCACTCGCTGTGAGTGGTTTTGACATACACGATCGGAAGAGAAACATTTCTAGCCTCCTCGATTAAACGGAGCAGTCTGGGGACCATGGCTACGGCCCCGCTCGCATCCTCGCCTCTCTGCCCCGCACTCCCTTTGGGGTGGACGAAATCGTTCTGAACGTCGACCACCAGGAGGCAGGCCCACCGTGGATCGCACCTCTCCTTTAAATCCTTCAGGATCATCTTCCCCTCCCTTCTGACTGTTCTCCCAGCAGATAACCAGCTCGTTCCAGCCGTTCAAGCAGTTCAAACCGTTCAAACGTCTTGGACGATTGGAACGTTTGGAATAACTTGTTAGTGGTCGTGCCTCCTTTGCAAGCCGCCATGCCCCATGGCAACGATATCAGGCCGCGAGATCTTCTCTCCCGCCAGCAAGCGAGGAAGAAGCAGGTCAAAGGCGCTGAACGCGTCATGCAGGACACATCCCGAAAGCCCTAAGATAGGGATCTCCTTTAAATAGGCCATGAGAAACATCGATCCCGGCAGCACCGGAAAGCCGTGCGACTCGACTTTGGCCCCGCTTCTGCGGATTCCCTCGGGAGTCAAATCGTCGGGATCCACGGACATGCCCCCGCTGACCAGAATGACTTCCGCCCCGGCTTGGTGCGATTCTTTAATCAGGGCAGCGATCCGGTCCGGGTCATCGGGAGCGAATTTGGTCGCTTCCAGCTCCGAGCCCATCTCGCCTACCTTGCGCCGAACGACAGGCTCAAAGCCGTCCTTGATGCGGCCCGTGTAGACCTCGCTCCCAGTGACAATCAGGTGAACGCGCCGCGCGGGAATAGGGAAAATCGTCACAATCGGCTTCTCTTTGCAGATGGCTTCGGCCCTCTTGATCAAATCCTCTTTCACGACCACAGGAATGGTCCGGGTCCCCGCCACGACATCGCCTTTTCTGACACATCGGTTAGCGGGTAGAGTCGCCAGGATCAGCTCGCCAAGATCGTTGAAGCGGTAGAGAAGATCCGCGTCAATCTTCAGCAAGCCGGCGATCTCCGCCACCAGATTAACCCGGCCCTCGGCGGGATCGGTCAACATGAGATGCGGACCTGCCGCGGCCCGAGCCAGCCTGCGGGCGGCGTCCTCCTCATGGATTTCCCCCTCCGCTAACTCCATGACATAAATATGGGCCTTGCCGAGATCGAGAAGCCGGCTAACATCTTCGGGACGAATGACGTGGCCGCGCCGGAATGCGGGCCCCTTGTACTTACCTGGAACGATCTCCGTGATGTCGTGGGCCAAAGGCATCCCCACAGCCTCTTCCACAGGTATGACCTTAAGCATAGTTATCTATCCTCACCCGCCAGATTACTTATTTCACCACAAAATCGACCTTGTCAACTGAACAACGTGAGAATTTTCAGAATGCGCAAAGCGGGGATGACTATCATGTTACTGTACTTGGACCACCTCCCCAATCTCCTCCGGCCGCACATAGACGTGCTCGCACGGTAGCGGGGTCTGAACCAAAACCACAATCATGTTGGTCTTGCCCGTATTGATGATTTCATGAGGTGCGTTGACGGGAACATAAACGGCCTCGCGGGCGGCCACCGCTTTCTTCTCCCGCCCCACGATGACCACTCCCGTGCCTTCAACGAAGAAGAGGACCTCGGCCGAATTGGGGTGGCGGTGAAGCGGGTTTTTCTGTCCTGGCTGAATGCAATACATGTTGAAGTAAAGCTCTGCCATCTCAAAAAGTCGCTTGCGGACAAAGGCCTTGGGATGGAACTCGATATGGTCGTCGATTTTTAAGGTCTCCATAAACTCCTCCTACGAAATTTCTATCTCCAGTTCTTCTCCCGCAATCCGCACCGGATAACAGGCAACTCCTTGATCCACCGGTGGACCCATCTTTTCTCCGGCAGGCGGCTCCAACGTTTTTCCGCTCACAATGTGAAAGGTAGCCCCGTGCCAGGGACAAGTCACGTTTTCTCCTTCAATGAAGCCGGAAGAAAGCGGGCCGCCCTCGTGCGGACAGGTGTCGTCGGTGGCATAGAAGTCCCCGTTGAGATTGAATATACTAATGGATGTACCTTCGACTCTCACCATCTTGGCGGTCCCGGGCGGAACCTCTTCAACACGGCAAACCCCGAAGTATTTTCCCATCCGTAGATCCCGTTATTCTAAGCCGGCTATCCCTCAGCCTGCCGGGCTGACGGCTGGACTGGGTCTTTTATCGTCGCCGCAAAGATTACAGCTGCGAGGGCCATCAACCCGGAGATAACGAGAAAACCGTTAAAGTAGCTGATCGATGCGACCAAAAACCCCGCTAGGATCGGCCCCGACGCCTCACCGCTGTCCCAAATAGTTCCAAAGACCCCCATAGCTGAGCCCTCCCTTCCAGCCCTTGCCAGATCAGCCACTAGCGCAGTCGTCGAGGGAGTAACGATCGCTACGCCCAAGCCATACAGGGAGGAGAGGAGAAGAAGGCTAAGGAAGAAGGCGCCGTACCCCACGTACATGGCCGCTTCCAACGCGGAGGCGATAATTACCGCCCGGCTTGAAACGACCTCAAGAACGCCTCTGTTGAACTCCGTCAAACGCCAAGTGAACTGCGGCCATCGTCCCAAATTAGCCGTCGCTGGAACTAGGACCTTTTTTTCCTCGGGGGGAAGGCTAAGAACCATGAAGAGGGGAAGGATACCCAGCCCTCCCACGACCAAATAAGTAACAGCATAGCTTGCGGTGGAAAAGAGGATGAAGCCGCCTATCAGCGGACCCAGGGTGGCCCCCACGTCGGTGGCCGAGGCAAACCAGCCGAGTTTTTCGCCCCGACCTCTCTGAAACAGGTCCGCCACGTAGGCCGAGGCCACAGGCGAGAAAATCGCTGTGGCAAAGCCGTGGAGAAAGCGCAACAAAAGAAGACTTACCGGTCCCGTGATTAACGGGTACAGAAAAGGAGGGACGGCAAAGAAGACGGCTCCTAGAAGGAGTATACGCCTGCGACCCAAAATGTCAGAAAGGGCCCCGGCAGGGAGTTTAACGAAGATGCCAGTGATTGTGGATGCCGCGACAATAAGACCTATCAACTCGGGCGATGAGCCGAGATCTTGGGCAAAACGCGGCAGAACCGGACTGCGTGCCATCTGATAGCTGAAGCGCGAGAGCATGCTGGCTATAACTAGGATTAAGTATGGAGTTAGGAATCTGGTCATAGGATTTCTAGTTGCTCAGAGCTATGGTCCTATGTTAAATAATAACAACTGAACTTTTAGATATAACAACTGTATCTTCGAGTCAAGGCCTTCAAGGAACTATGCAGGAAAGGGAATTAGAAGGGCGCTGGTTGCTTCTCATCCACCAGATCCCGCCCAAGCCGAACTACTTTAGGGTTAAAATCTGGCGTAGGCTTCAGCGGCTTGGAGCTGTTGCGGTAAAAAATTCCGTTTACGTACTGCCAAAAAGCGACCAGGCGCAAGAGGACTTTCAGTGGATCCTGCGCGAAATCATCGAAGGTGGCGGAGAGGCCACACTCTGCGAAGCTCGATTCGTCGAGGGGCTCTCAGATGAGCAGATTGAGGAGCTATTTCAGGCAGCCCGAAGTTCTGACTATCACCAGATTGCTGAACAGGCGCAACGCATCGCGAAATCTCTCCCGGCTAACTTGAGGGACGAGGATGACCGTCGGGGACAGGCCGAGATAGGTCTAGACCGTCTGAAACGACGCCTTGCAGACGTCGTGGCTATGGACTTCTTCGGCGCTCCCGGACGTGAGGCGGCTCACGGACTCATATCCGGACTCGAAGCCAGAATTCATGCCACCGGGCCCGGCATGCGCAGGGCCTCTCCTGTGAAAACTCGCCCGGAGGATTTCCAGGGCTACACTTGGGTTACAAGAAAGGGCATTCATGTAGACCGCATGGCCAGTGGCTGGCTCATCCGCCGCTTTATAGACGCTGAAGCTCGCTTTAAGTTCGTCCCAGCTAGAGGCTACAAGCCAAATCAAGGTGAAATGCGCTTTGACATGTTTGAGGCCGAATTCACGCACGAAGGAGACCGCTGCACCTTTGAGGTGATGATCGACCGATTGGGTCTTACGGATCCGGCGCTGCGCTCTATTGCAGAGATCGTTCATGACATAGACCTCAAAGACTCCAAGTTCAGCAGGCCCGAGAGCCCCGGCATTGACCGGCTCATCGCAGGGATCGCTATGGCGCATAAGGACGATGAAACCCGCCTTAGCCGCGCATCAGCCGTGTTCGATGACCTGTACGAGTATTTCAAAAGAAAGCGGGGCTGAGGGATTTGCACTCGCGTTGCAGAGAGAGAAACCGACAGGTTTATAAATGAAACCCCATGATCTGGTTTGCCCTACGCCGTGCGAATAGCATATCGTCTTGCCCGGGAGTATGATCTTCGTATGGACGATGGCGGTCATTCGCACTCCCATAGTGATCCAGATCATAGCCATCATGATCACACGCACGGCACAATAGACCCAGCACTTCTCACCACAGGCTGCGGCATTTGGGTTGTCAAATGGTCTCTCATCGGCTTGGCCGCCACGGCTGGATTTCAGGTGGTCGTTGTTCTCTTTTCTGGGAGTGTGGCTCTGCTTGCTGACACGATACACAACATTGCCGATGCGGCAACGGCTATCCCTTTGTGGATTGCGTTTACCCTGGCACGGCGACAGCCCTCCCGTCGCTTCACTTACGGTTATGGCCGTGTAGAAGACGTAGCGGGGGTCATGGTCGTCCTGACTATCTTATTCAGTGCCGCTCTGGCGGGCTATGAATCGGTTGACCGTCTATTGCGTCCCCAACCTGTTGAGCACCTGTGGGCAGTTGCGATAGCCTCCCTCATTGGCTTTGCAGGCAATGAGGTGGTGGCGATTTTCCGCATTCGGGTGGGGAAACAGATTAACAGCGCCGCTCTCGTTGCCGAGGGTTACCATGCGCGCGTGGATGGGCTGACCAGTTTGGGGGTGTTGTTCAGCGTAGGGGGTGTATGGCTCGGTTATCCCTTGGCAGACCCGATCCTCGGCCTTGTCATCACGGTTGCTATCCTGGCCATTGTTTGGGAGTCAGGAAAAGCTGTTTTTACCCGCTTGCTGGACGGAGTTGACCCCGAAGTGATCGAGGAAATCACACACGCGATCAACCACGCTCAGGGGGTACGCGACGTTACGGAAGTGCGGCTGCGCTGGTCGGGCCATCGTCTACACGCCGAAGTCAATCTCGCCGTAAGCCCTGAACTGTCGGTTGCCGAAGGACACGCGATTGCGGTGGAAGCCAGGCATCAACTTTTGCACAGCCTACCGTATCTTTCCAACGTCACTATTCATATCGACCCCGAGCATCTTTCGGGAGAAGAACACCACCGCATTATGGAGCACGCGCACGGAGACTTGGGCAAGCATTCGCATCGATAGGCAAGGCAGAAGAAGCAAAGATTTCCATAGGTCAGAGGACTATAGACCCGATACCTACCTTTTTTTAGGTTTTGGCCGCAGCGGCTGGCATTCGCGTAACCAGCACCTTATCGATCCGTTTGCCGTCCATATCCACAATCTCGAAGCGCAGGTTGTCCCAATCAAAACCCTCGGCTACGGATGGGACACGTCCCATCTGATTGAACACGAAGCCCCCCAACGTTTGGTAGGCGTCGTTCTTCTCCCCAGGCAAGCTTTCCAGATGAAAGATCTCCTTGAATTCCTCCACAGGGAGCATTCCATCCAATAGCCATGAGCCGTCCGGGCGCTGCACGGCCATAGGCTCCTTGGTTTTTCCGCTGAACGGCATCTCGCCTGTAATGGCTTCCAGAGTATCATGGTGCGTCAGCAAGCCCTCGATGCCCCCATGCTCGTCCACCACCAGCGCAATATGCTTGCCAGATTGTTTGAATAATTCCAGCACTTGTAATGCGGAAATAGTTCTAGGAACAAACAACGGTTGTTGTATTGATGCCTTAAGGTCTACGGGCTTACCGGCCAAGCTATTAGCCAACAAGTCTTTGGCTTGGACCACGCCCTTCACTTGGTCGAGGCTTCCCACGCTTACCGGGAATCGGGAATGGCCGCTCTCGCTAATTTTCTCGCGGATCTGCTCAAGGGAATCGTCGAGATCAAGCCAGACGACCTGTATCCTTGGTGTCATCAACGATCGAGCACTCCGGTCGCCTAAGCGGAACACAGCTTCAACCATGTCTTGCTCGGATTTCTCAAAAACACCTGCCTCTGTGCCTTTCTGAACCAGCGTCTTGATCTCTTCTGCCGTAACCGGAGGTTCCTGAACGGCACGTTTACCGAACAAGCCGAATACGGCATCGGTTGAGATACTCAAAAGCAGAACCACAGGATAGGAGATTCTGGACAGGGCACGCATGGGAATC
>JACPSF010000111.1 GCA_016193385.1 Deltaproteobacteria bacterium
ACGTTTCAATCCCTAGAAAACCAGGGCCAAAAAATTTGCCGAAGGGCCTCTTCCGTCATTCGCCCGCTCTCGGAGGCGGCCACAAGCGCCAGATTCTCTCGCCGGGCCTGTCGCAAAGTCTCCGGATAGCGATCCGACACCTGGCCGCTCAAACCTAGGGTGGTGATGAGTGCCTTTGCGATCTCGTCCAGTCGCTCGCTCGCCGCGTCGCGCACTAAGTCCGGCGTCAGGTTTGTGATCTTGAGCATAAGCGGAACGTCCGGCGCGTTGGACGGCAGCCGCGCACCGCTAATCAGCACGCCAAGTTTGCCTTTCGCTGTCGGCCCGTTGGTCTGCAAATCCTCCACCTGGTAGGCGTGGGCGTTGCTTGTTTCGAGGTAAGGGAGACCGGCCCGGTAACATTCAGCCAAAAGCGGATCATCCGCCAGCACGGCCCGCATCGCCCCGCCGTAGTCCTCCGCCTCGCCCTTCGCCATCCGCTCGCGCGTGCGAACGTCCAGGACGCTGCCCGCGTCCAGCGGGATATTCCTCATGTTCGGATCGTGGTCATCAACCATTTCTCTCGCCCTCTTCTCGTTCACGTTGAAGTGATCTTGATACACGACAACGCGCCTCTCGCGCTCCTCGCAAACCTTGCGGAAGTTGGCTTCGGCGTCGGACTCGCCCCGCAAATATCGCCGGGCAAGCCCCGGCTCCAGCTCCTTCACCGCGTCAAAACCCTCCTTGTAACTGCATCGGTGCTGCGCCGCGTACATCTTGACCTTGCTGTGCAGCTCTTCGCCCGCGTTTGCAAAAGTTTCTGCTTCCATAAATTCTCCTCCTATCCTTTCAGAATTTTGTTTTTGGTCCCTGTATCGTCCGGTCGGCTCGCACGGAGCACGAAACCGCCTGCCGGTCTCTTTGTTCGTCAAGTCGCATTGCCCGGTGGTTTCGTTGTAATGATCGACTCGCAGTCTTGTCATTATGCTTTTTCTCCTTTCCTACCAGTCCGGCAGCGAGCCGCGCCCAGTGCCACGGTCCTGCATTCGATCGAGCTGATCTGCAAGCGTCTCGCCCTCGTTGCTCGGCGCGTCGGTGCCCCAGTCCGGCTGAACATAGGAGCCGCCGTAGCCCTCTATCGGATTGTCGCCGAGGCTCGACTGCTCCGCTGCCATGAGCAGAGCACCACAAGCCGAATTTGCGATATCATCATGCAGTCCGGGACCATGGTCTACAGAATCCCGGCCACCTCGGGCCGTTCGGCGCTCAAGATTGGTAAGCTGGTTTCTCAGCCGTTTGTGGTCCAACAGTTCCGCCCGGCCACTGTTGAAGATCGGCAGCGCCGATAAATAGATTTCGGATTTCGTTTTCTCGCTCAGCTCATAGGTGATGCCATGCACCGCGAAACGTTCCCTCGGCCACTCGCCGCCGTATCGGTCCCCACGAACCGAATAGATCTCGTAGGACTTAAGCAGGTCCGAAAATTCCTTAGTCACCGCGTCGGGCGAGAAGGGCGGACGGACCTCTCGCATCGCGTCAAGAACGGCCCTGTCGTTTTCACTGTGCGAGACGGCCACCGTCATCGAATCCTGCGCGCCGCCAGACGGATCAACAAAACCGAAATAGGCAACACCGGCAATAGGCGGAATCTCGCGCCGGGCTTCGACCACGCAGCGGTCAATGATCTCCTGCGACATGAAGGCCTCGATGTCCCGCCGGAACTGCGCCCCATATTCTGAGGCGGCGGCAACCTCGTCGGCGGCGTAGGCGTCGGCGATCACCTTCCTATCGACCGCCGGGTTCATCGCCGTGGTCTCGGCCTGCCACACAAGAACCGGGTCATCGTCCTTCCCGTAATGATCCTTGTGGGCTTTCCATAATTCTCCCCGTCTTGCGTATGGCGAGGAGATTCCGAGCAGGACCGCTCCCGGTATAGTCGCCATGCCAGGGCGCAAACCGTTCAAGATTTCGTGGTCGGGATTGGCGGCGTCATCGAGCATGTATGAATCTCGATTACGACGCCGTTGTTTAGTTCGATACTCTCCCGAGTCCTGACGACTACCATCCGCGCCAGGACGGGAACCGCGTCGATCAAGCCGTTCACGTAACGCAGTATGGTGCGCGCCTGTTTCCTGTCCGCTGCGATAATGGGGACCGTGGCGACTTCTCCCGGTGCCAAGACTCCTCGGTAGTCTCTGAAAAACGCCAGGTACACGGCGCAGAGGGCAGCAATCCGGCTTTTGCCTCCCCGCCGGCCCACGACAAGCCAAGCCTCCCGCGCCTGTCCCTTCGGCGGAGTCTGCCGTCCGGTGTGGTGGCGGAATAACCGCAAGCCCTCTTCGTCAAGCGGGAGACCGAAGAGCGCCGCCAGGAACGCACACCAGGCGGTCCATGTGGAACCCTTGAACCATCTCCCGAAAAGATTCGGGTGCTGCATCGCCTCAAGGACCGTGAGGTCCGCGTTGAACTTCGGCTTCTTCATGGCTCCCGCCGCCTCTCCGTGATTTGAATGTGGAGCTTCACGCTCTCGCCCGCATCTATCTCATTCGCCTTCGCCTCTACGGCCTCGCGGACAATATCGGCCAGGATCTCTTTTGTCGCCCCGTAGCAGGTCAGCGTGAGGGAACCATTACGGACCCATCGGCCCTTCACCCGCCCCGGCCTGCTCTTCGGTTCAGCCTTCATCGGCTGCCGCTTCGACTGCAGCACCCGCTCTGCGCTCCGCTGAATCATGTCGCGCCGCGATAATCTATTCATCGTGAACCTCTAAGTTAATCGACCCGGCCCCCTGGGACCGCCCCAAGGTGCTCCCATGGGCTGCAAACCTAAAAACCCTCTGGAGCGAGGCCGGGCCGGTGAGGGACCGCCAGCGGAGGGAGGTCCAACCGACGGCCCCGAATCGACTTCCAACGCCTTTTCCTCCCATCGAAACTGTGTGCCATGTAGGGTAGCGACCATCTATGCTTCCTCGGCCCCCGAAAGCTCCGTGGCGGGCAATTTGACTTGACGCAATGCCCTATTTCGCGCTGCCAGCCTTTTGCCAGCCGCAACTCGGGCAGGACTAGGGTTTCCTTGTTGTTCTTTGGCCTTTGGCAAGGGCCTACGCAGCTCATTCCTGTCTGCCCAGCATGGGTCGCATATCCGGGAGAGATTGTTCGTCATCTGGGCGCATCCCCATCGGCATCTGGCTGCCCGTGCCATGCTGTTTATCCCTCGCCCGGAGCCCCCGCCCGGTTAACGCCGTCCTCGCCGTCCAGATCATCTAACTCTGGGATCTCCGGCACCTCCGGCCATGGCATGTTCTGCGCCGCACTGACCATGCTTTCCAGGACGTCCGAATATGACCTGTTTCTCAAGTACGCCCATGTGTCCCTCCTCGCCAGGAACGGCGAGCGCTCGCGTATTCGCTCGTTCAAAACGTCGAGAAACAGCGTGCCGTCAAGCCGGTGATATGCCCTGGGTTGGCCTCCGCCCTGGCTCAACCTCCCCGCCCATTCACATAGCGACACGTGCATCTCCAGAATGCTGGCGATGTCTTCGAACAACCCATCTATCTGCTTCGCCTGCGCACGCAACAGTGGCAGCAATTCGGCGTCCCTCAGTTGCAGGCACGCCCGCTTGTTCTCCTCCTCACGCTGCACCTCCAACAGCTTCGCCTCCTGCTCTGTATCGGCAAGCGCCGAAGTCAAATTCTCGTGCTCAAGCTCAAGCTCGCGCTGGTTGCCCTGAATCAGCTTCAGCTCCGTCTTGACCTTCGGGTCCTTGCGCGCTCGCCTTGCCAACCTGGCCCTCTTGGTGCCGATCTTCTTCACTCCCAAAGCAACGCCCTCTAGCTGCGTCCTGATATCGGACTCCTCGCCTTTGTTCTCCTCGATCTTCTTATTGATCACCGCCAGGGCGTCCTTGGTTCGCGAGCGAACGTAGTCGGGGATCTCGCTAACAGGGATCATCCCGATCGGTGAAACATTCGGCAGATCAATCTCAACATCTTTCCCGTTCGCGATTTTTTCATCCATCTCCGTTACCTCCTATGCTCCAAAAAAAAGGGAGAAAGCCACGAGCCGAAGCCCGTTACTTCCTCCCTTCGAAACATTTTTACTATACCACATGTCATGATGAAGTCCAGTTTTTTTCTTTCAATTTGAATCCGCCCGCCCCGGCTCCAGTGCGCGCCGCCGATTGCACCCGCCACTGCTTCCCAACCAGACCGCCCTGGCTATCTCTGCCACAACGGCCTCGGTGGCCTCTTCACCTTGTCCAGGCCGATCTCTTTCAGTAGTTCCTTGAGGTGCACCCCAAGCCTCAACCGGACCTCCACCGCGCCGTCGATCTTGCCCCCTCGCTTCACGATCTTGACCCCCGATAGGTACATGTCTAACGGTGGCAGCAAAACGGCCTCTAGCGTGGCGATCTCACGCACTAAACCCGCTTTTTGTGGACTCATCGACGGCCCCAGGGCCTTGCAAAGCTCCCGTTCCCTGGCGGCAACGGCCCTGTAAGTCCGGGTACGCCGGTCCCACTTGCCGCCTTTCATGGCCCTATCCCTGGCATAACCCCCATGCCGGAGGGCGTTCTGGTTGCCTATCAACCCCGGTTTTGTCGTCCTATTTGACATGGTTTCCCGCCTCCGCTCATGGACACCGCTTGGACACCGCGCCCGCTAACCGCCCGATTCGCCTTGAGTATTTTTTTGGTGCAGGATTGCAAGTCCTGTGCGATGAACTGATCCCGCCCCTCCGTTTCAGCTTGATAGCGGAGACAGCGGCGTGAAGGCGTGGCGCTGTGTTTTTCGTTGATGTCCCTACAAGTGTCCACGAGTGTCCAGCATGGTATGAACTCAAGACACTTCGGATGATGTCTCCGTGCCAAAAGTGTTGAATTTTCGAGGTGCGGTGAGCTACTATGACGTGGCGTGAATGGCGGTGCAGTCTCCTGAATCCTGCGCGTCTACCAAGTTCCGCCACTTTCGCGCCGGACGTCGTTCGTCCGAAAGAACCTTATGATACTTGAGATCGGAGCATTGTCAAGATAAGGGTTGGAGGCGAGTGAAGCGACCATGGGTAGAATCCTTCTGGTTGAGCCTCAACGGATAGTGCAACAGGCCATTGCGCTCGCTCTTTTCCCGGAACATGAAGTGCAGGCTGAGGAAGGGTTCGGGCCGCAGAGTGCAGGATTGCTGCAAGGTTATGAGCTGCTGATTCTCGACGCGGCGGCTTTGCGTGATCTGGGTCAAATGACTCAGGAGGTCGTCCGGACCATTCAATCCGCCAAGATTCCAACGTTGTGGTTGGAAGAGGCTGAGAGCCAGAGCGCGCCGCAGCGCGCAAACCTGCTGATCGTGAAAAAGCCCATCCAAAGAGAAGTCTTCCTGTCCGCCGTGGCGGATCTCCTTTCGCCTTCCGGCTCACCGAAGAAGGGAGCCAAACCGGTTGCGGCACCCGGCTCGGCGGCTGAGCTTTCGAAAGACGCCGCCGAAAAAGCGACCGCGGGGGCTTCGCCACAGGGCAGCTTTCAGTTCATTGATCTCGTCGATGTGGTCGAAGAGGAGGCCTCTTCCGGCCAGAAGAAAACATCGCCGCGGAGACCCGAGTAGCGGATGGAATTGGCCAAGGCATATTCTCACAAAGATGTCGAAGCGAAGTGGTACCCGTACTGGGTCGAGAGGGGCTATTTCCGGCCTGCGGGGCCGGCGCGTTCCTATTTTTCGATGGTGATCCCTCCGCCCAACATCACCGGTTCGCTGCACATGGGACATGCCCTTAACAACACCCTCCAGGATGTTCTCTGTCGGTATAAAAGGATGGACGGCTATCAAGTGTTGTGGGTTCCGGGGACCGATCACGCCGGGATTGCGACGCAGAACGTCGTCGAGCGCCAGCTGGCCGAGCAGGGGTTGAGTCGGACTGAGCTGGGAAGGGAGAAATTTATCGAACGGGTCTGGGCCTGGCGGGAGCAGGCAGGGCACACGATCCTGCATCAGCTGAGAGCGTTGGGTGGTTCTTGTGACTGGAGCCGGGAGCGGTTCACCATGGACGAGGGACTGTCTGTGGCCGTCCGCGAGGCTTTTGTGCGCCTTTGGCGGGACGGGTTGCTATACCGCGCGGAGCGCTTGATCAATTGGTGCCCCCGCTGCCGGACTGCCCTGGCCGATATCGAAGTGGTCCACGAGGAGACCGAGGGGCACCTGTGGTATGTCCGCTACCCCCTGATCGAGGATCCGTCCCAGGGCGTTGTGGTCGCGACGACTCGGCCCGAAACCATGCTCGGGGATACGGCCGTGGCGGTTCATCCGGAAGATCCGCGCTACCAGCGTTTCCTGGGGAAGAAAGTCCGACTGCCGATCGTCGGACGGGAAATTCCCATTATCCCAGACCCCTTCGTCGACCGCGAATTTGGTACCGGCGCCTTGAAGATCACCCCCGGACATGACTTTAACGATTTCGAAATCGGCGAAAGGCACGGCCTCAGCAAAGTCTGCATCTTCGACGCGGAGGCCCGCATCGACCCTTCACCGTTCCTGAACGAAGCCGGTGGCGAGCCGGAATGGTTGAGCCGCTATCGGGCTAAGGATCGATGGGAAGCGAGAAAAGTCATCGTCGAAGAGCTTAGGGAAAAGGGCCTTCTAGAAAGAATCGAGCCCTATCGCCATGCGCTTGGCCGCTGCTATCGCTGTCAGACGGTGGTTGAGCCCTACCTTACACCCCAGTGGTTCGTCAAGGCCAAGCCGCTGGCCGAGCCGGCCATCCTGGCAGTCAAGGAGGGCAAGATCAGAATTATTCCTGAGGGATGGACGAATTCTTATTTTGCGTGGATGGAAAACATCAAGGATTGGTGTATTTCGAGACAGATTTGGTGGGGGCATCAAATCCCGGCGTGGTACTGCAAGCATTGCAACGAATCTCATGTTCTGGCGACCGGACTTGGGGAGACCATGTTCCTGCCCCAGGCCATGCCGCTGGTCCAGGGTGAAAGCCCGAAGCGCTGTCCCCAATGCGGCGGCGGCAGTTTTTTGCGGGACCCTGATGTACTCGACACCTGGTTCTCGTCGGCTCTGTGGCCTTTTTCCACGCTGGGATGGCCGGACAAAACAGAGGATTTGCGAACCTACTATCCGACTTCGGTACTGGTTACGGGGTTTGACATCTTGTTTTTCTGGGTTGCCCGCATGATCATGATGGGACTTAAGTTCATGGGAGACGTTCCTTTCCGGGATGTTTATATCCATGCCCTGGTGCGCGATCAGGAAGGGCAGAAAATGTCCAAGTCGAAAGGCAATGTTATCGATCCCCTCGAAGTCATGGGGCGTTACGGGACGGATGCCTTTCGCTTCACCCTGGCTTCCCTGGCCGCGATGGGACGGGATATTAAACTTTCGGAAGAACGCATCGGCGGCTATCAGAATTTCGTCAACAAGCTGTGGAACGCCGCCCGCTTCGTCTTGATGAATTCAAGCGAGGGGGTGCGCTCGGAAGAGAATTCCCGGGGCTCCTTTCGCCTGGAGGATATGAGCTTGGCGGATCGCTGGATCCTGTCGCGCTTGGCCTCGACGGTAGGTGCGGCGCGAGAGGCGCTGGACTCCTATCGCTACAATGACTACGCGCACCTCCTTTACCAGTTTACCTGGCACGAGTTTTGTGACTGGTACATCGAAATGAGCAAGCTTTCCCTGGGCGGAGCTTCAGGTGACCACCGCGAAAATACCCAAAGGATCCTCCTCTGCGTCCTGGAGGAAATCCTGCTCCTACTTCATCCCCTGATGCCGTTTGTGACCGAGGAGATTTGGCAGGGGTTGAGGGGACGGCGCGAGAGCATTATGATTCAGCCCTACCCACGGCCGGATTCCGGGTTGATCCAGCCGGAGGTCGAGAGCAGGATAAATTTTCTGATTGAAGTCATCCGGGCGGTCAGGAACCTGCGCGCCGAGCTGAACGTGCCGCCGGTCCGAGAGGCCAGAGTCATCCTTTTTGCACCACAAGAGCAGAGGGAGTTCCTCAGGACGCACGAATCGTATCTGCGCACCCTCGCGCGGGTGGGTGGGGTGGAATATCTAACGCAGGAGGAGAGACCCAAAGGAGCTGCCACGGCGGTGGTTGGACCCCTGGAGATCTATCTGCCGCTGGGAGACCTTATCGACATCAAAGAGGAAAAGAGACGGCTGGCCCAAGAGGTCGGCAAGCTGGAGGAAGAGTTGGAGCGTGTCCGGAGAAAACTCGGGAACAGGGATTTCCTCACCAAGGCCAAGGAAGAAGTCGTCCAGAGGGAGAGGGAGAAGGCCGACCTGTTTGAGGAGAAGATCCGGATGCTCAACCGGGGTCTGGAGCGGCTTCAGGAAATCCAATAGCTCTTGGGGAGGTGGGGGCATGGACGTGCTGATCACTCTGCAAATCGAGCAACTGCTCAAGAATGCTTTAGAGGAGGATATTGGTGCTGGCGACCTGACAACGCTCAGCACGGTTCCTTCCGAGGCCCGCGGCGTGGGACGGTTCCGCGCCAAACGGGATTGCGTGGTCGCTGGCCTGATCGTGCTGGACAAGATATTTTCTCTGCTCGACCCCGCGGTGAACGTCCGGCGCCTGCGCCGCGAC
>JACPSF010000416.1 GCA_016193385.1 Deltaproteobacteria bacterium
CTCGCTCTCCTAAATCCTCCTCTATCCCCCTTTACCAAAGGGGGAGAAAGGGGGATTTGAGGGAGGATAGGGTGATTATGGTAATTTTCTTTTTTCCTTCACTATAGAAGCTCACAACTCAAAACTTTTCATCCTTTGACCGCCCCCGCCGACAAGCCCCGGACGATCCGGCGCTGGAAGATCAGAGTCAGAGCGATCAGCGGCAGCGTGGCGATCGTCGACGCCGCGGCGATCTCCCCCCAGGGCATCGTGTACTCTCCGGGAAAAAGCGCGATTCCCACAGGAAGGGTCTGGAGCGCCGGGTTGGTGAGGATCAGAAGCGCAAAGAAAAACTCGTTCCACACATGGATAAAGACCAAAATCGACGCGGTGAAAAGGCCGGGCGCGGCGAGCGGAAGCACCACTTTCCACAACGCCTGCGCCCGAGTACACCCGTCAATCATCGCCGCCTCCTCGACTTCATAGGGCAATTCTTTGAAAAATGTCGCCAGGATCCAAACCGCCAACGGCAGCGACAGCGCGATATAAGCGGCGACGATGCCTTGATACGTGTTCAGCCAACCGAGAGCGTTCAGGATCCTCCAGACCGGACCGGCGATGGCGATCTGAGGAAACATCGAGATCGCGAGCAGGAGCATGAGATAGATGCGGGTCCAGGAAAGCCGGAATCGGGTCAACGAGTACGCCGCGAAGGAGCCGATCGCGATGCTGATCAGGGTCGTCAAGCTGGCGACGATGGCGCTGTTGCGCATATACCGCAACAGCCCATAGTCCCGAAGCGCCGAGAGATAAAAGCCCCAATGAAACTCAGGAACGATCTCGGGTGGTATCGCCGTGACCTGCGCCGGGCTCTTCCAGGAGGTCAGCACGAACCATAGATAGGGCACCAAGCTGAAGCCGCCGATAAGCACCCACCACACCGGCTGTAAGGCATTTTGCCTCATCGTCCCGGCCTCTCCAGGACGCGCGCCCCGAGAAGGCGAATGTAAAGCAGAGAGAGCAACAGGGCGGCAAAGAACACCACGACCGAGATCGTCGATCCGTAGCCGATCATCCCTTCGGCAAAGGTCTTCTTGTAGCCATAGAATTGGAGGACGTTCGTCGCATCCGCAGGTCCTCCCTGCGTCATGACGAATACGAGATCGAAAACCCGCAGCGCATCGATGGTCCGAAAAAGCAGCGCCAAAAGCAGAGCCGGCTTGAGCAATGGCAGCGTGATGTGGCGAAGCTGCTGCCACAAGGTCGCCCCGTCGATGCTCGCGGCCTCGTAGAGCTCGTCGGGGATGGTCTGGAGCCCCGCCAGGATAATGAGCGCCGCAAAGGAGCTCGTCTTCCAGACGTCCGCGACCATGATCGCGATCAGAGCCAGATAAGGCTCGGCGAGCGGCGCGAGGTAGAGATGGGTGGCATCGCCGAAAAGGAAAAAATTGACGAGACCATAGCGATCGTTGAAGATAAAGCGCCACATCTGCGAGGAGACCACGGTGGGGATCGCCCACGGCACCAGGACGACGGCCCGCAGCAGGGCCCGACCCCGAAAAGACTCGTTCAGCACCAAAGCCATGAATAGCCCCAAGAGGACTTCCACCGGCGCGGTCACGGCGACAAAGAGCAGCGTCGTAAGAAGCGATTTCATCGCGACCGGATCGGTGAGGAGGTCGCGGTAGTTCTCCCAGCCGACGAATTTTTGCCCGAGCCACGGGAGCGTCAAGATCAGCCGGTAAAAGCTCAGACGAAAGGATTCGAAAATAGGGTAGATCGAGAACAGCAGCACGAAGACGAGACTCGGCAACACGTAATATAGGGCAACGCGTTGGGCCTCCCTCATGGACGGACCCCCTCGCGCAAGAGATCCAAAACCCGATCCATGTCGCGGGAAGCGAGGCGCGCTAGAGACTCGATGTTGGAGTCCCGAAGCGCGATGGCCGAGCTGAAGAAGCGCTGCATGACGTTGGAGAGTGGCACGTAAACCGGCGTGCGCGGCCGCGGAACCGCATGGACAAAGGTCTCGAACTGGGATTCGAACTCGGGCCGCTTCTTAAGAACGTCCGGGTCGCGATAGAGCGCCCTGCGCGCCGGCGCCCGGCCCGCGTAGAGCGCGATGCGCTTTTGCATCTCAGGGCTCGTCATGAAGCTGACGAATTTCCATGCCAGATCGGGCTTGCGCGAAAACCGGCTGATCCCCAATTGCCAGCCGCCGAGAGTGGAAACGCTCTTCCCTCCTGGAAACGCCGGCAACACCGCCATGCCCATCTTGCCGACAACGCGCGACCGCTGGGGGTCATTGGCGATCTCCCACGCATACGGCCAGTTGCGGTGAAAGACGGCTCGTCCCTGGGCAAACAACGCAAGCGACTCGGGCTCCTGATAGGCGAGCACGCCACGGTGCGAGATCTCCCCGATGATCCGATCGCGAACGAATTGGACGGCCTCGATGGCCTCGGGCCGGTGAAGAGCTCCCCGAAGCCCATCGTCGTCCCACAGCGATCCCCCGTTGCTCAGAATGTATTCCATCATGTTGCAGATCAGGCCCTCGTATTGTTTGAACTGGCCAGAGAATCCGGTCAGTTGCGGGTCCTTGGCTTTCGCCAGGACGGCTTTGGCCTGGGCGACCAGTTCGGGCCACGTGCGCGGCGGCGAAAAGCCGTATCGGGCCAGGAGATCCTTACGGTAGTAGAGCATACCCGCGTCGATAAAAACCGGGACGCCATAGATCTGCCCCCGGTAAGTGTCGGCCAAAATCGGTGCGCTGAGAAATTTTTCCCGCTCACCGGCCGGAAAGAAACGATCCAGCGGCAGAGCCCAACCTGCCGCAGCAAACTCTGCCGGCCAGATGACGTCCATGAAAAAGACATCCATCTCGGGGTCGCGATTTTTGAGCTTTTGGGTGACCAAGTCGTGAAATTCCGTCGAGGAATGAGGACCGATTTCGCGAACGATCTTCAGCCCCGGATGCTCCGCCTCGAATGCGCGGATCGCTTCGTCCCAGACCTTTGGAAATTGCGATTTCCAGGTGACAAAGCGGATCTCGGTCTCTGCGAAGACAAACGAGCAGGAAAAAAGAACAAAGAAAACCAAGACGGTGATAGCCATTCCCTGGGATCTCAATAGGGGTCTGGGATAGCCTCTGCCAAAATTTTCTCGACCGCCTCTCTCCAGCCATAGGGTCCGATGCCTTGAGTGCGCTCGATGCCAGGAATGGTCCTCAGCACCTCGGAATCCCAAGACCCGTCCGGATTTCTGACCAATACCGGACGATCAACAGAGCAGAAAAGAGAGAGATCATTGGCTGAATTCCCTAGGCCTACAGTCAGAATCTCCGGGCTTGTTCGCCGGTATAGATTGAGAAGAATTTTTGCTGCCTTCCCTTTGTCGTGGTTGCCGGTGAGGTGAAAAAAGCGATCACCTCGGGTTAGAGAGAAGCCTTTCATTCTTAAGTCTGTAAAGAGTTGTTGACCATCCTCCTCTTCCACCAGAAATGGCTCGTCGTATTCCCGTTCGAGGGCTAGGCTCGCCGCGTTGCCGGTCAAGCCCGTCAACGCGGAGATTTCATCGGGGCTCAGCATGCTAAGCGATTTGATCTTAACCTGAAATTGTTGGGCCGTCTCCATTAGCACCTGGTGCAGTTTCAAGACGTCGGTGCCCAACTCTAGAACTTCAAAGGATCCTTTGGGTTTTACCCCTTGAAGGGGGAAGGGAAAATAACCCGGCGGCAAACAGATCGCCCCTCCACTTTCGGCTATGAAGGGGTCCATCAGACCCAACTCCTGCCAGAGCAGAGAAATCTCGCTCCGAGTTTTGCTGGAGCAGAGGATCAAAGGGATGTCCAGAGATTTAAGCTTCTCGATAGCCGGTAGACTGGCATCATAGCTGTAGGTCCCCTGATCTAGAAGAGAGCCGTCCAAGTCCGTAATGATGATAAGGCGGGGTACAGTCAATGGATTCCTTCTGTTTTGTCGGACGAGACCTCTTGCCTCCTGGCTTGATATTCCGGGATAGAAACCATCGGCGGCCGCTCATGGTCCCGGATCTCTTTGACCTCCAGGGCGTAGCCCTGCTGCCGATGCTTGATGAGCTTCATGCTCTGATTAATCTCTTCCAAAAGCTTGATCATACTTTTCTCTTCCAACCTCTGGACGAAAACCTGGATGATGGCGAACGACATCTGGCTCAGAGCCGATAACGTTTGGTTGCGGTGGATACGCTCCTCTAAATCAACCTGGGCAATCGCGCGCAGGCCAAACTCGTTGAACAGATCGATTAAGAGCCCTGTCTCGACACCATAGCCGGTAAAGAACGGCACACGCTCAAGGGCCCCTCTCCGGCCGCCATACTCCCCGGCTAAGGGTTGGATGATACCTGAGAGTTCCGGAAAGAAAAGGTTTAAAAAAGGCCGCGCGGTAAGCTCCGTGACCCTCCCCCCGCCTTCGGCATAGATCACCCCTTCTGCCTTGAGCGGACGGCGGTAAAACCCCTTGACGTATTGGATCTCGGGCTCTTTAAGCAGGGGACCCAAGATGCCATAGACAAAGCCCGGGTGAATGTTCTTGATGTCGGTGTCAATCCAGACAACGATATCCCCATTCAGAACATAGAGACTTTTCCACAGAGCCTCCCCCTTACCACGATAGGAGCCATACTGGGGCAGTATCTCCTGGTGGACGTAAACCGGTATGCCGAGATCTTCAGCGATTCTCACCGTTTCGTCAGTGGACCTGGAATCGATGAGCACAATCTCATCCAAAAGCGGGCACTCGTCAAAGAGTCTTTCTTTAACCGTCCGGATAATACTTCCCACGGTCTCGGCTTCATTCAAAGCCGGCAGCCCCAGGCTAATGGTCAGGCCTCGTCTTTCTTTAAGCTCTACCAACTTCTTGAGATCGTTAAATTCCGTTCTGTGGAAGCTATTCTCGGCGAACCACTTATCCACCCTTTCGGATAAGGTTTTCGGTTTCACCCATAGCTCGCTGGAGAGGCCGGAAGGAAATGGCTGGGGGGTCTTGACGACTAGCAATGGCTTCTCCGTCTCCCTCGCTATATGCTCGACAATAGGCGCCAAGAAAAAGGCCCGAGGCTCAGTACTCGCCCCTGCTCCGACAATGACCATGTCATGTCTTCTGGACTCCTCGATGATGATACTCTGGGGATCTCCCTGGACGGTTAAGAGGCGTTTCACGTGCGGGTGGAATCGGAGCTTCTGTAGAAAAGAGCGGTAGAGTTGACCCCCAAACTCAGGAGCTGGAAATCGCTGCTCGCAGTGGAGAACCGTCACCTCTGCGTTGAGGGATACTGCCAGCCGGCTTGCAATCTCGAGAGCAAACTCTGCGTAAGGACCGCCGCGAACGGGAAGAAGGAGGCGTTTTAAGTCTGAGAGATTTTCCGCCCGCACGACGATAGAGTTACAAGGAGGATGATCTAGAAGGCGGTCGACCGTGGACCCGAAGAAACGATCCTCAGATGCGGTGAATCCCTTCCACGGCAACAAGAGGAGATCACAGGATTCCTCTTTTGCAGTCTCCGCAATCCCCTCTGACAGACGGTGAGAAACCCTCACCAGGGTCTTGAGCTCCACCCTATCATCCCACAAATCAGATTTAAGCTCCTCTAAAACAGCCCGGTAACTGCGCGCCTCCTCCGTTCCCTCACTCAGCGAGGTCTCTTCTGGGATTCTGACCACGCTAAGGGCAAGAATTTTGCCTTCCGGCGGGAGCAGGGCCGCAGCCAGCTTCAGATAAGGCGCCGCATAGGCAGGATCGGTGATAGGGATAAGAACCTTATTTATCGACTCCATGGAATAGCTTTATGCTTTATTAGCGTACAAATTTACGGTCTCCAGCCTTGTAGAACTTTTTGAAAAAAGCTTTTTTCCTCAGGCTCTTTTTCTCCACGCTCCCACACTTTTAGTAAATAGTCCTTTTCTCTCTCGAAGACCTCGGCCTGTTCTTCAACTACCTGCTCGGCTTCTACGCTCTTCATCTTGGCAGTCTGGTTGACAAAAGAAGCGACCCTTCCGTGATAGAGGGGGCTGATGACATCGATCAGCTTCGCGCGGTTTTTTGGCCAGTGGTAAAACGTGGCGGCAAGCTCATAGAGAACCCTGGCCCAGCAGTCCACAGGTAAAAGGAAATCTCTGGCTTCTACACCGGCCAAGCGGCGCAAAACTTCATAGCAGGGTGGACTGAGAAGTTCCTTCCAGAGCGTACCGAAGTGCTGAAAGCCTAACTTATAGTTGTAGATCAGAAGGTCCAAATTCACTTCCATGGGCTCCGGCTCGAAGTATTCTGAAAGACCCAGGGTCTCCACTGGCTCGCTGCCCCGAATCTTCTTCCATATCTCAGCATTTTGCTCCATAAGCGTAAACAAGGTCCAAACCACCTGACGAAACATGGGGCCAAGGGAGGAGGCGGGGTCCCTGGGATCATGGACCTTGACTCCAAGATTCACCTGGCAGAGCCGAAATCCATTGGTTATGGCATGGGTGGTCATCCAGATATCGATGCCGAAGCGGGCCACATCGGTCATCCACACGTTCTGCTTGAGATAAGAGCTTACCGTATTGCGGGAGAGACCAAAGTCTCCGCCGATGGGCTGCCGGATCCTCTTCCCGTACAGAGCCCGAGTGAGAGCATACACCACGTTATTGGTGATGGTGCCGTCATATTTATAGCGAGAATA
>JACPSF010000417.1 GCA_016193385.1 Deltaproteobacteria bacterium
AAGCTCCGGGCGTGACTTCGACGGTCCACGGTTCGAGATCGGCGAGCGTCGCGCGAATCGCTTCCAGCGCTTGATCCGGCTCCTCACCAGGAAGAAGCCGCCGGTCCAGAATGACTCTGCACTGATCCCGAATCGTGTGGCTGATCGGCGGTCCGCTTTCGATCCGCATCGGCGTCAGAGTCGCAGCCCCGAGATGCGGATGGGCGGGGCCGAGCGCAAGAGCATCCAGCTTGTCCATCACGCGCCGCGCTCCCTTGATCGCATCAATGCCAGCCCATGGGGTGCTGCTGTGACACGATTTTCCCCGCACCACCACGTCGACGTCGATGCGGCCTTTGTTCCCGAGGCAGACCCGGTTGGAAGTGCCAAGCCCCACTATACCGTATCTGGCTCGGATCGAGTTTTTCTCCAGGATAAACTTGGCCGCGTCGTGGCGTCCGGTCTCGCCAGCCAAGCTCACGACTAGATAAAAAGGGGCGCGCAACTCGGTGCGGGCACGCGCTAGAATCGCCGCCGCGCCGATCATGGCCGCCAGAGGTCCCTTCTGCTCGCAGGCACCCCTTCCCACGGCGCACGGACCGGAGAGGTTGAAAGCGTCTCCCTGGACGATTTTTCCCGCATACGGTTCCGCCATCGAAGCGGGCGGAAACGTCATCGCATAGCCCATCAAAATCAACCCACCCTCTGCGCGAACATCGTTCGGGCCCATCTGGAGGAGGAGGTTTCCCATTCCGTCAATTCTGCCACGCTGTCCGGTGAGAGCTTCCAAGCGCGGCTCCACGACATCCCGCAGATAGGCGCGGAGATTCGGATCGGCTTCGAGCTTTTCGGTTTGCGGCGAAGGCGCTCTGAGCAGTTCCACGAGAATGGCATCCACCTCTTCATCCCCGGCTGCTCCTTGGACCAGTTCCAGCGCTTCGCTAAGCTTCATGGAAATCTCCAGAGACGAGGCGCAAGCGCGCTCACCAGGCCATCTCGAGCACTTCCAAAACCTGGCTCGCTGATCGGATCGGCTTCGGGTTGGTGTACACGCTGTAATCCCCCAGCGCATCCTCAGCGAGAAGGCTCAGGCCGTCCCGCGGCACCCCTAGCTCGCGCAAACGGAGCGGAAGCCCCATCTTCCGGTTCAACTCCAGCACAGCCTCGGGTGCCTTGCGGGCTCGCTCCTCCTCGCTCGGCGCGTCGATTTTGATGGCACGGGCAATTTTGGCGTGGGCATCCAGGGTCGCATCCAGGTTCCAGCGCATCGCATAGGGGAGCACGAGCGCGTGGATACTCGCATGGGGTATGCGAAAGCGGCCACCGATCACGTGCACGATCGCATGATGGATCCCCGTCCACGCGCTGTAAACTCCCATTCCCGCCAGGCAAGCTCCGATCTGCACCTGGCCGAGCGCCTCCAAATCCCGTGTCGATGCCACCGCGCGTGGAAGAAACTCGCTCAAACGGCTTACTCCGGCGAGACAATAAGCTTGGGTAAGCGCCTGCGTGTGCGTCGAGTAGATCGCCTCCACGCAGTGCGCGAGCGCATTCATCCCCGATGCCGCGAGCAGAGGGGCGGGAAGCGTTTGCGTCGCCTCCGGATCCAGAATGACGGTCCGCGGCGCGATCTTGGGGTCGGCGAGGATGAACTTTTTCCCGCCCTCGGTGATGCCGGCGGAATAGCTGTACTCCCCTCCGGAAAGGGTCGTCGGGATGGCGATGTGCGGTAGTTTCGGCGCGGGAAGGCTCGGCACCTCTTTTCGGTCTGGTGGCGTGAAGCGCACGCCAAAGCGGGGCAGAGGCCCGCCTTCAGCCAAAAGCACGGCGATCCCCTTCGCCGTGTCGATCGCGCTGCCGCCGCCCACGCTGATCAGGATGTCCGCCCTTGCGGCGCGCGCCTGCGACGCGGCTTTCTCGATCACCTCGGTAGGGGAATGGGGCTGGACCCGGTCGAAAACACCGGCGCACCGACCGCCAAGCGCTCCGCGGATTTTCTCCATGAGCGGCGTTTTCACCACCGAAGGCGACACCACCACCAAGGCACGGCTGGCTCCAAATCGCGCGGCCTCAGCTCCCGCCGTCTTAACTTTTTCGTGACCGAAGACAATCCGCTCCACCCGAGGATTGCTAAATTCAAAGGAGCCCTCAGCCATCACTGCCTCCGGCGAGCAACCTAATTAGTCCGCATTCTTCCGAAAGCCCGTGCGATGGTTCACCGATCTCGGGGGCAAGCCTCCCCGGCCGAGGGCAATAAGCCTCTACCTTTCGGCCACGGCCTGATGGCTCGGCCTCCGACGAGCTTTAGGAGGAATCCGGGTTAGGCATCGAAGATCTCCACCCTGATCGCCTGGCCCCGACCGGATTCGGGGCAGGCGCTGACGGCCACCAGGCAATCCATTTCCGCCCTGAAGTCCACGTGGGCCTCTGACCTCGGTCGGATCATCGTGTCCAGCATGGCGCCCGTTTCCGGATCGATGCGCATGGTCTGGAAGATATTGAATGTGCTGGGAATATCTTCCGGGGCGATGTTCCAAGGTTTGAGTGCCTCGGTAAGGTTTTCCCAGCAACCGTGGTGAGGGATCTCCTCAGGGGTTTTGGGATTCAAATCCACCCCTTCGGCGAAAGTTCTCTTGGCCAAACCTTGCGCCACGAGCTCGAATCTCTTTCGGCTGCACATCCCCTTCTGCAAATCGTGCCGCCCTTCTTTGAAAGTATCCTCCACGATGGTGAGCATCGGGTTATTCAGCTTCGATATAAGCTGATCCCCTGTGGTGATAAATATCTTGACCTGATTGGTCTTCGTCCTCGCCTGATCGAATCGCTCTCTCAGGTCATGAAGATTGAAGGCGACGCAATCCACGATGGTGCGGCCAGCCACTCGAATCCTCTGACCCTTTTTGATCACCAAGGCTCGGCCCGAATTTTTCGGCACGACCACGCTCTCTAATATTTTCATGCTCGCCTCCTTCGAGGCACACGCCTGCCAAGCGGAAAGATATTCTCATCAAGCTGTTAGAGTGTCAATCACATCATGTTGTTTCGCCTTGCCAAGAGGCAAAATCCGAGTAAGATTGAGGAAGTTATTGCTCCCCCTTGCGAGAATCTGGAAGAGGCTTTCAACCACAGTGCGTCGTAGAACCCATGTGGAGGGGAAAAGGGGACATTCTGCTTTTTTCTTGCCAGGTGACTTTTGACCGCCCTAATGGGATCGGGCCTGGATATGTTGACTTTCCGCTCTGTCAACGAGGTACTGGCGTATGAGTGAGGGCCGTAAGAAAAGACAGGAGTCATTGAAAGCTAAGTATGGCACCCTCTACGTGGAGGTGTCTCGGCTCGTGCGGGAAGCCGATCCAATTCGACTTATCGTGATCGGGGCTCCCGACGACGAATATGATCCAGAGGTCAGCACGATTTTACCGAGACTTCGTGAGGCAAAATCCTCCGACGACGTTCAGCGGATCGTGCATGAAGAGTTCACCTATTGGTTTGGCGCTGAGATAGCGGGTCCGGCGACGCACTATGCTGGCGTCTCTAAGGATATCTGGAAGGCATGGAATAAATTCCACCTCAGTGCTTAACACAACGCTTCAGCCGATCGCCAGCAATGGTTGAGCCATCGGCGAGCAGACGCACCATAGCAATCTCAGATCTCAAATTTCAGATTTCAAATGGCAGACTTCAGATAGAAGATGTGATATGAGGCTTGAAGTCTGAGATTCCAGGAAGCGGATGAAGTACCGCCGTTTTGAAGACCTGCCTGTCTGGCAAGAGGCGGCCGGCCTTGCCCGAAGGATGTATGAGTTCACCTCCCTGGAACCATTTCGCCGTCACCCAGGTTTGCGCGATCAACTGGAACGAGCCGCCCTCTCCGTCTCCAACAACATAGCCGAAGGCTTTGAGCGCGGCACGACCAACGAACTATTGGGCTTTCTCTACATCGCCCGTGGCTCATCCGGGGAAGTCCGGTCCATGCTTCGCGTGCTGGAGGGCTGGAGAGCCTTCGGCAATCTCAAATCTCAGATTTCAGATCTCACAGCGAGGTGCGAAAAGATATCGAAGCAGCTCTACGGCTGGATCGAGAATCTCAAGAACTCGGGCATCTCGGGCCAGCGCCACCTGGACGAAAAGAGAAAGGCAACCTACACGGGCAGAAAAGACCGGGAAGCCTTTCTGGAAGAGCTCCGCCGCATCACCGAATCCGCTGCCAAGCAAAGGAAAAAACCCAAAGCAGTTGACGACGCCTCTTGAAATCTGCAATGTGAAATCTGAGATGTGAAATTTGAGATTCGCGAAGCGCGTATGGACCGTTTTTTCTTCATTGCCGGCTCTATCTCCGCTTTTCTCGGCGTCGCCCTGGGCGCCTTTGCAGCGCACGGACTGAAATCCCGGCTCTCTGCCGAAATGCTCCAGATCTTCGAAGTCGGCGTGCGCTACCAGATGTATCACGCGCTCGCCCTGCTCGCGGTCGCCTGGGCCTCAAGCCGGTGGCCAGGGGCGAGCGTCACCGCGGCCGGATGGCTGTTTCTCGCGGGAACCGTTATTTTTTCCGGCAGCCTGTACCTTCTGAGCTGGACCGGCCTGCGCTGGCTCGGGGCGATCACTCCAATAGGGGGCGTGGCTTTCTTGCTGGGGTGGCTGGCCCTGGCGTGGGGCGCGTGGAATGGGAAGTGAGCGCTGCCTTTGCTTATAAGCTCTTGCCTGCTATGTTAAGCTGCCGGCGCGAATGAGCGGGTTGAGATGATCGTCGGGGTCCCCAGAGAAATCAAAGCGGAAGAGAATCGGGTTGCGATTACGCCGGCAGGTGTCTCCGCCCTCATAACTCACGGCCACAAGGCGCTCGTTGAAAAGGGCGCTGGTTTAGGAAGCGGTATTCTTGACCGTTCGTTCGAGGGGGCAGGCGCGACCGTGCTTGAATCGGCCGCTGAGGTCTGGCAACAGGCCGACCTCGTCATGAAGGTGAAGGAACCTCAGCCCTCAGAGTTCCAATTCTTGCACAGCGGTCTCATCCTTTTCACGTACCTTCATTTGGCCGCGGGTGAAGAGGTGACCCGGATCCTTCAGCAGAGGAAAGTCACGGCGGTCGCTTACGAAACGATCCAATTGGAGGACGGCTCCCTGCCGCTTCTGACGCCGATGAGCGAGGTGGCCGGACGTCTCGCCCTCCAAGTCGGCGCATGGTGTTTGCAGGCGGAAAACGGTGGCCGAGGGATCCTCCTCGGAGGCGCCTCAGGCGTGCGCCCCGGAAAAGTCGTGATCCTGGGAGCCGGCACATCGGGCTCCATCGCCTGTCAGGTAGCGGCAGGCATGGGAGCCTACATGAGCATTCTCGATATCAATCCCTCAAAACTTCGCTATCTCCACGATATTATGGGCGGCCACGTGACCACGCTGATGTCCAACAGGGCCAATATCGAGGAGGAGGTCGTCGATGCGGACTTGGTGGTCGGTGCGGTCCTTATTCCCGGAGCGAAAGCCCCCAAGCTAATCTCCCACAACCTCGTCAAGCTCATGAAGCCGGGAGCCGCATTCGTAGATATCTCCATCGATCAGGGAGGCTGCGCTGAGACCTCCCGTCCCACTACACTTCTCCAGCCCATCTATGTCGAGGAAGAAGTGGTCCACTATTGCGTAACGAACATGCCTGCGATCGTACCCCATACTTCCACCTACGCCCTCACCAATGCGACCCTGTCTTACGGGCTCGAGCTCGCCGACAAGGGGTTCCCCAAGGCGTTCCGGGAAAATACCGCCTTGGCACGCGGTCTGAACACCTACCAGGGCAAGATCACGCACCAAGGAGTCGCTAATGCCTTTGGAATCAAGCTCACTCCAGTGGAGGAGGCCCTAGGCGGATGAGACTGGTTACGCGAGCGGATTTCGATGGCCTGGTCTGCGGTGCCTTGATCACCCTGATGGAAGATGTCGACGGCTACCTTTTCGTCGAGCCGAAATTCATGCAGGACGGGATCGTTGCGGTGCGACCGGGAGACGCGATCGCCAACCTCCCTTATCATCCCGATTGCAGCCTCTGGTTCGACCACCACATCACCAACGCGGCATCCTGGCGGCGCCACTTGGGGGATGACGAGATCGTCGCCCGGGAGTCGATCGTCCTGGGCAAAGGTGGATTTCGCCTTGCGCCTAGCGCCGCCCGGGTCGTGTACGAGTATTACGCCACGGCAGAAGGCAACAGGCAGCAGGCAACAGGCAACAGGCGAATTCAGGAGGGCTTGAAGATTTTAAAATCGGCTCGCATGAGAATCTTGCTCGATGAGACGGACAAAATCGACGCCGGGAGGCTCACCCCGGAGGATGCGCTCCATCCGGCCGGATATGTCCTCGTTTCGATGACCATCGACGGCAAGAAAGCGCAGGATGAGCCTTACTGGTTGCGGCTCATCGAGCTTCTGCGCGACGCGACCTTGTCGGAGATCCTGTGGGAACCCGAGGTCGAGCGGCGCTGTGACGGGATCCTCGCCGCGCAGGAGAAGCTCGAAGCTATTTTGCTCAAGCGCTCGGCGCTCAAAGGCAACGTCATTTTTGTTGACCTGCGCGGGCTCACGGACATCCCGGAGGGCAATCGCTTTCTCCTCTACACGTTGTTTCCGACCGGAAACATCTCTTTAAAAGTCGCGGATGACAGTCAAAGGGCTGGAATGACGGCGATTTCGGTCGGCTACAACATCTTCAATACAACCTCGCGCATCAATGTGGGCGCTCTGATGGAAAAATACGGCGGCGGCGGTCACCACGTGGTCGGTTCCTGCCGCGTGCCTAGTGAAGAGGCGGAAAGAGCCATTCAAGAAATTTTTGAGACGATCAAAGAGTGAAACGGCAGATAAAAGTCATCCGGCTCCAAGAGGCCCTCAAGAACTTGAAAAGTATTAACCAGGAGATACGCTACAAGAGCCTTCTGGAGGGTAGAGTCCTCAGCACCGGCCTGATCTCCTTCAGACCCAGAAAGGATTCAGATCCAAAACAAATCAAACACCGGGACAAGGACGTGCTCTGCCACGTGGTTAGAGGGAGCGGGCGCTTGCGCGTCAATGGTAGGAGGATCTCGTTGAAACCGGGAACGATCTGCCACATCCCCAGGGGAACCCCCCACGACTTTGCGGCCGGAAGGAAGAGGGAGCTGGTCCTCTTTTATTCCCTCATTACCACAGGATAAGGATTGGAAGGCAGCCCATGACGGACTTTGAATTCCCCACATCGCTCGAAGAGGCGTGCCAGTCCCTGAGCCAATCTGCCGGCGAGGCGCGCCTGATTGCCGGCGGCGTCGCGTTGATGGTGCTCGTCCGCCATCAGATCTTCTTCCCCACCCGCTTGATCAGCCTGAAGCGCATTCCCGGCTTGGACCGAATCGCCTTCGACGAGAAGGAGGGCTTAGGCATCGGCGCTCTGGTCACCCACGCTCAGGTGGAAAGCTCGCCGATCGTCCGGCAGCATTACCCCGCCCTGGCCCAGTGCGTTCACCATGTCGGCAATCTCCGCGTGCGCAACATGGGGACACTGGTCGGCGATCTCTGCCAAGCGGATAACCACTCGGATCCGGCGCCCCTCCTGGGCGTACTCGGGGCCAAGGTCAGGGCGCGAAGCCTCCGCGGGGAGCGGCTCCTCTCCATGGCGGAATTCCACGTCGACATTTACGAGACCGGCGTTAAGGAGGATGAGATCGTCACCGAGATCGTCATCCCTCCCCCCGCTCCGCAAGCCCATACCACCTACCTGCGCTTTTCCGGAAACTCACCGGTCGACTGGCCGATCTTGGGAGTGGCAGGCTCGCTCATCCGCGAGGACGGTCGGTGCGCCGAGGTAAAAATCTCCGTCGGATCTCTCGCCGCCGTGCCCATGAGCTTTGAGGCAGAGTGCGAGGCTCTGAAAGGGAAAAAACTCACTGCGGCCACGATCAAAAAATTCGCCCGCGCTTGTACGGCCGCGATGGAGCCCATCCCCGACGCGCGCGGATCTGAGTGGTATAAAAAACAGGTGGCCGAGGTGTACATCAGGAGGACCCTGGAGACGCTTATGAAATAAGATTTCAAAGCATTCAACAGGTTTAACACGTTCAACACGATTTGAACGGTTTGCACGACTTAAACGACTGGAACCGCTTTAACGATTTAGGAGAGCCATGGAATTTCACACCATAGGAAAATCGATCTGGCGTATTGACGGCGAGAAAAAAGTCCGGGGCCAGGCCTTGTATACGATTGATCTCAAAAAGGACGGCATGCTGCACGGACGTATCCTGCGCAGCCCGCACCCGCACGCGAGACTCCGCCGGGTGGATACTTCGGAGGCCGCCAAGCTTCCCGGCGTCCATGCCGTGATCAGCCGAGACGACTTTCCCGAGGGCGGGCCGCTGAGCCCTTATTTCGGCCGCCGCATGAAAGATAAAACGGTGGTCGCCCTGGACAAGGTACGCCATGTCGGTGACGTGGTGGCGGCGGTGGCCGCCGTCGACCTCGAGATCGCGGATACGGCGCTCAGGTTGATCGAAGTCGAATACGAAGAACTGCCGGTCGTGTCGGATCCGGTGGCGGCGATCGCGCCGGGGGCGCCGCAACTCTTTGAGCACCTGGCAGAGTTCAAAAACAATATCTGCCACCATACCAGCCTGAAGCACGGAGACATCGAAAGAGGATTCGAGGAATCCGATGTCGTATTGGAGGATACTTTCAGGACCCCGGTCGCCCAGCACTGCTTCCTCGAGCCTCACCTGGCCCTGGCGTGGTTCGATGAAAACGGCCGGCTCACGGTCCAAACCGGCACCCAGACCCCTTTCGGCGTGCGCAAGTCGCTCGCCGAAATCTTTCAGTTGCCGGAAGAAAAAATCCGCGTGATCGTGCCCTACGTCGGCGGCGCCTACGGAGGCAAGAGCCACCTCAAGGTCGAACACCTCGCCGCAACTCTGGCCTGGAAGGCCAAGAGGCCCGTCCGAATCCAGTTGCGCCGCGAGGAAGTTTTCCTCACCGTGACCAAACATGCCTCCGTGGTGCGGATGAAGACCGGGGCGAAACGCGACGGGACGCTCGTCGCACGCCTGGCCGAGCTCTATTACGATACCGGCGCCTTTGCCGAGAACGGGCCGAACGTGGTCCACAAAGCCACACTCACTTCGCCGGGCCCGTATCGCATCCCTCACATCCAGGCGGACGGCTACTGTATCCTGACCAACAAACCATCCGCCGGGGCTTTTCGCGGTTACGGCGTGCCCCAGGTCGCCCTGGCCTACGAAAGCCACATGGACATGCTGGCGGAGCGGCTCGGCATCGATCCGGTGGAGCTGCGGATGAAAAATCTTTTGCGCGAGGGGGACCGCCATCCGACCGGCATCACGATGCACAGCGTGGGCTACGAGGAGCTCTTGCGCAAGCTCGGAGGTGAAATCCATCTCGAAGCGCGGCGCAAGGGGCGCGGCAAGAAGCGACGCGGCAAGGGCATCGCCTGCATGATCAAGGCCTCGAACACTGAGGCGCAGTCGGAGGCGAAGGTCCAAGCGAACCGCGATGGCACCTTCACCGTTTTCAGCGCCAGCGTCGAGATGGGGCAGGGAGCCGAGACGGTCATGGCCCAGATCGCCGCCGAGGAGCTGGGAGTGCCCCTGAAAGGGATCGCCTTCATCCCCCAGCGGCCCGACACGGATCTCACGCCCTTCGACGCCATGACCAGCGCGAGCCGTTCCACGTTTTGCATGGGCAACGCGGTGCGCCGGGCAGCCAAGAATCTCAAAGAGAAATTCTTCGAATTCGCCGCCGACCTTATGGAGATTTCGTCGCAAGACTTGAGAGTCGAAAACGGGCGGGTCTTCGCTGCCGGAGCCGCGGCGCGGGGCTTCACCTATAAAGAGCTGGCCGCACGCCACTTCTCCCATAACCAAAACGAGCTGACCGGAAGCGGCTTCTACGGCGATGAGGAGGACGCCAAGACCGTTTTGCCTTTCTGGCTGGTTGGAGGCTGCGCGGTCGAGGTGGAGGTAGACACGGAGACGGGCGCCGTCAGGCTGCTCAAGCTCGTGGGCGGAGCTGACGCCGGCAAAGCGATCAATCCGAGGCTGTGCGAAGGGCAGGTTCGGGGCGACGCCACGATCGGAATCGGCCAGGCGCTCCTGGAGGAGCTCAAATTCATCGATGGGCAGCCCGTGAATGCTTCCTTTCTCCATTATCCCCTGCCCTCGTTCCAAGACGTGCCCGACGACTTTCCCGTACTGTTGGTTGAGCAGCCGCACAAAGACGGGCCGTTCGGGGCGAAGGGCCTGGCCGAATCTGCCCTTCCCGCAGTGCCGGCGGCCATCGCCAATGCCATTTACGACGCGGTCGGAGTTCGCATCCAAGAGCTACCCATCACTCCGGAGAGAGTGCTGCTAGCGCTCTTCGAAAGGAGCAAGCGACGTCAAAACGTTCAAAGCGTTCAAGCCGTTTAACTTCTTCAGCGACTTGAACCAGTTCGAACTTTTTGAACGAGTGAAAAGACAATGCTTAGACTAAATATAAACGGCACCCCCTACGAAGTCGAAACGAAACCACTCGAAACCCTGCTCGCGGTCCTGCGCGACTATCTGAATCTGACCGGAACCAAGGACGGCTGCGGCGAGGGAGTTTGCGGCGCCTGCACGGTGCTGGTGGACGGCCGCCCGGTCAGTTCCTGCCTTCTGCTCGCTTCCTATGCCGAAGGGAAAAACATTACCACGATTGAGGGCGTTGCAACCGATGGTGGCCTCCACGCGCTGCAAAAGGCCTTTCTCGACAACGGCGCCTTTCAGTGCGGTTACTGCACGCCGGGGATGATTCTGATGGCGAAGGCTCTGATCGAGCAAAACCCCAATCCCAGCACAGGCGAGATCCGGGATTTCATGGCCGGCAACATCTGCCGCTGCACGAGTTACGTCGAGATCGTGCGGGCGGTAAAACAGGCAGGCCGCAAGATGAGAAGAAGGGCCAAGGGATCTTGAGACTGGAGGTTTTAAGCTCCACGTTTCGAAGTCGAGATCTGGGCTTTTTAGTGGCGGCCGTGGGGCTTTTTGTCATCTCGGGATGTGCCGCCAAAGCTATCCCCGAAGCGCGCTACCTGCCCGCCGGAGACCTGTTGGATATCGTCAAGGATTTCCATCGGCTGGCACGTGACGACTTGTATCGCTTTCCCGCACCCAAGGGGGTCACCGGCATGAATGTCATGAAAGCGACACTGATCCGCCTCCAGGACTACGAGAAGAAGCATCCCGGTCAATATCCGGACGTCGTGCAATTCACTCAGGCGATGGCCTATGAAAGGCTCAGGGAATACGACCAGGCGATCGCCCATTACCACCGGGTCCCCCGGTCCGACGGAAGCCTGGAGGCTCAGGCCGCGAACAACCTCGAAGCGCTGGAGGTCTTCCAGCGCATCCTAAAAAAGCCCCTATCCACCGAGGACCCGTTCGAATACATCAAAGGCTTGGATGAAAAAGTCGAGGCCTGGAACGAGGTGGTGCAAAAATACCGCGGCACGGTCTACGAGTACCTCGCGCGCATGGAAGAGGAAAAGATCGATCGGGCCAAGGTGGCGTTTGTGGAGCTAAACCGGTACCGGATGAAAGACGGCAACCAGCTCGTCATCCTGGGCTACAGCCAGTTGGTCACCAAGCACCGCCAGAGTCGTAACCTCTACCGTTACCTGCTGGATTTCGGAGACTTTTATGCCCGCCTTGCCCGGGAGTATCTGCTCCAGAACGATCCCGAGGGATTGTCCTTCGACTTGGATACCTTCGATCAGCTTGCAAAGTCTGCGGCGGGGCTCTATATGGAGGTAGCGCAAGTCGATGGGATCATGGAGAAGATCGAGGCGCAAGGGAAGATCGAGGCTATGCGTGGCCTGGTGGAAGAAGTGAAGAGGCTTAATCGGTGAGAGGCGTTCTCGCGGCAGTCCTTACGGTCCTTCTTTCCTCGGGGCCTATTTGTGGTGCGCCCGGGAAGGCCGGGGCGCAAGAAAAAGAATCCATCCCGGATCGCGTCCTCAACCCCATGCCCGAGTACAATCCCTTCGACCCGCCCCCGCCCCCACCTCGATTCTTCCCCGATGAGGTCGATAAGCGGGTGCGCGCCGCTTTCATTGATAGCCTCACTTGGAAAGGAAAGTTGCTGGAAAATAACGTGCGCTTCTTTCAGGAAAAAGACCGCGAGCTCAGAGAAGCGCGTGGCACGGTGACGGGACTCACGGATAAGGTGCGCGATCTGTACCTCGCAGAGTCGCGCGAGAACAGCGATGAGCTCGGCAAAGCCGAGGAGCTGTTGCGTAAAAGCTCCGCCAATCGGTTCGCAGCGGTTGTCAATCGCCTGCTCAGCTCTGTGGATCTCCTGACTATCGTTTCCGGCTCTTACGCGGGCGCGGCGGTGGACTCCGCCATGAGCCAGCTCTTCACGATCGGCCAGCCCAAGATGTCGATCGAAGAGAGAAAGGCGCTGGCCCTGTACCGGAGTTATCTGAAGCGCTATCCCGAATCCCCGCAAAGCGGGCAGATCCAGAAGCAGATCGAGGCCCTGGAGAAAAGAAAGCAGACGGTTGTGGTGCAGAAACGCCTGGAGAAGGCGGAGGAGGCCGTGGGGAAGGGAGAGCTCAGCCGGGCCGAATTCCAGTATGAGATGGCCGCTCTGATCGATCCCCAATCCAGCCAAGTGAAAAAGGGCCTTGAGAAACTCCGAGAGCGCATCCGACAACAGGAACAGTCAAGGCAGAGAGCGCTTTCGGTCTCCAACGAGGGAACCTCAAGGGCTGTCGAACCGGAGGACCAACTGGCTTTCAAGGAACTACTCCATGCCCTGGCCGTGAGGGAGCCCGGGCGCATCGAAGCGGTGGCTAAAGCCGTGGAGGAAAATAACCGTGGGCGGCCGTTGGGCGATTCGGCGAAGGACGCCCTGGCGGTCGCCGCCGAGATCAAAGGCCAACACGAGGAGGCGAAAAAGATCCTAAAAGAGATCGCGCGGTCCTCGAGCGACCCCCATGAACGGCGACGAGCCGAGAGCTTCCTCGAAGACCCGGAGTACAATCTCCTCGCCTCGCTGGAGAAGGCGCGCAGCCAGCACCGCCTCCAGACGGTTAAGTACGTGCTCCTGGGAGACGATCTGCTCAAGAGAAATCTCATCTACGGCACGGCGCCGCTAGTGGTGTCGGGTCCGGCCGGAGCCACCACTCTAGCCGCCGCCAATGTCCTCATGATCGGCACCAACCTTTTCGAGGTCCTCACCGCCAACCCCATCTCCCCCCAGCCCGTCATTGATAAGGCCGTGGCCTACATCCGCAGCCACCCCGACTCGGATAGCGCCGCCGATGTCTATACACTGTTGGCCGAAAGTTACGAGAACACCGGCAAGTACGACCGGGCCCTCCTCTACCATCAGCTGTCCGGAAAGGCGAGCGCGAAAAAACTCACCGATCTCAAAGGGAAGGCAGCCCAGAGCTTGCTCCAGGCCGCCGAGAAGAGCGGAGACAGAGCCACAAGCGAGCTCGCCCTGAAGACCCTCCTGGACAACTACCCTGAAAGCGAGGCCGCAAAAGTGGCAACGCAAAAGCTCGCTCAGCTCATGAAAATCGAGAACCAGGGCTTTCATATCAGCAAAAAATTCCTCCTGGAGCATCCGGACCTCTACGGCCCGCAGGGACTCAGGCTGAAATCGACGCTTTTTGACGGCGACCTGAGCAATATGGAGCTGGCGGACCGGGGAATCAACCTCCTGAGCGAACAAGAGATCGTGCTCCACTTCCAAACTCCCTGGGGCATTCAAAGCCAGGCCTATCACCTGGCCAAAGAGGACAGCGACCGCTTGCTGATGGCTCTGAGAGGGAAGCAAAACGAAAATCCGGACCAGCTCAAAGGTCTGCCCTCGGCTCTTTTGGAAGGCGATCTGGCAAAAAAAGGCGGACGCGAAGAAGCCGGCGACACGGCGCTTTCTCTTGTGCGGGAGGCCCCGGGGGCTCCAACCCGCTTCCCCAAAGTGCTCGACTACGAGCTTTTAAGCGAGACCGAAAAGCGACCCGGCGGGCTGTTCAAGTTACCGCAAATCCAGGGCAGCGCCTCCGCGAGCCGATTCAATTTGAGCGGATCCTTCCCAGCCGGTCTCTGGGGAAATCGGCTCACCGTGGGGACCGACGAAAAGAGCCCATTCGCCGGGATTCAGCTCCCTATCCCCTTGCTGCAAGGCTTCATCCCGGTGGACTTCCTGCTGCAAGCCCGACCGGACCGCTTCTCCGTGTTTCCCAAAATCCATCAGTTTAAAGACCAAGGCGACGACGGAGAACTGTACAGGTGAGAAGATCTGCTGCAAAGCCAACGAAGGGCTGAGGGGATCAAGGGTTAAAAAGTCAAACAGTTGAAAGAGGAAAGGAGACGACATGAAAAAAGTTCTTCAGCCGAAAAAATTATCGGATCCAAGGCCGAGGTACTCTCAGGCGATTTTGACCAAGGGAGGAAGTCTGCTCTTCATCGCGGGCCAAACGGCCGTCGATGAAAAAGGGAATATCGTGGGGACGGGAGATATCGAAGCCCAGGCCAGGCAAGTCTTTGAGAATATCAAAACGGTCTTAAAGGCAGCGGGGGGCACGCTGGACAACCTGGTCAAGACCACCACTTACATCACCGACATCAAGTACCGCGAAGGACTGGGCCGGGTGCGGGAGGAATATTATAAGAAAAACCCGCCCACAAGCACTCTCGTCGTTGTCAAAGGGTTGGCGCGAGAAGAGTTCCTCCTGGAAATCGAGGCCATTGCCTTGGTGTAGCAATGAAGGTCAGCGTTCTCGACGATTATCAGCACACGCTCGAAGGGGCTCCCGCGATCCAACGCCTGCGCCAAAGAGCCCAGGTGGAAATCTATACGGAAAAGTTCGTCTCGGAAGAGGCGCTGATCCGGGCCCTCAATGGCTCCCAGGTTATCATTCCGATGCGCGAGCGGACCCGCTTCCCAGCGCGACTGCTCAAGGCCCTCTCGGGCCTCGAGATGATCGCTCAGACTGGCAACCACGCCTACCATATAGACCTCGAAGCGGCGACGGAAGCCGGGATCGTCATCACCATGGCGCCGGGCGGCGCCGGCGTCACCGAACTCACCATCGGATTGATGATCTCCATCATGCGGCAGATTCCCCAGAGTGATCAGGCAATGAGGCGTGGGGAGTGGCCGCTGGTCCTGGGCTATGTCCTCGGCGGCAAGACCTTGGGGATACTGGGGCTGGGAAAGGTTGGCGTCGAAGTCGCGCGCATCGCCTTAGCGCTGGGTATGAAGGTGATCGCCTGGGGTCCGACGCTAACCCGGGAGCGCGCGGAAGCGGCGGGCGCGACCTACATGGCCCTGGAGGAGGTCTTAAAGAATGCCGATGTGGTGTCTGTTCACCTCAAGCTTTCCGACGAAAGCAAAGGCCTCCTGAGCGAGGCGCGGATGCGCCTTATGAAGCGCTCGGCCTACCTGATCAATACGGCGCGGGGAGCGATCGTGGACGAACGTGGGCTGGCGAAAATCCTCAAGGAGAAGGCCATCGCGGGGGCCGCGCTGGATGTGTTCGTGGAGGAGCCCTTGGGTGGGGACAGCCCGCTCCTCGATCTCGACAACGTCGTCCTCTGCCCGCATTTGGGCTGGCCGACGGATACCGGCTTTCATGGATTCGCGGAAAATGCGGTGGAGAACATCCTCGATTACATGGACGGAAAACTCACTCGCGCGGTGAATCCCGAGGCGTTGAAAAGACGCAGGTCTGCAACATGAGCGAGCTAACGCTGAAACGCTGCGTTCCGTGCGAGGGAGGCGTGCCGCCACTGGAGAGGACCGAGACGGAAAGGTTGCTCGCACAGCTCTCCGGGTGGTCGCTTAGCGGCAAGTGGATCTCCAAGGAATTTCAATTTAAGAACTTCATCGAGGCGATGACGTTTGTCAACCGGGTAGCCGAGCTCGCCGAACAGGAGGGACACCACCCTGACATTCACATCCGCTATAGTCGCGTGCGTTTCGATATCTGGACCCACGCGAGCGGCGGGCTTTCGGAGAACGATTTTATCCTGGCGGCGAAGATCGACGTGCTGCGCGGCCTTTAGCCCCGCCATCATTCGGGAAGCCCTGGTATGTGCAAACGAAACCGCCCGGACCATTTGAGTCCCATCTGCAGCGGAAACTTAAGCAGCTCCCCATGCGGGTCGGGGTCGCGACTCTACCGGAAATATCCTTCCTTAACCAACTGATCAACCAGGCTAGCGTCAATAAACGAGGCAGGATCCGCAGAGGCGGCTTTGGGAGTTGCCTTTTTTATAGACTCCAACATCGTCCGGATGCTCTCTACTTTAGGCCTGGAGCTGCGGTCTACCCACTTCAGAAAAGTCTCGTAGGCGTACTCCGTATCCTCCCGATCGCTGCCCAAAAATTCATTCAGATAAGAGATCGTCTTATCTTTTTGCTCGAAGTAGACTTTCATCGCGTCGCCCATGACTCTGAGAAAGCGCACGACGGTGCCGCGGTTGCTCTGAAGATAAGACTTCGGCACCCATTCGCCGTTTTGCTGCCACGCGATTCCCATGGCTGGCAGGGAAAGGAGCGTGTGAAATCCGCGCTTCTCTCCGATCCGGTCATAAGGAGGCGGCAGAAGAGAAAACTGAACCTCGCCCTTCTCGAGCTGGGCCAACGTGTTCGCCCAATCGGTCCGTGGCTGCTGGACCAATTTCACATCCTTCTCGACATCGAGTCCCACCTTGGCTAGGGCAAAGCCCACGGCAACATGGAGGGCCGATCCAAAAGTGCTACCTATCTGGCCCGTTTTACCTTTCAATTCCTGGGTTTTGACGATTTCCTTTCGCGCGACCAGTTTGTACGGGAACACGTTGACCCAGGACGAAACCAGAACAAAGGGGGCGGTGCCTTCCAAGACGGCGGTGACGTAAGCGGCCCCGGCTCCGCCCGTGATGATGTGCATGCTGCCGCCGAGCATGGCCTGCACCGCACTCGCAGTCGACGACGTGGCGATGATATTCGCATCGAGGCCATGCTTGGCATAAAGATTTTCCTTTTTCGCAATGAAGAATAAACTCGTGCCGGGGTTGATACCGGCTTGGCCCACGGTGATCTTGACGTTTTGAGCTGCGACTTCTGACGATGGGAATGGAATCGAAAGAAGAGACAGGTAAAAAACTAACGAGAAAAGAGAAGAAAAGCGGGCCGTTAACAGCATTTTCATCGTGTGGCCTCCCGGCCGCCAAAGCGACAAATCTCCGCTCTGGCTGCCCTCCGTTGGCTGGACCTGAATAGCGCCGGCCTACTTATTTAAAATATCCCTCCTTCGACAGTTGGTCGACTAAACTCGTATCGATGAAGGAAGCAGGATCCGCCGTGGCGGCTTTGGGGGTCTTTCTCTTGATCGCGTCGAAGGTGGTTTTAATCCCGCCGACCGTCGGCTTCGGCGTGCGGTCGCCCCATTTCTTGAAGGCCTCATAAGCGTACTCTGTGTCCTCGCGGTTACTGCCGAGGAATTCCATGAGATAGGCGATCGTCTTGTCCTTTTGCTCGTAGTAGAACTTCAGGGCATCGGCAGTCGCTCTGACAAAACGAAGGACCGTATCGCGGTTTTTCTGGAGGTACGCGCGCTGCACCCACTCGCCGTTGTTCTGCCAGGGAATGCCTAATTCCGGGAGAGAGATGAGCGAGTGGAAGCCGCGCTTCTGCGCGATGCGATCGAAAGGCGGTGGCAGCGGACCGAACTGGACGTCTCCTCTTTCCAACTGGGCCACGATGTTCGCCGTATCCGGGCGTGGGAGTTGAATCAACTTCACATCCTTTTCGGGATCGAGCCCCAGCTTCGCCAGAGCAAACCTCAACGCGGTGTCCGGGATCGTGCCAAAAGGCGCGCCAACCTGTCCGGTCTTCCCCTTCAGATCTTCAGGTCGTTTGATGTCCTTGTGGACCATTACCGTGTACGGGAACACGTTGATCCAGGAGGACACCAGGACGAAGGGAGGCGCCCCTTCCAGCGTCGCGGT
>JACPSF010000418.1 GCA_016193385.1 Deltaproteobacteria bacterium
ATCGGGAAGGACAAGGCCCGTTACCGCCTTGCTCCCGGCGGCCGAGTCTCTTTCTCTCCGAAAAGCTCCTCGTGGGACAAGATCATTCCGGAAGTGCTCGATTTCCTGCGCGCCGTCCATTGATTATTTTTTTCGTATTGCCATCCCCGGATTTCGTAGTAAAATTGGATGGTTTTGCAGCTCGCCCGCACAGCATTGACATCGTGTGATTCATATTCCTTCTTCGATGACAGAGCCCGAAGACCAAGCCAGGGAAAACATCGACCGGATGCTCACCAGGTCCGGCTGGGCAATGCGCGATCAGGGTGACGCCCACATTTCGGCTTACCGAGCGCTGGCGATTCGCAACTTCACCTTAAAACAGGGCCACGGCTTTGCCGACTATCTTCTCTACGTCGAGTTAAGGCGGTTGACGACCTTGCCCAGGCACTTCAAGAAGGCTTTGCGATCGCCATCGTCATCGAAGATGTCCTCTCGGGCGTTGCCCCGGGAGGTCCATGGTAGGTCGCACCGTCAAATTCCACTCTGAGAGGACGAGCCATGACTTATCGCAACTATCACAATAGGTGGCGGATAGCAAGATACAAGACCTGACCCCCCTATTCCTTGGCTGAGATTCTGGCGCAGCCGGACCTGAGAAATCGAGGGGGCCGAAGAGATGCAGTTTTGCTAAGTATCCTCTACGATACCGGAGCGCGAGTTCAGGAGTTGATCGATCTTTCGGCAGGAGACGTACGATTGGATCCACCCGCGCAGGTGCGCCTTATGGGAAAGGGACGCAAGATGCGTGCTGTACCTTTGATGGACAAGACGGTCCAGCTCCTACGCGATCATATGCATGAAAACCACTTGGATCGTCCCGAACAGTTTGACCGGCCTCTTTTCCGCAACCGAGGGGAGCGCGAGCGAGACTGCGGACGCCCGATTACAAATGGTACGACTCACGGCACAAACCCATCGGCCGCAGCCGAGAGCGCGTTCCCCGAGGGAACGTAGTTCATCGGCCGCGGCCCGAAGACTCGGCCCCCGACAGGCTTTCGGCGGAATGCGGGCTATTAACGACGGTCTAACGCTGGAGCGTGAAGATGTATTCGGCGATGACCTTGACCTTCAGAAGCGAAGTCAGCGTCTCAGTTGCACTGGCCCCAGGGGTTATTGCCGCCGGACGATTGCTTCAATGACTAAGGCCAGAGGCCTTCGAACTCCTTCGGCAGGACATGCTTGATATCTTCGATCTCGCCCTTGGTGACGTGGTTGGCGAGGACTTTGAACACGGCGCGGACCACCCTTTCCGGGTTCACCCGCTCGTCGCCTTTGAAGGCGTCCTTGACGTGAGAGAGAAAAAGCTCCTGGTGGCGTTCCTTGACGGGCTTTCCTGCGGGATGCCAGCCTTCATAATAGAACCCGCGCACCAGCATGGGCAGCTGCGCGCCGAGCTGCACAGCCTCCTCGACCGTGATCCGGTCGCGCAGCACGTGGAGCACGGCGCGTAAGGCCAGATAGGCCTTGTGCTCGTCTTGCCAATCCAGCTCTTGCATAAGATCCACGAGCCAAATGTGTGTCTTTTCCAGAGTTTTGTTGAAAACCTCGATCACGGCCTGATTCATGGTATGCCTCCTAACTTGAATTCAACTCGGCGCTTCCGTTCAAGCAGGCGCCGGAGGTTCCTGACGGTGGTTGCCCCCGGAAAACTCCTTAAGCCTCACCGCGAATTCTCTCAGCCTACCGCTTACCGCCTGGTTGGCCGTTCCTTCTTCTCCTACCCCCCCGGCCCGCATGCCGGTCAGGATCTCCAAACCCTCGTCGACCGTGCGCACGGGATAAATGTGGAAATTGTTTTGCGCGACGGCCTCGACGACATCTGACCGGAGGATGAGGTTACGCAGGTTGGCGGCCGGTATCATGACCCCTTGGCGTCCGGTCAGGCCCATGACTCTGCAGACATCGAAGAATCCTTCGATCTTCTCATTGATCCCGCCGATGGCCTGGATCTCCCCCCACTGATTGACCGCACCTGTCACGGCAATGTCTTGACGCAGCGGAATATCGGAGATGCGGGAAAGCAGCGCGTAGAGCTCGGCGGATGAAGCGCTGTCACCCTCCACACCGGAGTAGGATTGCTCGAAGCAGAGGCTTGCGGAGATCGCCAGCGGCTTATCTTGGCCGTAGCGATTGCGGAGATAACCGGAGAGGATGAGAACTCCCTTGTCGTGGATGCTCCCGCTCAAGCGGGACTCCCGCTCGATGTTGATAATGCCGGCCTGGCCCATGGCGACACTGGCCGTGACGCGCGTCGGCCGTCCGAACGTATAGCCCCCGATGTCCAGGACCGAGAGGCCGTTGACCTGTCCAACTTTTCTCCCCTCGATGTCGATGAGGATCGTGCCGTTGGCGATGAGTTCGCGAATCTCTCCCTCAATCCGGTTCGAGCGGAAGATCCGGTTTTCCAGGGCCTGATCGATGTGGCGTCCCAGGACGAGCTGGGCATCCTCCTTGCGCGCCCAGTAAGCCGCCTCACGCACCAGGTCGCACACTTCGGCGTGGGAGGCTGAGATCTTCTCCCGGTCTCCCGCTTGCCGGGCTCCGAACTCGAGAAGCCGCTCGACCGCTTCCCGGTCAAACGGGGGGAGTCCCTCTTCCTTGCAGAGCTTGGTCACCCACTGGGCGTAAGCCGCCCGGTGATTCTCTTCCATCTCCATCACCTCGCGAAAGTCGGCGCGGACCTTGAAGATCTCGCGAAACTCTTCGTCCCAGGTGTAGAGGAGGTGATAAAGAAAAGGGCTCCCGACTACGATCACTTTGGTGTTGATCTCCACCGGCTCCGGCCTGAGTCCCGAGGCGGAGAAAAGGGCAAAAGGCTCGTAGGTCTCCATTTCAATGCGCCCGCTCCTCAGCGTGCGGCGCAGCACCTTCCAGACCGCCGGTTCGGTCACGGCGTCTTCCAGGCTGAAAATGAGATAACCGCCGTGAGCGCGCAGGAGCGAGCCGGATTTGATCCGGGTGAAATTCGTTACCACCCGCCCGAAACGGTCGACTACGCGCTCGATGCTGCCGAAGAGATTCAGGTAAGTGGGCGAGCTTTCAATGATGACCGGGGCCCCCTCGATCACGGAGTTGTCCACCACCACATTCACGTCGTACTCCAGAAACGTGTCGCGGTGCTCCCGCCCGTGGAGGATGAAGGGAAAGCCGGGGGCCATGGCCGGACTTTCTTTGAAATTGTCGAGGTTTTCGAGGATGTGTTCTCGCACCTCCGGGAGATAAGAGCTGACCTTTTCATTCTCCATCTCCCGCTCGATGGCGCCGATGAGAGGCGTGAGGAGCTGCTCGCAGAAACGGCGCTCGACCAGGCGAATATCCGCCTCCAGCTCCCGCATGACCTCCCGCTGTCTGGCTGCCACCTCCTCCATCTCCTCCACCAATTCCTCTTGGCGCTTTTCGATTTCTTGGCGCTTCGCCTCCTGTAGCTGAGAAAACTCCTCAGGGCTCTGTAGTGGCTTGCCGTTGATTAGCGGGATAAACATGACGTTGCCTCGCGGCCCGATTTGAAGCAGGAACCCCTTTTCCCGCGCCGCCTTATCAAACTGCGCGTTCAGCTCCTGAGCCCGTTTGTTATACTTTTCTCGGAGCAGCGTCTTTTCCTTGTCGAAAGCCTCCTGGCGAAAAGCCTTGGGAAGCTCTTCTCTCAAGGCTTTCACCAGATCGCGCATGAGATCCCGCAGGCGGACTCCTTTTCCGGCCTTGAGGTAGAGGGCATGCGGAGCATCCGGATACTTGAAGTTGTGGACGTAGACCCAGTCTCCCGGGGTGGGCGATCTGGAAGCTCGCTCGGCTACCCACCGGCGCAAGCCCTCGAGCTTTTCTGCCCCGGCCAGGCCCGATACGAAAATGTTGAAGCCGCCGCCGGCCACGCCCAGCCCCAGCTCCAGCGCGGCGACGGCGCGCTCTTGTCCGACAAAGTCCTCGACTTGGGCCAGCTCGGCAGTGCTCTCAAAGCCGCCGTCCAGAGACACGGAGAAGCGCAAATCCTCGGCGCTGAGCTCCTTCGGGGCCAAGGCTTCCTCCAGCTCTCCACGCGGTGGCTTCTCGCTTCTCGACGGCGCAACGGCGCTCATGGCTTTTTTTCCTTTCCCTTAATCTTCGGCAGCGTCACCCGCAGCACGCCGTCGCGAAACTCGGCGCTGATCTTGTCTTTGTCGACAGATTCCGGGAGCGCCATGCGGCGTACGAAATCCCCGAAGCTGCGCTCCTGATAGAAGAATTTCCCGTCGCTCTCGGTCCGCTCGAGCGCGCGCCGGCCCTGTAAGATGAGGTTGTTCCCCTCCACCTCGACCTTGACGTCCTCTCCCCTCACGCCGGGGAGGTCGGCTTTTAGAATAATGGCGTCCGGCGTTTCGTAGAGATCGACCGAGGGATTCCAACCCACTAGTTCGCGGGCAAATCCCCACGGCCGATGGATGATTTCATCGAAAAGGCGTTCGACTTCCTGCGAAATGCGTAGCGGAAAGGCAACCGGCTTGTCCTGCTTCGACATGGGCCCGTTCCTATTTTTTTTTCCTCCGCGGCGCGCGCTTTCGAACACTTTGGTTCTTGGGCGCCTGGTTTTCGGCTTTCGTTTCAGCTTGGACCAGTCGCTCGGCCTCGAGCCAGTCGGCGACCTCGTCCCCAGGTTGGCCGCCCCGTCTCTCGTAGATCTCGTAGGCCTTCTTCGCGATCCGTTCGCGCAGCGACGTACCCGCTACAGCGGACCGGGCCGGCATCGGGGAGTCGACCGTTTCCGGCGCTGTGCGGCTTCGGCGCTTGCTCTGGTTGCCGATTGTGGATTCGTACGGATAACTCTCCAAAGATGAATTCATCTCGGCGCTTTTTTTCAGTTCCTGGTTCATGCGACGCTCCTGTCAGAAAGATCAGGGATAACCCGGTCTGCAAACGGCCTCTGCTGTAGCCGCTCCAAATAGCCGAGCCTTCTCAGCATGCCCACCACACGCCCCTCCGATCCCCAGTCACTCCAGCGCACGCCGCGGACCGGGAGAACCCAAAGCCGCATGGCGTGGTCTTGGGGATGGGTCTCAAGGAGGCCGCGGGAGAAGTTGACGATTTCCATGGGCCGATAGACGGCTTTGACGACTTCCTGTTCGGCGCGGGTGCCGATGGCCACTCGGATCCTTTGAAAGGCGGCGTAGAGCGAGGGGAGCGTCTGGCGGACCAGGCGGAGCAGGGTCTTCACCTTAAAAGCCATAACCATGGTGTTCCACAAGGCGCCCCCCATCAAGAGTTCGTGGACCATCGTCGCGTCGGGCTTTTCTATGAAGCGCGACACCCTTCGGGCCCTCAAGGGAGCCAGATAGCCCTCCTCTTTGTCCGGCAAAATATAGCCATATTCCGACTCCGGCTCATCGGGCTCTATCCCGAGTAAAACAATGAAAGAGGAATACCGTTCTACGATGCGCAGCGCTAGATCCACGTGGCTCATGAAGAGCGCCTCTTCCACAATGAAATGGTCGGACGGGAAAATCGCCGCCACCGATTCAGGGTAACGCCGGGCCAGGTGCATCAGGGGCAGAAGGAGTCCGGGCGCGGTCTCTTTGTTCTCCGGTTGCTCGATCACGGTTCCTTCGGGGCGGCAGGAGAGTTGGGTTCTGACCTCAGGGTGGGAGAGATGATTCCCGCTCACCACGGTATAAAGCCGCTCGGGAGGGATCAGCATCTCCGCGCGCGAAAAGGTATGTTCAAGCAGGGAGCGGGCGCCGATGAAATTGACGAACTGTTTCGGCAACGAATCTCCCCGTAATCGTCGGATAAAGGATTGGAGCCGCTGGCCTTCTCCGCCAGCCAGGACGACGCCGCACCTGAGCGGCTTGCGACAAACGTCAATCATGCCTCACCTCCCGGCAGAAGAAGTTTAGCAATGCTTATGCCAAGAAATTGTTTGCTTCGCTTCAGCGTGAAACCGTCCTGTGGTTAAAGCACCAAGCCGAATTCCTTCGCACAGCTGAGAAATAAGCTCGGCGAAAAATCTCAGCCGTGCGAAGCGAACAGGGGAGACGGCTCTTGCAAGTGGCAGGCGCCGCAGCGTTGCTTGGCACGTTTTGTGCGTAACAGCTCTTATGGGTGAGACTGATTCGCCGCTCGTCACAGGAGGCAATATGGGCAAGATAAAAAAAATTCTCGCGCCGACCGACCTCTCCAACCTCTCAGAGGCGGGAGTCCGCTACGCCCTCAAAATGGCCAAGGAGCTGGGAGCCGAGGTCCTCGCGTACCATGTCGTGGACTTCGCCGAGATTCAGCAATACAGCAAAGAATTGAGACCGGGAGCGACGGCCCTCAGGTCCTTCCCTCCGCCCGCCGATATCATGGAGCGGTTCCAAATCGCTCTGGCGCAGTTTCTAGGGGACCGTTTCGGCGATCTTCTGCCGTTTGTAACTGTCCGGGAGAAGGTAGAGATCGGAAGGCCCGATGAGAGCATCGTGGAGCAAGCCAGGAAGGATGGCTCGGATCTCATTGTTATCTCGACGCATGGAAGGACGGGCTTATCTCATGCGTTTGTGGGAAGCGTCACGGAGAAGGTGGTCCGCACCGCTCCCTGTCCCGTCCTATCCGTTCGTCCCGGTCCGGATCAAAAGGAAGCCGCAAGGGCGGCTGCATCCGCTTAAACGTGCGGTCGAAGGAGGTCGGGGTCCATGAGAGAGCTCGTAGATTTGAGCAAGCGATTTTTATTTCTGCTGGCGCTTAGCCTTGTCGTTTTTTCCTTCTTGCCGTCGCCGGGGCCCCTGGCGTCGGAAATTTCTTCGGAGGATGCAGTCGGGATCATCAAGGGGAAGACAAACCAGGGCTATCCATTTATGTCGGGCGGAATTGGTGCAGACGAGCGCCAGATAATGGAGGAATCGGGCAAAAGCTATAACCTCAAGCTTTCTTTCGCCGAGAAATCCGGCCAGTATCTATCCGGGGTCGAGGTTGTGATCGCGGATGAGAAAGGCAAAGAGATCGCTCGCACAACGGTCCACGGTCCATGGTTCTATATCCAGCTTCCTGCCGGCAAATATAGCATCCGGGCTACTCTCGCGGGCGCGACAAAACGGATTAAAGATCTGGATGTGCCGGCGAAACAGCGCGTTTTCCGCCTTCTCCACTGGGACTTAAAAGGAGAAGGATAAAGGGAACCCTTAAACCCCTGAACCCTGGATCGTTGTTTAGCAGGCTGCGGAAAAACGCTCCGTTCACCCTTCGACGAACTCAGGGCGAACGGAGCAGCCCTTGAAATCATTCGCGATTTTCCGTTCATGCTGAGGCTCTCGAAGCATGAAA
>JACPSF010000419.1 GCA_016193385.1 Deltaproteobacteria bacterium
CATCTGGGCAATCGATGTATCGCTCTATATAAGCCAAGTGCGTCTTTAGAATTGTTACAAACTTCTCCTTTAGTCCAGCAATGCTCTGGAACTCCACAATATCGACGCTCCATAGCTGCTCCCCTAACGCGTCGTCGCCCAAAACTTGGCTCACCCAATAGGCGAAATCATTCGGCGGCTCCGGCGATAGGTAATGATGCTGGTGCAGAAATCTATGGGTGTGATAATAGATTGATGAACCAGGCACCTTCCTGATGCCTTTCAGCAATTCCCGTACATTTTTCGCCTGGACCCCTAGCAGGACGGTTTGATCCAGCTTGGTATAAAAATGAAAGTTGTCCATCGGTCGCTCAGCCCACCTCCCGGCCAAAGGACATTTCCGGTAGTGTTTTGGCGCTCCCGCCTGCAGAAGATGATATCAATAATTTTCACCAAACACAGCCCGTGCGGGAAGGTAACTGAAAAACCGTACCTTCTAATGTTCTAACGCTGGCCTTTCTTCCTGAAGGCGGCCATTGGGCTCTGCCTTGAGGTAGACGGTACGGATCGGGAACGGGATGGTGATACCCTCTTTTTGATACCGAGCGTGCAGTCTCTTGATAAACTCGTGTTTGATCAAGAAATTGTCTACAAATTCCTGACCGCGGAGAATCACAGTGAAGTCGATGCTGGACTCATTGAACGTATGGTATCTGATGAAAGGCTCGAAATCCGGTACGCCCCCCGGCACGGTTTGCAAGACTTCCTTGGCCACCTCGCGGGTAATCTTTTCCACTTTTTCTAGCTCACTGTCATAGTGGACTCCTACCTGAACGAGGACGGCTAACTCCTTTTCGGGGAGGTAGTAGTTGGTGATGTTGCTCTGCACGATCTTGCTGTTGGGCACCACCACCATATTGTTGGGCAGCATCCTGATCCTCGTGCTCCGCCAGCCGATGGCATCAACGTATCCCTCTTCGCCGCTTTCCAAGCGGACGTACTGGCCGATCTCAATGGGGCGATCGGCCTTGATGTAAAGCCCGGCGAAGAGATTTCCCAAAGTGTCTTGCAAGGCGATGGCCACCGCCAAGCTTCCGATGCCAAGGGTTGTCAGGAGCGGCGTCAGAGAAATTCCCAGGTTATCCAGGATGATCATCGCCCCGACGGCGAGGAAGACGATCTTGGTGACGAGTTCTACGGCGCCCTTGATATTGCGCAGGGGCTCATAGTGGGCCTCTATGTTGCGCAGGACCAACAGCGCCCCCTTGGTCAACAAGAAAGTCGCCAGCAGGAGCCCCGAAAGAGCGAGGAGACGGTAAGTCGCGCGAAGGACTTTTGGCGGAAGAGGAACGGCATCCAGGATAATGAGCAGTCCCCCGACAACCAGCAGCGGAAACAGGTAGAGCTGCAAGAGCCGGTAAATCCGGTCGTCGATCTCCGTCGAGGTCTTTTCTACGGCTCTTCGCAGAATCCAGAGCAGGACAAGGTTGAGAACATAGGCGAACGCGGCCGCGGCAAGCACCACGAGCGGGATGACCACCCAAGGGCTCAACGCGATCTTGACGCCGAGAATCTCCGTCATGATCTCTGCCCCTTCACACTGGAAAGATCTTTTAGAAAGCTATCACACCACCAGTAGACATCCCTTTCCCTCACTCTTTCACGTAGATTCTTCATCCTTTTTCTTTTCTCTTCTTCGGGCATGCTCAGAGCGAGGCAGATGGTGTCTGCCAAGCCTTCCACGTTGTAAGGGTTGACAAGGATCGCCTCCGTGAGGGTAGCTGCTGCCCCGGTAAACTCGCTCAGGATTAGGCTGCCGTTCCCCTCTCTCTTGCAGGCTACGTATTCCTTGGCGACCAAGTTCATCCCGTCCCGCAGGGGCGTGATCAGGGCCACATCCGCAGCCAGGTAGTAGGACGCCACATCCTCCATGGCGAAGGACTGATAGAGGTAGCGCAGCGGAATCCACTTTCTCGTGCTGAAACGACCCGTGATCCGCCCAATAGCCTCGTCTATCTCTCTTCTCAGGCTCCTGTACTCGTCCACCCGGGTGCGTGACGGGACGGCAATCTGAATCAAGCATACCTGCCAGTGAAAATCAGGGTATTTCTCCAAAAAGCGCTCATAGGCCGAAAGCCTCTCAAGAATGCCCTTGGTGTAATCGAGCCGGTCCACGCCCAGGAGCACATACTTGATCCCCATCTCGTCCCGCATCTGACGGGCCTTTTCTCTCACCCGAGCGCTGCAAGCCAAGTCATCCCACTTGTGGAAATCGATGCCCACTGGGAAAGCGCTCACTTTAATGACGCGGCCGTCGTATCGGATCGAACCGCTCTCCCGATCCACGGGGACCTCCAACACGTCCTCAACGCACTGGAGGAAATGCCCGGCGTGGAGGGGAAGATGAAAGCCAATCAGGTCGCTCCCCAATAGACCACGAAGGATCTCCTCGCGCCAGGGAAGAACCCGAAATACTGGCGAGGCGGGAAACGGAATGTGCCAGAAAAAGCCAATCGACAGATTTGCCCGCTCTTTTCTTAAGAAACCAGGCAGCAGCGTAAGATGAAAATCGTGAATCCAGACACGATCCTGATCCTCATAGGCCTCCCTAAAGGCCTTAGCGAATTTCTCGTTGACCCTCTTATAACCCTCCCAGTATTCGGTCCTAAAATGACAACGATCCAGGAAATAATGGGATAGGGGCCAGAGGACGCGATTAGAAAATCCATGATAATAATGGTTGACTTCCTGCTCCGTGAGTATAACAGGGTGTAAGGAATACCCAGGCCTATCCGGAGGGATACCCACTTGCTCAGGGCTTTGGCCCCTTTCGTTCCAAGCAATCCAAGTACCCCCTGTTTGACGCATCATTTCGTCCAAAACAGAGACCAGTCCCCCGACGTTCTTCTCGTAAGTGGGGCCCCCAGATCCTTCTTTAATTTGATAGGGACTCCGGTTAGAGATGACAGCGAGCCGGCGCTTCCCATCCATCATGCCCGTCCCATTCCTCTCTTCGGTAGATAATCCATTTCACCGGTCCCGTGCAAGTCGCCATGAAAGCAAGGACAATGATCCCAGTAAGAGAAAGGTAGAAAGCACGGATCTCTTTGGGAGAAAACCCGCTCTGTCGAAAATCAACCATAGCAGATGTCCTTCGCCTCCAGAGTTAATCGAATCACAAATCGCCAGAACCTCTCCCCTCGAACTAGCCCCTTCAAAGACCGAGCTAGGAGGGACCACCTTCGGGAACTTTGAGAACAAGAAAGATCGAGATTTCCCCACGGCGCACCAGGAGAAGGACCCCTTTGCCCTTCTTGATATCAGCAACTACCTTCTGGTAGTCGGAAAAGTTGCGAATGGGCTTGCGGTCAATCTCCAAAATAACATCCCCCCGACGAAGCCCGCCTTCCCAGCCCGGGCTTCCTGGTCTAACGGAGGCAATAATTACCCCCTCCGCGCGATCCAATCCAAGGTTTGCTGCGACCTCAGGTGTTAGTTTCTGGACCTTCAACCCTAGATTCTTTTCGCCCGTAGCTGATGCAACAACTTCTTCCCGCTTTTGTTCGCCGATCGTAACGGCGAGAGCTACTTCTTTTCCGTCCCGTATGACCTTCAACTGCACTTCCTTTCCCACGGGTGTGCTGGCAACCATACGAGGTAGATCATTCGAATCTTTGATCGCCTTTTCGTCGAATTCAGTGATCACGTCTCCGACCTTAACCCCCCCATGCTCAGCAGGGCCTCCCTTCGAAACACTAGCAACCAAAGCGCCTCGGGCTCCTTCCAGCCCAAGAGCCTCCGCAATGGCTGGACTCACCCGCTGTATGGCGACACCCAACCACCCTCTTCCTACCATCCCCTTTTCCTTTAGTTGAGGTAAGAGCCCCTTGACCTGGTTGATCGGTATCGCAAAACCAATCCCAATATTTCCTCCGCTTCGAGATAAGATAGCGGTGTTGACCCCCACGACCTCCCCTTGCAGGTTGACCAGAGGCCCTCCGGAATTTCCCGGATTAATGGAGGCATCGGTCTGTATGAAATTGTCATACGGTCCCGCTCCGACATTTCTCCTCTTTGCGCTCACAATCCCAGAAGTCACAGTATGATCCAGACCGAACGGATTACCGATCGCCAAGACCCATTCTCCTACCTCGAGCATGCCTGAGTCTCCCAATGGAGCTGTTGGAAGTCTCCCCTTGGCGTCGATCTTAATGAGCGCAATATCTGTTTTCGAGTCTGTGCCGATAACCCTCGCCTCCATCTCTCTCTTATCCGACAGCTTGACCACGATCTTTCTTGCGTTGTCGACCACATGATTGTTCGTCGGGATGAAACCCTCAGTGTCAATAATAAAGCCCGAACCGAAACGCCTTGGGCGAAAAGGGTCCCGATAGGGCAAAGGAGCGCCAAAAAATCTCTTCCAGAACTCGCTGAAGGGATCCCCCTCTCCAAATGGGGCTCCAAATAATGGACCCGCATCGCCCACCCGAATTGCTGAAATATTAATCACCGCAGGGCTTACTTTCCGCGCCAACTCAGTAAAATCATCGAATTCCTGCGCCCTAAGAGAGGAGGTAACTTCTGCTCGGCTAATTGAATCTTGAGCCTCCCCGCAGGAGAGAAGATCGGGCCACATGCCCATCAAAAAAACCATCATAAGCCTCATCCCTATTTTTCTCATTCAATCCTCCTGATAAACCTTTACCGCCTCTTTCCACACCCTCTATTTGTTGTGAAAAACGATTTCCTAAAAGCAGGCGCTCATCCTAGCCAACTCGTTTCACCCAGAGAAAGAGCTCGCCCTCGGGGAACGGAAGGTGGAGAAAATGATCGAATAGGCCGTAGAAGAAAACCCCCAAGAGAAAAGAGAGAATCAAACTCCCTGCCCATCTCTCTCCCGCGCCGACTTTGAGATAGAGAAAAGTAGCCAAGGGAACCGTGATATTAAAGCCCAGGAACCAGATGGCGAGGAAGAACCCCAAAATCCAGCCGAACATGGAGAGGGTACGCTGCCGCGCCAAAGCTAAATTTACGCCTGGATTGGCCCCAAGCGGCTTTCCGATCTCTCTCCTCATTGTCTGGAAAAGCTCCACCGCGAAGGCCAGAAGCGCCAGGATCAGGCTTGGGATGCCGATGATCCTCGCGAAGATAGCTGCCCGAGGGAAGTCCGCACCGAAGCCGTAGAATGCCTCCCAAAGGACGTAAGCAAACAGGCTCACAAAGAAGAGGGCAAAGAGCGGGCCATAGACCCGCCTGTTGAGGACTACTGTCATCTCTACATCCATGGTTACCATCTCCGCCCCGCTATTAGCAGCGCGCCTTTGCCTTCGGACCTGGTAAACGGAGTAGAGAATGGCCCCCATGGTTAATAGGCTTATAACCACAACCCCCGGATGCAGGAGCCAGGATGCCCCGTAGATCATGGTCGAGATGAAAAGGTTATTCTCCATGATTCCTCCGAGGACAATACCCAAAAGCAAGGGCGGCCGAGGCCAATCCATCTGGACCATAAACCAGCCCAAAACGCCGAAGAGGAGCACCAAGATCAGATCGCCGAAGCTATTTTTAACGGTAAAGCCGCCGAGGAAGACCAGGAGAAGGATAAAGGGGATCAAATAGGTCCCCTTGACATGCGTGATCTTGGCGAGCTGGTTTAAAAACAGAAAGCATATGCCAACCGTAATGAGATTGGAGAGGACAATCATCCAGACAAAGGAGAACGTGAGCGTTAAGTGCTTTGCCGGGTTCAGCATATCAGGCCCAGGCGTCAGCCCTTGAATGATGAAGGCGCCGAGAAGAATGGCCATGGAGACGCTTCCCGGAACACCAAAGGCAATGGTGGGAATCAGGGAGCCCCCTTCTTTAGAATTGTTTGCGGCGCCCGGACCCAGAACGCCTTCCACGGCGCCCTTGCTAAAGCGCTCTTTATCCGGTGAACTCTGCACCGCATGGGCGTATGCCACCCATTGGGCCGTGGCGCCTCCCAGTCCGGGAAGGATGCCGATATAGGTGCCAAGGGCGCTGCAGCGGAGCACCAACCACCAATGGCGAAAGGTGTCTTTGACCCCTTCCAGGACGCCACCGATCCTCCCTGCCTGTTCCCGTGCTATGCTCGTCTGATGGACTGCGAGGTCGATGATCTCTGGTATAGCAAAGAGCCCAATGGTAACTGCCACTAGAGAGATCGGGTCCCATAAGAAAAGCGAAAGCTCTTCACCCAGGATCGGCTCTAACGTATATCGGGGGACCGATTCGATCGGATCGAGGCCAACCATAGCCAGGACCAAACCAAAGCCGCCTGCGGTCAGTCCCTTCGCGAGGTTACCGCCGCTGAGGGAGGCCACGAAGGTAATCCCCAACACGGCGAGCATGAAGAACTCCGGGGCGCCGATGGAGAGGACCAGGGGGCGGACGATAGGGATGGCCAGGGCTAAGGCGAAGGCGCCGAAAATAGCGCCGACCAGAGAACTCATGAGCGCCGCTCCTAGGGCTCGCCCCGCCTCTCCTTTCTTGGCCATCGGGTGGCCATCGACGACGGTGGCAGCGGTGGTGCCCTCCCCGGGGACGCCGAAGAGCACCGAGGTGATGTCACCGGTTGTGGCCGTTACTGCATTGGAACCGAGGAGAAAGGCGAAGGCCGATACTGGGTCCATTCTATATATAAAGGGGAGCATCAACGCCAGGGTGGCAGCTCCCCCTAGACCCGGGAGGATCCCCACCCAGAAGCCGATAAAGACCCCCAGCAACATGAAGCCGAAGGCCTGCGCCCCGGCGTCGCTCACCGGGAGCACTGCGATCAGGCCTTTATAGAACGCCTCGAGATATTCCACGCGCTATTTCTTCTTGGCCTTTTTGACCAGGAATGCGAGCGTCTCTTTTGTTGCCGGCGGAATGGCGAGGATTTCATCCACGTATTTCTCTATTTCTTCGCCCGAGACATATTGAATATGCAGCTTCGCTTTCTTGGCTTCCGCGAAAAATTCTGAATCCTCCAGCGTCGCCTTAAAGGCCTGCCTTAGGATCTGAAGCCTGTCTTTAGGCGTCTTCGGAGGCAGCATGAGCGGCCGCTGGAACGCGTATGGGTTCGCCCAGGCTTTGAAAGCGGCGACGTTCTCCTTGCCCTTTACCACCTCGTTAAACTGGGGCAGCTCCTTCACCTCAGGATCCCCAGTCTTGCCATAGATGATAAAAGGGATGAGCTTGTCATCCCCTGTGGCGTCCAGCATCGACCTGCCCGTAACTCTCATGGAATCCCAGGTCCAGCAGGCGCCATCAATCTCCCTTCTTTGCATCGCCGCGCGAATATGGGACGTTCCCTTGTAGCCCGGGATCACCTTCAGTTTGGTTCCCACGAGCATGTTCATGAGCTTTGGCAAATCATCGGTTGTCGCCCCAGGGCCCGTAGAGCCAAACTTGAGCTCTTTACCGCTATTAACAATATTGTCCCAGGTCTTAAGGCCCGTAAAGGCCATCACGGCGCATACCGGCCACCCAACTGTCGGGGCCCCGATCCAGCCGAATTTCCTCCCGTCAAACCTGACCCCCTTCTGCCCTAAAGCCTGCTGCGTAATCATCCCGGAATTCCAGTTGCCCACAGTGAGGCCGTCGGGTTCGGCCTTGCTGTAGAGGTAGTTAGCCGCAAGGAGGCTCCCGGCCCCCTCCATATTGTCCACGACTGTGGTGGGATTACCCGGGATGTACTTATTGATATGCCGCGCAGTGAGCCGTGTGTAAGTGTCATACCCACCACCAGGGGCATAACCCACAATGAACCGGATGGTCTTGCCCTCGTAAAACCCATCGGCGAAGGCTTTAGGCGCGGCACCCAAGAAAACCAGGCTGACGATGATCGCTATGGGTACACTGAACTTCTTCATGACTCTAACCTCCTTTCGTTATTCACGGTCTGGTGACATGTTAAAATAGAAGACCCGCAGTCTCCCTTTACCGGGCGCTCCTGAGTTAGTCTTCACGTACAAAATATGTCGCCCGGCGGTTTTTGCTGAGATAAACATCCCTGATGACCACGACCTTGTTTTTGATGCGCGCTACGATCGTATACCCTCCGGGCGGAAGCTGAATGTATAACCACGGGCCGTGGACCATGACTTTGTCGACCCGATGGCCCCGGTTGTCTCCAATCAAAAGCAAAACCGGTGAGACTAAGGTGCTCAACCGCCGTGCGAAAACTAATTTGAGATTATAGGGCGCGGATCGCCGCTCCATTGTCTGTTGTTCATCGAAGGCCAAACCACCAATCATGTAATAGAACCCGCCTGCTGTTTTGCCACGCGTGATGCTGACATCGGCGAGCTGGGGCGTGCGAGCACCCGCCAACACCGGAAGAAGTAAGAGGACAAGGATTGCCGATGTCATCGAACCTAGCTCGCCGTAACTGCTGGCGGAGAAAACTGCAATTTTCACGGTCATCGTTTCTATCTCAACTCACGTCTTTCCCAGGATCAGAAACTAAAGTTTTTATCTACGGCGAGATCGACAAGTTGCAGTTGCACAAGGCTTTCCAGGCCCCTACTGCCCGTTGAGTTGTTCCAGGGCCTATGGTTAGGTTCTCACTTTCGACGAGATTCTCTAAGGACGGTCGCTTTTGGGATACGCTTCCCATCCCACACCTTTGTTAACTTGTGTGTTTTCTTCTAAGTTTTTCTTGCCGCCTGCCTCCCCCAAGAAACTGAAGATTCTCTCGTACCCAATCAGCCTAGGGTTCCACCTTGCTTTGGGAACTAGCTAAGTCAGATGTAGAAGGAGCCGCCTCCTTCAAGTACCGGTAGTAGTCACTATCTGTAGTCAGGACCAAGACCGCATTTTTGTTTTTTCCTTCCTTGAGACTCTCAAGGGTGCGAGAGAATGCGTAAAACTCCTTGTCCCGGCCGTAAGCGTCGCCGTAAATCTTGGTCGCCGTGGCGTCCCCTTTGCCGCGAATTTCCTGCACCTTCCTGTAGGCCGTCGAGCGGATCTCGCGAAGCTCC
>JACPSF010000420.1 GCA_016193385.1 Deltaproteobacteria bacterium
CTCTTCTACCGGGATGTGAAATACATCTTCGAGGTTGCGATCCTCCTGTGGATGTTCGTCACCTCCGTGGTCTACCCGGTGCGGGTGCCATCCCAATTACTCCAGTTCCTGCTGAACCTCAATCCCATGACCCCGATCATCAACGCCTACCGGTCTCTTCTCCTGAAGGGCGAGCTGCCTGAGCTGGCGCCGCTCGCTGTCGCCGCAGCGTTTTCGGTGTCGCTGCTCATCGCGGCCTGGACATGGTTCGACCGGGCCGAGTTCCTCTTCGCCGAGCGGATCTGAGTCATGAACGCGATCGAAGTCGAGCACCTATGGAAGAAGTTCAGGCTGAGTCGTACCCATCCCCGTGGCGGGAGCTTGTGGGACATCATCCCCCAGACCATCGGGCGCCTGTTCGGTCGGAACGGTGGCAGCGACGACACCTTTTGGGCCTTGAAGGACGTATCCTTCAGCGTGGCGCGAGGGGACGCCCTGGGCATCATCGGCCCCAACGGCGCCGGCAAGAGCACCATCCTCAAGCTACTTTCCGGAATCCTGCGACCCGATCGCGGGACCATCCGTGTGAATGGTCGGGTTGCCGCGCTCATTGAACTAGGCGCCGGCTTCCACCCCGACCTCACCGGCCGCGAGAACGTATATCTGAATGGCGCAATCCTGGGGCTTAAGAAGCAAGAGATCGCCAGCAAGTTCGACGAAATCGTGGAGTTTGCAGGAATCGAGGAATTTATCGATACGCCGATCAAGCACTACTCCTCCGGAATGGCTGTCCGGCTTGGCTTCGCCGTCGCCGCTCATATGGATCCCGATCTCTTCCTAATCGACGAGGTCCTCGCGGTCGGCGATATGGCCTTTCAAAGGAAGTGCCTGCAGAAGGTGACTGCCCTCCGCCAAGTGGGGAAAACGATCCTCTTTGTAAGTCACAATCTCGAGGCCGTCAGTTTTCTTTGTCCGGAGTCATTGCTGCTCAGAGCCTCCTTCGTCAGCTACCTGGGTCCGACTCGCGAGGCGATTTCGGCATACCTTCGGCCAGACGACCGGGTCCTTCCCTCCCTCTCGGAGAATTCGCTGCATCGAGCCCAGCCGAGAGGACCTGTAAGAATTACAGGAGTTCGGTTGTGCAACGCATCGGATCGCGAAACGGCGGTTGTGATCTCGGGAGAGGAAGCACGAATCATCGTTCTCCTCGAAGTCACCGAAGATATCAAGGATCCGGTTGTTGGATATATCCTGAGAAACTCGGCCGGAGTGGAGGTGTACAACACAAATAGCTTCTGGCAACGAAAATCCTGCGGTACCCTTAAAGCTAACCAGCAAGTCGTTGTTGAATTTCGACAGCGCTTCTCGCTGGTGAGTGGGACTTACTTCCTGAGCACTGGGATCGCGACCGAAGATCTTACAGCGTTTTACGATTGGCGGGAGCATGTGCTCTCGCTTCGCGTCGAGGCCAGCGACGGAGATCGAGGCATCGCAAACCTCCGCTCGACTATTCTCATCAATGGCTTTTGTCTCTGAGATGGATTTCACGGGCGAACGGCTGGTACCCAACTTAGTGGCTTCTGATAGCCCACTTTATTTGGAGCACGTCAGTCGGTACAGCCTCGCCAGCCGATATGTTGCCGAACGCATGCGGATCCTCGACGTGGCCTGCGGCTGCGGCTATGGCACATGCCAATTAGCGGCGAGCGGTGCTCAATTGGTCGGCGTGGATATTGCCCCAGATGCCATAGCGTATGCCCATGAACATTATCCGCGGAGCAACGTCCGGTATGCTGTCATGGACTGCCTTGCGCTCGGGTTTCCAGACCAGACTTTTGACTGTTGCGTGTCCTTCGAGACACTCGAGCACATCAACGATCATGACCAATTCCTTAAAGAGATTTCACGGGTGTTGAAAAGCGGCGGCAGGTTCATCGTATCGACTCCTAATTCCCCCGTCTACAACGCAGCCATCGAAGCGCCCAACCCTTACCACGTAAGGGAACTCACCGTTGCTGAATTCGTCAATGCTCTCTGGAAGCATTTCCGCAATGTGAGGATGTTTGGCCAGCGGATCGCCCCGCTCTTTCAATTGAGACACGAATTCCTCGCCTTGCAGGCCGAGGTACGAAGGCTGAGGGCGCGCACAGATCGAGCAGCATTTCATTTCTTTCGAAGTTTAATTCCCGCTTCCGTTCGACGCCATGCTAGCACCGCAATGAAAAGCCGACTGTGGGGAAATGATCACGGCGCCTCATTAGACGCCAAGACCAGCAAGGAGAACTGGAGTCTGGCGATTGACGATATCGAAATCTCGGAGGACCATATCGAGCGATCACTCTACTTGATTGCAGTCTGTGAGAAGAGGTAGGGATGGGACATCGTGCTTCCGGGGCAAAGGTGTTTGTGGTCATCTTAAACTGGAACGGCCTGAAGGATACGCTGGAGTGCCTAGAGTCGATCCAGAAGACTGACTATCCCAATGTTGACGTCATAGTCGTGGACAATGGTTCTGCGGATGGTTCTCCGAAGGCTATCCGCGAGGCCTTCCCTGGGGTCACTCTCCTGGAGACCGGCCAAAACCTGGGCTACGCGGATGGGAACAACGTAGGGATCCGCTATGCCCTAAAACACGGTGCCGATCATGTATTCCTCCTCAATAACGACACCACAGTTCACCCCGAGGTCCTCACGCATCTGGTCGCCGCTGCGAAAATCGCCCAGCCCGTCGCCATTTTCGGGTCGAAAATACATTACTACGATAGACCGGAGATCATATGGTCGGCAGGCGTCCAAATCACGTGGGATCACATTTGCTGGAAGCGAACTCCATGCCTCCCCTTTCGCCACTTAGGAATGGACGAACTAGACCGTGGTCAGTATGCCGCTATAGCAACCGTAGATAGCGTGGTTGGCTGTGCCCTTTTTGTCCGAGCCAACCTCTTTGAACAGATCGGCCTCCTAGACGGCCGCTACTTTCTCTTGCACGAAGAAAGCGACTTTTGTCTACGGGCACGCAAAAAGGGTTACCTGGTCGCTGTTGTACCAGAATCAATCGTCTGGCACAAAGTCTGCGGATCCTTTAAGAGAGAACCTCCCTCGTTGCACACATACTATAATGTGCGGAATTCTCTCCTCTTCATTAGTCGATATGCGCCC
>JACPSF010000112.1 GCA_016193385.1 Deltaproteobacteria bacterium
ATTCTTGACAGAATTCGGGGTATGAGATAGGTTCTTTACCCTATCGTAAATGAAGGCCGCTTCCTAGCCGAAGCTTGGTGTGGGCAAGTTCATCCCCGGAAAAGTGAGCTAATTGAAGAACGAAGGGATCCAACCATGGCACGAGAGTGGGAGGCGCTGGTCCCTGAGGACCTGAAAGAGTTGTATCGGAAAGCAGGATGGGGGCTGGGCAGGCGGCGCGGGTTTGGCGACCGGCCGGCCGTCATCGCCGTCGACCTCCAATATGCCCAGGTGGGGGACAAACCCGAGCCCGTGCTCGATTCCATCGTAAAGTATCCCATGAGCGCCGGCGCGGAGGGCTGGGCAGCGCTTGGGCGCGTCAAGGAGCTCATCGACATCACTCGCCGGTGCGAGGTGCCGCTCATCTTCACCGCGATCAAGAGCGATCCCTTCGACGCGGGAAAAACGAGGTTCCCCAACAAGATGCCGACCGCACGCGGCCCCCTGCCCCGCCCTCCGGGCGACCTCGTGGAAGGCTTTGAGCCGCAGCCGGACGAGATCATGATCGTCAAGAAAGGGTCGAGCGCCTTCCACGGTACCAACTTGCTGCGCTACTTGGTCGGGATGCAGATCGACACCCTGATCATCGCCGGCACGACCACCGGATCCTGCGTCCGCGCCACGGCCGTCGACGCGGGCCAGAACGGGTTCTTACCGATCATCGTCGAGGATTGCGTGTTCGACCGCCACCCCGTCAGGCACGCCTTTCACCTGTTCGATATGGACAACGGGCCGGCGGACGTGGTGCCCCTGCGGGAAGTCAAGGAGTACATCGAGCGAATCGCCGCCCAGGAGAAGTGAGAGGGTCTTGAATCTTGGCCTTCGGGGCGACTGGAAGGAGAAAAAACTGAAGGGAATCAAGACGCTAGCAAATGGTGGTCGCAGCAGGACTCGAACCTGCGACCTCTTGCAGGTGAGGCAAGCGCTCTAACCAGCTGAGCTATGCGACCACCGCAGAGATCCTTAACACCTTGCGAGGCCACCTTCAAGAGGAGAGCTGCGGACCCTTTTCTATCCCTTCTCCCCGCAAATCAGGGCGTAAGAAAAGCTGCCTTTCACGTGGACCGCTTCCCCTTTTCTTTCCCAGCGAAAATAGTTCTGCCGCAACCGCTGCGCCAGATCCGGCGATTCCCCCTCGAGCTCCTCGGCCACCTCCAGCCAGTGGCGACCAGTGGGAATCCCCTCCATGCCGTCTTGATCGAAGGAGTAGGTGGGAAGATCGGAGCGGACAATGCGAAACCCCGCTTGAGCCAGCAGGTTGCGGACGCCTTCGGCGGAATGAAAGCGAAAATCTTTTCCATGGGTGCGGCGAAAGACCTGATTGATCCGTTCATCCAGGGACCGATCCAAGGAATCCCGCGGTTCGTCCAGAACCGGATCCAGAACCACGAATTGTCCGCCCTCCTTCAGCACGCGCAGGATCTCCCCCGCAACCATCGCCGGCCTGCCGAAGTGGTGCAGGCTGAACGACACAAAGGCGCGATCAAAAGTATCTGCCTTGAATGGCAGCGCCTCGGCATCTCCGGCGGTTTGACTGTACCCTGGAATAGGGTCTTCGTGCTCGTGACCCACGCGCAGCATCGCCAGGGCCTGGTCCATGCCGATCACCCGGCCGCCTTTGAGGCATTTGGCAACCGGCCGGGCGAACCGTCCGGTGCCGGTCGCCAGATCCAGCACCAACTCGTCACCCTTGAGGGCTAGGATCTCCATCAGTCTTTTTTCCAATTCAGCGCGGATTCCCGACCTGGCCGCCCTTCGGTCGAATTCAACGGCATGTTCGTGGTCGTGGAAGTGGCTCTTGTGATGTTCGTCCTTCATTTCCCTGCCATCCCTTCAATAATTTTCCACTGCTCTTCGCTCACCGGCATGACCGAAAGGCGCGGCAGGCGCGCAAGATCGAAGTTTTTCAATTTTGCATTGGCTTTCATCTCCGCGAGCGTAATAGGCCGTGCGAGCGGCTTGTTCGGCGAAGGGTGGTTCGAGTCCTAGGCCACGGCGCGGTCGGCAAGCGCCCGCGTTCGCTTCTCACCAAGGAGCTTCAAACAGAGAGCGCGCATCGTCTCCAATTCACGGTAAAACTCACGCCGGGCATCCTCCGCCGACAAGCACTCGAAAAGATCCGGCAACTGGACTCCACGACTCATAATCGCATTGGCCTCCGTCTTCCGAAAATGCTTGTGAACGTACAGGCAATTATCGGCATGGTAGAAACGTTTCACCGCTTCGGAGGGACTTAGCAGCCCGCTTGCCAGCGATTGTACAAGGCCCAGGTTCACGAGCGCAAAGAGTTCCAACTGCTGGAGAGGATTGCCGGGGACCTTCGAGAGAAGCATACGAGATGGATGGCGCTGTTTCATGGAGTCCCTATCCTGGAAAAGAATTTAACACCGGCAACACTCCCGGATTTGTGTTCAAAGTAATGCACCTCTCCGACATCTCCCTGCTTGACGACCTTTTTCCACTGGCCGGCCCGCAGACGCCGCAGCTCCCGCAGTACCGCACGGTTTCAGACCGGGTACTTGACGGTGGAACGTCGGCTTGGCGTCCAGTCCTGCGGCACAGAGCCCGACGCATAGACGTTCGGATAAAGGTTCAAAGGCATGCATGTTCCGAAAAGAGCCGAAGCAGAGCCTCACCGCCGATAATACCAAAAACCAGAAGGAGACAACAACACTTTCTCATATCCAAAATTGAGTTCAACGACACTTGAGTTGTATCCTACCTCCCTGCCATCTCCTCGATGGTCTTCCACTGCTCCTCGCTCACCGGCATGACCGAAAGGCGCGGCAGACGCAAGAGATCGAACTTGGCCAGCCTGGGATTAGCTCTCATCTCGGCCAACGTGACCGGACAAGACAGGGCTTTGACCGGGCCGATCTCGACGACGAGAAGCTTGGGCTCTTTCTTCTGCGGGTCCGGGTAAGCTCCGCTGAGCGCCCGTGCTATACCCACAGCCGCCTTCTCATCGCCCGTATGGTAGATCAAAATCCAGTCGCCTTTTTTTACCCCGCAGAGGTGCTTCAAGGCAAGGTTGTTCTTCACTCCGTCCCAGACGGTCTTTTTGTCCTGTTGCAATCGCTGGAAAGAATAGCTGCCAGGTTCGCTCTTGAAAAGCCAACGGCTCGCCATCGCCAAAGCCTCCTCGGCGCAAAAACCTCTGGCCTAGTTATAGCCTCCGAGGGCCGGGAGATTCAACCACCTTTTAACGCAGGGTGAAATTGCGGTCGCATTTCTGACATGATAAAGCAAACTCGATGTCTGCCTTTGCCGAGTTCTGCGCCGATTTTTTTAAAAAATACTTCGATCTTCACCCCACCGAGGCGATCCACTACGGGGTCGAAGGGCACGACCACCTTCTCGATGACCAGAGCGATGCGAGCTTTAGAGAAAGAAGGGCGTTCGCTCAAGAGTCTTTGAAGCGGCTGCGGGAGATCTCGGTTAAAGGACTTACCCGAGACGAAACCATCGATTACGCGCTGCTCGAAGGGCGGCTTGTACTGGATAATTACGAGTTCGATAAAGAAGACTCGCGCCTCAAATGGCCCGAGATTTACCTCCCGGCTCCGCACATCTACATCCTTACGGTGCGCCCGACCGACAACATCATCGGCAACATCCTAAGCCGGCTCGAACGCTCCCCCGAAGTCCTCCAACAGGGGATCTCCAACCTCAGCCGTCCGGACGCCAATCCCCCGCGCCTCTGGACCGAGATGGCGATCGAGTCGGCTAAAGGGGGCCTGACCTTTCTCGACGATCTGCAAAACGTCCCGCAGGTCAAACAGGCTCTGAAGGACCCGACGACGCTCCAAAACGCCATCGAAAAGTCCAAGAGCGCCATTCGGAACTTCGCTGAGTTTCTCAACCGGGACATGCTTTCCCGCAGCCGCGGCGTCTATGCCGTGGGAGAGGAACATTATCACCTCCTGCTCAAAAAACGCCACTTCCTCAGCCACGACGCGGGGAGCCTCCTGGCGCTCGGCCAGCAACTGTTCCAGGGAACCAAAAAGGAATTGGCCGCGCTGGCGGAAGAGATCTCGCCGGGGAAGAGCATCGAAGAGGTCGCCCGTAAGATCCAGGAAGATCACCCGCCCGCAAGCGAACTCCTCCCCGCCTACCAGAAGGCGATGGAGGCGGCGCGAAACTTTGTGCGGGAAAAGGCGCTGGTCTCCTTCCCGCCGCGCGATCAGCTCCGGGTGGTTCCCACCCCTGAATTTCGCCGCCACGAGATCCCCTTTGCAGCCTACCTTTCCCCCTCACCGAGAGACAAAGATCAAATCGGCTATTACTATGTCACGCCGGTGACCGATGACGACCTTCTCAGGGAGCACAACTGGACCGGGCTCGAGAACACCTCCGTTCACGAGAGCTACCCCGGCCACCACCTCCAGTTCACGATCGCCAATTCCATTCCTGAGGCTTCCACCCTACCCCGCCTGATGAACGAGTCCTCGGTTTTCTACGAGGGCTGGGCCCTCTACTGCGAGCAGCTCATGCAAGAGGAGCGCTTCTTGAAGACCCGAGAGCATCGGTTTGTCATGCTCAAGGATCGGTTGTGGCGGGCGCTGCGCATCATCATCGATGTAAAAACCCAGAGTGGAAAGATGTCGTACGACGAGGCGGCCGATCTCATGGTCGGCGAGCTTCACTTCCCCCGCGCACAGGCCGAAGCCGACCTCAGCTGGTACAGCCAATCGCCGTCGGTCCCCATGGGGTACGCCCTGGGCTGGTCCATCATCAACCGGCTGCGCAACCGGGAAAAAGAGCGGCTGGGCGCGGGCTTCGATCTGCGCGACTTCCATGACCGCCTTTTGAGCGCCGGGAGCATCTCCCTCCCGCTGGTTGAAAAACGACACTTTTCGGAATGACTTCTACGCTATGCGCATAGCGCCAAGCGCCAAGCGACCCCTTCTGGGTGCCCACATGTCGATTGCGGGTGGCGTGGGGAATGCTTTGCTGGACGGCAAGAAAGTCGACTGTGACGTCGTCCAGATCTTTACCAAATCGTCGCGCCAGTGGGCCTCCCAGCCTTACAGCAGGGAGGAGATTGAGCGGTTTTTCGCCAACCAAAAGGCGACGGGGATCGTCACCGTGATCGCTCACGATTCCTATCTCCTCAACCTCGGGTCTCCCGACGGACGCCTGAGAAAAAAGTCGATCCAGGCTTTTATCGAGGAGATGGAGCGCTGCGAGACCTTATCCGTCCCCTGCCTGATCGCCCATCCGGGCGCCCACATGGGAGCCGGAGAACAAGAAGGGATCAAAACCATCGCCCGCTCGCTCAGTGAAATTCATAGCGCTTGCCCCGGCTACAAAGTCAAAATCACGTTGGAAATTACCGCCGGCCAGGGGAGCACCCTCGGCTACCGCTTCGAGCAGATTCGCGACATCATGGACGCGACAAAGGAGAGCGACCGGGTGAGAGTCTGCTTCGATACCGAGCACGCCTTTGCCGCCGGATACGACCTGCGCACCCGGGAGGGATACGAGCGGACGTTCAGCGAGTTCAATGACATCATCGGTCTCAAATTTCTCGCCGCCTTCCACCTCAACGACTCAAAGAAAGAGTTTCACTCACGGGTGGATCGCCACGAACATATCGGCAAGGGCCACATCGGCATCGAGGCTTTTCGTCTGCTTCTGAACGACCCTCGCTTCCGGGGAATCCCGATGTGTCTGGAGACCCCGAAGGGACCGGATCTCAAGGAAGACAAGCAAAATTTAGCCCTGCTCAGAAGGTTGATCGAAAACTAGCCAAGGTTAAGGTTCAAACCAAGAAAGAACAATCAGCCCTTTTTTCACTATGCTTAGTTGGACAACCTTTTTTTCTCAATCCCCAACGCCCCGAGCAGGCCAGAGCCTACGAGGACCATGGTGGCAAGCTCTGGGGTCAAAGCAATAGAGCCCCGGTTAATAACATCCGCTGTCAAGCGTTCCCAAAGGCATCGCGAGGGCACTGACCGCATTTGACAGGCACCTTTTCTGGTGGCTATTATGGCTACAAATACATTCCGTCGGAGCGAACGCAATGCACACAGTGGGAACACGTGAGCTCAAAGACCGCCTAACCCATTACCTGCGCCTGGTTCGTAAAGGAACGACGCTCATCGTCACAGACCGGGGTAAACCCGTTGCCATCTTAAAACCAGCAGAAAAGGAGGAGGAAGGAAGCATAGAAGGTATTCTGGCAGGACTGGCGGCGGAGGGAAGCGTCTCTTTGCCTCGGGGAAAAGGCTTCCTCAAAAAACTCTCTGCTATCCGGGGAACAGGAACCCCCCTCTCACGGATAGTGTTGGAGGGGAGGAGGTGATCTACTACCTGGACACCAGCGCTTTGGTCAAAAGGTACTATGTGGAAAAGGGATCTGCCTGGGTCCACAGCCTTTTCCGCCCGGATAACCTTCTTGTGGTTTCTAAAGTGGCCTATGCAGAGTTTTTAGCAGCTCTGGCGCGAAAGAGAAGAGAAGGGGAGGTGGGAGAGGAGGACTTTGCTCAAGCAGTGGAGAACTTTCAGAGAGAATGGAAAGAGCTCGTTGTTGTTGAGGTGACCGATGCGGTGTTTGCCGACCTCCTTCCGTTAGTGAGGCGGCATCCGCTCAGGGGCTTCGATGCCATCCATCTCTGCACAGCTCGATGGTTCCGAAAACAGATCAAAGCAGAGATCACCTTTGTGTGTTCTGACCAAAATCTCCTTGCGGCGGCCGGTCAGGAAAATCTGGGTATCCACAATCCCGAGCAGCAAAGGGCGAGATGATAGTGACCCGTAAGAGCTTCGCGCTTACCTTCTCAGCAATTCCTAATACACGACCTCAGTCTTTACCATCCACTTTCGCAAACCGATCAACGAGCTTGCCAAGGAACGACAATAACCCCTCCCGGCACAGGCATCTTTGGCCCATCTGAGACCTACGTCGCTTCAATGATCACGCTCGGAAGCTAACTTTCAGAGAATCTCTCCTGATCTGATCTATTGAGCCTCTCTTCTCCCCCTCCGCAGGGTACTGAGGACCGGGACGCTAACGACTCGATCCCGCTGCGCGCCCAACATGAGAGGTAATCCGCGTCAGGGGCTGTGGGACGAAGCCGGGGGCCCGCAGCCCGGTCTCGTGCACCGCTTCACCAGCTCCGGCACATCTCTCGCATCGATTAGCCCATCTCCGTTCAGATCACGAAGATCGTTAGGCCCGTTGGCGAACGTGTTGCTGGCAGCCTGGAGCAGCTTCAGATCGTCGACATCCACATCCCCGTCGAGATCTATGTCCCCGAGGATCGGCACAGTGATTGTCACAGTATCCGGCGCGCTGTCGGCCGCCCCGTCGTTCACGATGAGGCTGAATGTGTAGCTGCCCACGACCGAGGGCGTGAGGGTTGGCGTGGCAGTGTTTGCGCCGTTCAGGGCCACGGCGGGCCCTGCTGTCTCGGTCCATGCGAAGCTCAGTGGCGAAGGCCCGTTGTCGGGGTCGCTCCCGCCGCCATTAAGTGTCACCACGCTGCCCAGACGCACTGTCTTATCAGGTCCAGCGTTGGCCGTCGGAGGTGCATTCACATGGACACTAAAGCCTTGAGGGGGAATGTCCTGGATGTACTGGTCTTGCGCTATGATGGTGGTTGTCCCATTCCGACTTACCTCAAGTGTATAGGTATCGGTTGGCGAGGCATTATCCTTGGGAACGACGCTGATCGTGTAGTCCCCAGGGAGTGGAAATGGAATGATCACTGTACCGATCTGGTGTCCCGTTTCATCTTCGGCCTCCAGGTACGAAGCGCCAGGGATTTCGGCTAATTGGCGGGCAATAGAACGTCCATCAGGCGCTGTGATTTGAATATCCACAGGAGACCCGAGAGCAGCGACAAAGCAACCAGGATCCAATCCACAAAGGATTGCGGAAAAATCACTAGTCTGTCGTATATGGCCCGCGCTAGTACTAAGTGGCCGCGTCGTGTTGATGATGCGGGGAACCTGACCCACAGGGGCACTTCTGGGTATCGCACCTAAATCGGCACTGTCTAGTGGGATCACACCGTCCCAGCCTTCGGACAGACACCCTTGGGTTAAAATTCGGCGACCGACAAACCCACGAATAAAAAAGTAGCGAATACGAGTCGGCAATATGACGTTTCTTAAGTGTTCCATAAAAGGGGAACGAGTGTAGTCAAGCCGCCCATTCGTACAATCGAAATCTAAATCTTCAGCGCCTTGGCTAAATGGCTGGACAAGAGAAGCAAATGAGGCACCCCAATGGGGGCTACCATATGTTATAAACTGCGCTATTTCATTTACCGCCTCGGGAGGGTTGTCGGCGATATACGATCGCGCAGACATGCCGCCCATACTGTGCGCCACGATGGAAATCTTTTTGGTGACACCAGCAATTCTCAGCCCTCGAATAAAGCCTTGGACCTCGTCGGCTTGATGTAAGAGCCCGGATCTGCCGGTAGTATAATTCGCCAAGCTATTGCCGAAGGTCGCGGTGTAAAAATCAGCATCGAAGTGGAAATTTAGGATGAGAGGATTAGTTATTCGGGGGTCGTCAGTTTCCAGGTAGTCTAGTATACCTCCAATTCGCCAATGCAACGTGTTCTCAAAGAAGTCACGAGTAGTATCCCACGTGCTCGCATTACTATTAATTCCATGAAGAAATAAAATCGGGTTCACCGGTCTGGTAGCAGCCGGAGCGACTGCAAATTCACTGGGTCTTGCTAAGACAGCTTCCGAAGGCGAGCTCTCAACTCCATTTTTAACCGCTGTAACCTTAAATCGGTAAAGCTTTCCATTCTCAACAAAGTCGCCGTTGGCGAAACCGAAAACCTTGAAGCTAGTGTTCTGAATCAAAATCCCAGGCGGGTTTACGGTTCCGAGCGAGATGAACGTTTGGGTGTTGTCATCAAAACGCTCGACAAAGATGTTGTAGCCATCAACGGGCAGCGGGGAAGGATCCCAGTCCAAATAAACCCGTTCATTGCCGACGGTCGCACGCAGTCCGGTTGGCGGGGGAACGAGGAAACTACTTGCATCTAAAGGATCAGTTCCTTGACTCACCTCTACGCCATCGCTCACTCCGTCGCCATCGGTGTCCGCCTGTCGGGGATCAGTCCCAAGCTGGAACTCCTGAAGGTTGGTCAAGCCGTCCCCATCGGGATCTTGGTTGGCATCCGAGGGATCATTTGGGTTAAGGCTATGGGCAATCTCATAAACATCAGGAAGACCGTCTCCATCTGAATCAGAGAGCACTCCGGTTCCGGTCACTATAGGCGACGCGTTCCCCCCGTTGCTGGTAACGTTGAGATTGCTGTTAAAACTCCCTGCTGTGGTCGGGCTGAAGCGGACTGTAATCGCTTTGCTTTGATTCGCAGCCAGGCTAAAAGAATTATCTCCAACGATGCTAAACGGCGCACTCGCGGCTGCGCTCCCAGTGAGGGTGCCGCTACCGGTGTTCTGGACAGTGAAGGTCAGATCTTTTGAACTGCCTACAATGATCTCACCAAAACTGAGCGACGTGGGCTCCGCCGACAGCACGGGAGGCAGTACAAGAGTCATGAGAAACACATCATTCGTCCCATCAGCGTTGGAAGCCGGGAAGAGAATTTGATCGTTGTCATTTAGCGGTATCGGGTGATCAAATAGAATACGACTAGCGACTTCGGGGACGACAGCTGTCACATTTTGTAGTGATGTTCCATCAAAAAAGAAGATATCCCGTACTCTTTCCGTTGTGGTAAGCGGATCTTTGCCAAAGAAGATCGCGCGCCCGGAGGCGTTGATCCTAGGAACTTGCAAGGCTACGACTGATGTGCCCTGAACGATGTTTTTAAGGGATAAGCCGTCGTATAGGAAGATCGCACCGCTATTGGCCACGAAAGCCTTATTGCCAAAAAAACCAAGTGCTCCCGCATCGTTGATCCGGGGTGATGCAAATTGGTTAAACCCTGCACCTCCTGCCGCCGGATCACTGCCTGTTAGATTCTGAAGAATATTCCCGTCAAAGTAGAAAATCTCTGCTGTGGAGTTACTACTTCCTTGCTGCGCACGAAATCCAGCCTTACCAGAATTGCTGAGCGCAGGATCATCATCATATCTATTGAAACCAGCCGCTCCGGCGACCGGATCACTTTCTGTGAGATTAATTAACGATTGCGCATCGGAATAGAAAATATCGGCTCGCAGAGACTTGTCTCCACGAAAAATTAAACGATCGGAGTCAGTAAGCTTAAGCCCGCTAACATAATCATAGCCTGCGCCTCTGAACACTGGGTCGTTGGTTAATTCTCGCATCGAATTCCCATCGAAAAACCCCACACCCGAATATCCTGTGCCGCCATACCAGGCAACATGTCCGAGGTTATTGATGACAACGGCCTCTATGCGGCTACCAAAGCCGCATTGGTTGCTAGTTCCTGCACATATGGTGTTTACAATAGACCCGTCAAACAAAAAGACCTCGTGAGGCGCTGCGCAACCCCAGGAAGACTGGTGACATCCCGAGAATGCAACTTTGCCGAAGTCATTAAGATCTGCTTTGGTAAAACTGTTGGCTCCGGAAACAGGCAGTCCTTTAGACAGGTTTTTGAGTGATACCCCGTCATAAAGAAAGACGTGGAAGGATAAGCCAGCCCATCCTATAAAGACCAGGTGCCCGTTTTGGTTAAGTTTGAGATTGGAAGGATTTGCAATGCCGAAGGAAGCAAACTCTGGATCATCTTTTGTGATGTTTTTGAGAGCCGAGCCGTCCCAGAAGAAAACGTCGCTTCGCGAAAGGGTAGGGTTGCTCCCGATGAATGCCGCTTGCCCGGCATTGTTAAGGTGGACATCTCGGAAGGTGTTGTATCCCGTCGCGGCAGGGCTACCCTGAGTCAGGTTTATGGCGTCAAATGACGCTGCAATCGAGGAGGCGGACAACCAAAGTAGAGTTAAGACGGTTGCAAGAGTACCGTATAAAGGCATTTCTCTCGCAAAAGGGGAACGTTTCTGTATGCACTTAGCTACCCCGGTTCCATTTCTGGCCTCCCCTTCGGCTCAAAAATTATATAAGCAACGCTATGGACTGAAGCAACTCCCATTGAAACCTAAAAAAACAAAGTAAACAGCTCGAACGGGAAGGACCCGATCAGGCTTTCACGAAGTACGAAGCAAGGCTGCTGCCGAACAGGATTCTCCCCGGCAGACTGGGAAACGTGCGCCTCTTCTTTGACTGTATTGCGAGTGTGCCTAGGCGACCCAGGGCAAGAAGGATGCCAATGACATGGATGAATAAAAACCGTCGGATTTCCGGTGGCTTGGGACGCAACTCTCGAATAAAAGTAGAAAAGGAGAGAGCTGGTCTTATTCAAGAATAAGAAAACCCGATAGGTTTCTTCTCATTTATAGTAATATGTATAGCAGCGTACCCGTAAGGTTTTCCGACACCTGCTTTACAGGATCATAGGCGCTTCTGGAGACTGCCTAGGTGCCTGGAGACTCCCAACCGCCCGGATCTCATGGAACACAGGGAGAATCCCAGCTTACTCAGAAGCTTGATTGAGAGAAAAGGGACCATCGGAAGGCCCAATATACAGGGGGCAGACCGTGGTCAAGAAAAAGAGGACTCTTTGCCTCCGAAGTACCTGTTTGCTATGGTACTCAATTGTAATACAAATTAATCACGGAGGACACTTTGAGATTCATCAATGTAAGGGCGCTCAAGATGAAGACTGCCGATCTCCTGGAGGCAGTTCAGGAGGGCGAAGAAATTGTCATCACCTACCACGGCAAACCGAAGGCCATACTGGTTAGAATAGGCGAGGAGGAGATCGAAATGAAGGAATCAAAACGAAGACAAGGCATTTTGAAAAAAAACCATCCGTTTTTTAAGCTCATAGGGAAAGGGATTGATGAGGCCCGAGATGTCAGCGCCAACAAATATAAATATGCCGGCCTGGCCGCCGAGAAAAAGCGATGAAAGCCGTTTTCGTGGATACCGGGGCATTCTACGCGGCCATCAATCAAAAAGATGATAACCATAGGGAAGCCAGAGTTCTCTTCAATAGAGCGGTTGAGGAACAATGGAGGCTGATCACCTCAAACTTTGTGGTGGCCGAGACCCATGCGTTGATTCTTACGAGAATGCGGAGGGACTTGGCCACGGCATGGCTCCGCAGTATTCCGGCCAGCATCATCAGAGTCTCAAGGGCCGATGAGGAAAAGGCCAAGCGCATCATCTTCGGCTATAGAGATAAAGAGTTCTCCTATTGCGACGCCACGAGTTTTGCCTTAGTGGAGCGCCTGCGCGTCAAGGAGGCCATGGCCTTTGATGCCCATTTTGAGCAGTACGGGAGATTTGGACTGCTGAGGGCATAGACAGTCCCGAACAGAAAAGATTTTTCTTGCCTGCTGATGAACGACCGGCGTTTCTGGGGAATCCCCATGTCCCTGGAGACGCCCAAGGGACCGGATCTCAAGGAGGATAGGGAAAACCTGACGTTGCTCAGAAGCCTGGTGAAAAGGTGAGCCGTGGATTCCTTCCGCGCCCGCGCGCATCACGCCGCTGGGCGCGGGCGACGCAGCGCGAGGTGAGCGATCCAGGCAAGAACTCCCAAAGCGATGACCAGCGTCAACCCAAAAAGCAAGAAGCTCCCCCACTCGCCGCGCACGGGGATCTTCTCGATATCGATCCACTTTTTGAGGTCTTGACTCTGCACCATCTGGCGCGCAATCGCATTGGACGAAATCACGAAGATCTGCGCGGCGATCAGAGCAGCGCCTGTGGCTTTGCCTGCCCACCTCCAGTAGACCATTGCGAGCAGCGTCGCCGCAGGCATGCCGGCGCCGGCCAGGATCCGCCACAGAACGGGCAACTTGTCTTCGACCATCGGAGCATACTGGCTCGCCGCCGTCCCGTAAATCACAAGACCCAGGCCGTAAAGAAGCATCACGATGCCTCTGGTCCCTGACGCATCGTCTGAATCCTGGGCGAACCACTGCGCATCCACCGCCAGAAATGCGCCGACCGTGCCGCAGGCCATTCCCGCCATGAGCAGGAAGCGGAGAAACGCCTCTCCGGGCAAAGCCAAGAACATCCCGTGGACGGCGCCGGCTTCGGAGGTCGCTAAAAAGATCGCCGGCCATCTTTCCGGGGCCGCGAGCAGAGTCATCGAGGCTGAGAAAGTAAGTCCGATCCAAAGCAATAACAGCGAGGCTAGGAGTCCCGCGGCCAAGCGAAAGCGGTCAAACGCCGCGAGGTAAACACCGTAGTAAGCGACGATAAGCAGCGGAATCACCAGAAACCAGAACCAGGCCTGAAGGATCGTGGCCGGATAGAAGAATTGCGGATAGAGCGTTTGAATGAACAGCAACGGAACGATCCCGGCGTTGATTCCAAAGGCCATGAAAAACGGCATCGCCGTAAAGAGCCTCTCGGCCGCCCTTCTGCGGAAATAGAGCAACAGCAAAGCCGCAGGCAGGCCGGCGAGCCAGAGGTGCATGAAGATCATGTGCAAGACAAAACCGAGAACCTTGAGGGCTAAGAGGATCGATGGCGGGACCGGCAGTCCCAGCGGATCCGGATGCGGGATCAGCTCGACCATGGCCTACTTTCCCTCGCGGCTGAGCCGGACCAGATAGGCAGCCAGAGCTTGTCGCTCCGCTTCGTTGCCGAGCCAAGGAGGCATGGCCGGATTGGTCCGGTGAAGATTACGCAGCGCGTCGCGGATCAACTGCGCAGTCCAGGGTTGAATCAAGGGCCTCATCCCATTGTACCCCGACACGGCATGGCACGATGCGCAGTGATAGCGAAAGATGCCCTCTCCCACCTTGGCCTTCGCGTCGATCGGAAGGACGTTCAAGTTAGACCGCGCGCCCTTCGTCAGATGCGCGCTCAGGTAGAATCTGAGCCAGCGCGCGTGAGCGATCAGCCCTTCGCGGTGGAAAGAGTCCACATCCTTGACCCGAACCCCCGGAGCGAAGATGTATCCTTCGATATGATAAGGCTTGCGCGTCCCCTCGCGGACAAACTCGCCGGTGGCGACGGCCAGAGCGCCCGCCAAGAGGAGCAGGATCGCGCTGGGCGGCGTGATCCAGCGGGAACCGACAACGTGTCCCAGCGCCAAGGCCGCAACGACCACAAGCGTGACGGCAAAATTCAGCGCCAGCATCGTCACCAGGATCGGGGCCCGCACCATATTCAGTTTCGCATGCTCGGGCATCACCGCGAGATACCAGAGCCCGCCAGCGATGATGAGGGCCATTCCCGCAAGCGCCCATTGAGAGATCCAACGAATGAGCCGATCTTTTGCCAAAAGCCCGGCATGCTGAAAAGAGGCGTGGAGCCCGATCCCCAACGCCGCCAGCGCCAGCGAGCCGCCCGTGCGCAGCAGCACCTGGGGCAAGAATGAGGGATTGAAGAAGGCGACGAAAAATCCCCGCGCCGGCGACCACGAGCCCGACGTCAGCATGAAGGCTGTGATGCCCGTGATCAGCACCAGGCTGACCCAGGCCGAGATCGCGTAGGTCCAGCCGACCGCGATATGCTCGCGGGCGCTAAGACGATCCCAAAGATAATAGAAGGCGAACGCCGAGGCGATCTCCAGTACGAATACCGCCCACTCGGCCGCCCAACCGAAGACGAAAATGTGGATTAGGGCGCTGGTGGTCTCCGGGCTTGCCAGACCGATCGTCCACCAGATCCCGACCCCGGTGACCGCACCGAAGACAATCGTGACAAGAGTAAAAATTCGCGCCAGACCTTTGAGGTAATCCAGAAGGCCTTGTGACCTATCCCGGTAGGCCCGGCGCACCAGATCCGCGAGCACAAACCCGCCGCCCACGGCAAACTGCGCCACAATGACATGGGGGATGGCCACGAGAGGGATGAGCATGGGAGCCGTTATAAACGGTACGTACCATGCCGGATAATCCATGCCGATCCTTTCCTAATCCTGCCCACCCCCGCAGGGGACAAAAGAACTACCGGTGGCTGTCTTCGCTCCAACTATCCCGCCGGAATGACAATCCCTGGGAAAAAATATTGAACGATGAGCCCGATCAAGTATCCGAGAATAGCAGCGCCCACGGCAATGAGGAAGAACTCCAGCCCGGAGAGAAGAAGGGACCTGGCCGCGAGATAGCCCTTGAACACGCCCACGGAAAAGAGCGTCAGCGCAGCCAAGATGATGGAGAGATAAAGCGCCTGCATGCCAACCAGGATCAGATAGGGGAGCAAGGGAATGGTTGCGCCCACGATAAAGGACAAGCCCATGACCAGGGCGGCCTGTACCGGACGGTTGATCTCGGCGGCCCCAAGGCCGAAAACCTTCTCCTGGAAGGTGCGAAGGAAAACTTTTTCCTCCTGCGCTAGCAGCTTCACGAGCCGGTAGCTCTGCTCTTTCTTTAAGCCCTCTTCGCTCAAGGCCCGGAGCAACCCCTCCGCCGCAAGATACGGCTCGCGCTCGGCAAGGCGCTCCGCCTCCGCAAGCTCCTTGTCAAAAATCTGTTTTTCCGCGCTCGAAGAAAGGTAGGAGCCTGCGGCCATGGAGATGGCGCCGGCAAACATCGCGGTCAGGCCGGTGAGAATCACCACGGCGTTGTTCTCCGTGGCGCTCTGCACTCCCGCGAGCAAACCCACCGTGCTAATCAGGCCGTCCTGGATGCCGAACACGAATTCACGGATCCGTGCCCGGCCCTCGATGACCTCCTTTTTCTGCTGGATGACGTCGAGAGCCATTTAGTACTTAAGGGAGGTGTCTCCTGTCTGCTCGCCCGGCTGCCAGTCCGAAGGGCAAAGCCTTTCGGTACGCAGAGCCTTGAGCACCCGGAGCGTTTCTTCCACGCTCCGCCCGACGTTCATGTGGCTCACCACAAGATAGCTGACGATGCCTGCGGGATTGATGATGAAGGTGGCGCGCTGGCTGACCCCGTCCCTCTCGTCCAAGACTCCGTAATCCCGGCTCACCTTTTTTTCCGCATCGCTCAGAAGCGGATAGTCCACACCGCCAAGCTCATTGATCCATTCCCGGTGGGTCTCGACCGAATCCACGCTGATCCCCAAGATCTCGGCGCCTTCCGCACGAAACGCTCCCGCCATCTTGCTGAATCCAACCACCTCGGTGGGGCAAATGAAAGTAAAATCCGCCGGGTAAAAGAAGAGCACGAGCCATTTGCGCCGGTAAGATTTGAGCGCATAATCTCCCACGCGACCCCGATAGATCCCCTTGAGGGAGAAGTCGGGCGCGTCCCTGCCTACGGCAACCATCGACTTTTCTTTTCCTTCGCGCGCCTGCTTTGCTGCGTCCTTAAGACAAATTCTGCCACAGCGAGAACGTCTCTTCGCTGGCTTCGGAGGGTCGTGTTAACCACGGCTCCTGGACCTTGCCGCCTTTGAGGATGCCGAAGACATAGATCCTGAGCATCTGCTCGATCAACTCCGCGAGCGGCAGGTCCCGCTTCGGCCGGTACCAGGTATAGATCCAGTTCATCATCCCAAAAAGGGCGAAGGTCGCCACCCTGATGTCCACCTTCTCGCCGCCTTCCTGCTCCTGGAGTTCTCCGACGAGGTCCGTCAGGACTTTCACGTAGCGGCGCTTCAAAACCAGCATCTTCTCCTGAAACTCCCCCGTGAGCGATTCATCCTCGTGCGCCATGACCTTCATCTCGTTCATGTTGTGCAGGAAAAAGCTCAGATGGTTCTCAGTAAAGACCCGAATCCGGGAGCGCACGTCGTTTTCCGCGCTGACGGCCTTTTCCCAGCGCTGCAACAGGGTGAGGAAGCACTGCTCTTGAATGAGATAGAGCAGCTCTTCCTTGGTGCGAAAGTAGTAATAGAGCCCGGCGAGGCTCATCCCGGTGGCGCGCGAGATGTCCCGGATGGAAGTTCGATGAAAACCTTTCTCCGCGAAGATCTTGGCAGCAGTCCTGAGGATCCACTGAAGCTTCTCGTCGTAATGACGGGTGGAAGGCTCCGCACGGTTGGCCATAAACCGGCTTATCTTGGCAAACCGCCCCCGAGCTGTCAACCGTTTCGAATGGGCCATTCGGCCAGGACGTTGACCGATACCGTTTCAATCCTCGCCCGCCCCGCAGGACGGGGGCTACTTGACCCCTGCCCCCAATTGACCGGCACCTGAGATCCCTTCACGACATAGTCGGGACTTGGGAACCTGGTGCTTGCCAGGCTAAACCTTTTCAGTCTTGGATCCTTCAACACCCAAGTCCGTGGCGATTTCGCGAAATTGTTCGAGGGCGGCTTCGAGGTCTTCAACGATCTCCTGGGCGAGAACGTCGGGATCGGGCAGGTTATCGGACTCTTCGAGGCTTTCGTCTCTGAGCCAGAAGATGTCCAGGCTCGCTTTATCACGATTGATGAGTTCCTCGTAATCGTAGGCTCGCCAACGACCATCGGGGGTCTTTTCCGACCAGGCGGGTTCACGCTGATAGCGGTTTTCTGGGTTGTAGCACTTGACGAACTCATCGAGATCTTCGCGCTTCAAAGGATCTGTTTTCAAGGTGAAGTGCTTGTTGGTCCGCAGGTCGTAAATCCAGAGCTTCTTGGTCCACGGTGTTTCGCTGGCTTGCTTCTTGTCGAAGAAGAGGACGTTTGCCTTGACGCCTTGGGCGTAAAACAGGCCTGTTGGGAGGCGCAGGAGCGTATGAACGTCGCATTCGTGCAGGAGCTTCCGGCGGACCGTTTCCCCTGCTCCACCTTCGAAAAGTACGTTGTCGGGTACGACGATGGCCGCCCGACCACCGATCTTGAGCAGGGTTTTAACGTGCTGTAGAAAGTTGAGTTGCTTGTTCGA
>JACPSF010000366.1 GCA_016193385.1 Deltaproteobacteria bacterium
ATCCACATCCACCTCGAACGAGCGGTTATCCACGATCAGGGAATAGTTGCTGAGGCCCGTTTTTTTTCCGTCCACGAGAAATTCATTGCCGTCGACTGCGACCCGGTAGAGAGATTTGCCCGTCTCTTCGATTTCCACGGTGAAGGTTTGATCCCCCAGCTTGGCGATAAAAGCCATATCCGTTCCCTACCTCCTCTTGCGCCAGGAAGAGGTGCCTTCTCGCCGCAAAGGCTCCAGTCTCCCTGCCTCGCGCCAGCGCGATTTTTCGGCTACTCCCTTCTCCAGGAGGCGAAGGGCTCGTTGCTGCTCCCGATGCAGGGCCGCGATCGTCGCGGAGGCCAGCGCGATATCCTTGTGCGGGTAAAGTTCCTCTTTACGTGTCAAACGGTATTCGTCATCGATGAATCCGATATTGAAATCGCCCGCCATAAAGCGCGGGTGGCGCAATATCCATTGGTGGAAGGGGAGGTTCGTCTTAATGCCTCGCACCTCATATTCCCTGAGCGCTCGGCGCATCCGCAGGATCGCCTCTACGCGGTTCTCCCCCCAAACGATCAACTTGGCGATCATCGGATCATAATAGATGGGCACGACGGCCCCTTCATATACGCCGCAGTCGTTCCTCACGCCCAGACCCTCGGGAAGCCGCAGGCCCTCGATCTTGCCAGGATAAGGCATGAAGTCGTTCTCGGGGTCCTCGGCGTAGATGCGGCACTCAATGGCGTGGCCGGTCGGGGTAATGTGACGCTGGCGCCAAGGCAGATAACCGCCGGCGGCCACTTCGATCTGCGCCTTGACGAGATCGATCCCCACCACGCTTTCCGTGACGGCGTGCTCCACCTGCAACCGGGTGTTCATCTCCAGAAAGTAAAAGTTCCCGGCCCGATCTACGAGGAACTCTAGCGTCCCCACTCCCACGTAGCGGAGAGCGCGAGCCCCCCGAACGGCAAGCTTGCCCAGCCGCCGCCGCATCCGGTCATCCAGGGCTGGAGCCGGGCACTCCTCGATGATCTTTTGGTGGCGCCGCTGGATTGAGCATTCCCGATCATAGAGGTGCACCACCTTGCCGTACTGATCGGCGAGTATCTGAATCTCCACATGACGCGAGCGATCCAGATACTTTTCGATGTAGAGCCTTGGATCGCCGAAGGAGGACATCGCCTCAGAGCGGACAGCGCGGTAAGCCGAACGGATCTCACGGACAGAGCGGACCAATCTCAATCCCTTCCCACCGCCCCCCGCAACGGCCTTCAGCATAAACGGATAGCCGATGCTTCCCGCCGCCTTGGTGACCTCCTCTTCCGAGTTCAACACCCCATCCGATCCGGGAACCACCGGAATCTCGGCTGCCTTCATCATCGCTCTCGCCTTCACCTTGTCACCCATTTGCTCGATCACTTCTGGGGCCGGCCCGATGAAGACAAGTCCGTTCTCCTTACATTTGCTGGCGAACTCGCTGTTTTCGGCAAGGAAGCCATAGCCGGGATGAATCGCTTCGGCGCCGCTCTTTTTGACCACCTCGAGAATCCGATCGACGGCGAGATAGCTCTGCAGTGATGGAGCCGGTCCTATGGGGTAGGCATAATCCGCGTATTTGACGTGGAGGGAATCGCGATCGGCCTCGGAGTAAACCGCTATGCTCTCGATATCCAGCTCGCGGCAGGCGCGGGTAACGCGCACCGCGATCTCACCTCGGTTGGCAATTAAAATCCGCTTAAACATAAATAGGCGTTAGGCATCAGGCAATAGAAAACACCTCACTTTACTCTTACTCTCGCCTATCGCCTTGTGCCTGTTGCCTTTTTTAGAGTGGGATATTCCCATGCTTTTTGGGCGGGTTCTGGTCCCTCTTGTTCTGTAACATCTCCAAGGAGCGGATCAGCATGGGTCGAGTCTCTTCCGGATAGATGACCGCGTCCACATAACCGAGCTCGGCAGCCTGAAAGGGATTCGCGAACGTGTTACGGTAATTCTCAATCAGTTCCTCCCTGGTCCCAACTGGATCCTCAGCCTTTTCCAGGGTATCGCGAAAGATGATATTGATCGCGCCCTCGGGTCCCATCACTGCGATCTCGCCCGTGGGATAGGCAAGATTGATATCTCCCCTAAGATGTTTGCTCGCCATCACGATGTACCCCCCGCCGTAGGCCTTGCGGGTAATCACGGTGAGTTTGGGCACAGTCGCCTCGGCATAAGCGTAAAGGAGCTTCGCACCGTGGCGGATGATGCCCTGATACTCTTGCGTCGTGCCAGGCAAAAAGCCGGGCACATCGACGAACGTGATGACAGGGATGTTGAAGCAGTCGCAGAACCGGATGAAACGGGCCGCCTTGACCGACGCATCGATATCCAGACATCCCGCCAGATGGGCCGGCTGATTGGCCACGATGCCCACCGATCTCCCGCCCAGCCGGGCAAAGCCGATGATGATATTGGGGGCAAAATCGCGCTGCACCTCGTAGAAGTAACCCTCGTCCACCACCGCGAGGATCAGCTCTTTCATGTCGTACGGGCGAGTGGGATTATCGGGGACTAAATCCTTGAGCCTGCGGTCGCGCCTGAGCGGGTCATCGTCGGTCGGACGAAAAGGCGGGTCCTCTTGGTTGTTGCTGGGTAAAAACCCCACGAGTTCTCGGATCATCAGGAGGCATTCCTTTTCACTTTCAGCCGAAAAGTGGGCCACACCGCTTCTCGCGTTATGGGTCTGGCAACCGCCGAGTTCGTCCTTGGAGACCTCTTCATGGGTCACCGTCTTGATCACGTCAGGACCGGTGATGAACATGTAGCTGTTGGTCTTCACCATAAAGATAAAATCAGTAACGGCCGGTGAATAGACGGCGCCGCCAGCACAGGGGCCCATGATAGCGGAGATTTGGGGAACAACGCCCGAGGCCAGGACGTTCTTCAAAAAGATATCCGCATAGCCGGCGAGGCTCACCACGCCCTCCTGAATACGCGCCCCACCGGAGTCGTTGATGCCTATGACGGGGGCGCCGTTCTTCATTGCCAGGTCCATCACCTTACAGATCTTCTCCGCCACCACGCCGCTCAGGCTGCCGCCAAAGACCGTAAAATCCTGCGAATAGAAATAGACCAGGCGACCGTCGATGGCGCCGTATCCGGTCACCACCGCATCCCCGGGGATCTTTTTCGTTCCCATGTCGAAGTCGGTGCAGCGATGGGTTTTAAACCGGTCCAGCTCGACCAAGCTGCCATGATCCAGCAGGATCTCCAGCCGCTCCCGCGCCAACAATTTTCCCTGCTCGTGCTGACGCCGAACTCTGTCTTCTCCTCCCCCGACCTCGGCCAGTTGGTTCAATTCATGAAGCTTTCCTAAATTGTCTTTCAGTGCCATGAAGAAATTTCTCTCCACACGGGACGCGATCAACGAGCGGGGGAATCATAACAGAAGGGGCCGATCTGTCAACTCAACTCCGAAACCCGGCGTCTTCGAGGGACCGCAGCTTGAAGTCCCGCAGTAAAATTGTTAGCGTTTTTGACAAACGTAGCACAACGCCGAGCCCAAAGTGAAACGACCGAACCATAGGCAGCCTTTCAAGCGGGCCAGTTCATCTCCACCGAGCGCGAAGGCCTCGCTGATTTACTCCACCAGCGAGGGGGATGCCAACATGCTTTACGCCACGGGCTTTTTCGTTCCCGACCCCTTCATTTTCTTCCGGCACCGAGGAAAAAAATACGTCGTCATGAGCGACCTGGAGGTGGATCGCGCCAAAAAGCAGGCCGAGGTCGACCAGGTTCTCTCGCTCTCGTATTGCCATCAGCGGCTGAAAAAATCGGCCAAGGCTAACCCTACCACCGCCGAGGTTCTGGAACTGCTATTCCGCGAGAAGGGCGTTCAGGTTGTCACGATCCCGGCCAACTTCCCCGCGCAACTCGCCGACGAACTGAGGTCCAGGGGTTTTCGCCTGCAGATTAAGGACCCTTTCTTTCCGCAGCGGGAGCGAAAAAGCGCCGAGGAGGTTAAGAAGATCTGCGACTCCCTGCGGGTTGCGGAGATGGGGCTCGAGGCCGGGATCAAAGCTCTACAACAGGCCACCATTGGCCCAGACCGCTATCTTTACCTGGACGGCTCCCGGCTCACGTCGGAAAGGTTGAAAGGCATCGTAAACACTACGATCATGGCCCAAGCCTGGGTGCCTAGCCACACCATCATCGCCTCGGGCATCCAATGCTGCGATCCTCATCACGAGGGGCATGGCCCGATCAAAGCGGATACTTCGATCATCTTTGACATCTTCCCCCGCTCGCAGAAGACCGGCTATTTCGGCGACCTGAGCCGAACCGTAGTCCGCGGACGCGCGTCCGAGCGACTAAAAGAAGCCTATGCGGTTGTGCTGGCGGGACAGGAGCTGGCCTTCCGGCTGATTCGAGAGGGGGTCAGCGGGCGAGAAATTCACCAAAAAATCCTCTCCCTCTTCGATCAGAGGGGCTTTCCAACGGGCCAGATCAATGGCCGGATGCAGGGATTCTTCCACGGCACGGGACACGGACTGGGCCTCGATATCCACGAGCCGCCGCGCATCTCGCAGGTGCAGGCCACCCTGCGAAGAGGCCACGTGGTCACGGTCGAGCCCGGGCTCTACTACCCCGGCATGGGCGGGGTGCGCCTGGAGGACGTCGTTGTGGTCACAAAAAACGGCAACCGCAACCTCACCCGCTATCCGAAATTTTTGGAGATTTGAGATATTCAACTTATGGCTGGATGCCTTGGTCAAGCGGGGTCCCGTCCATGGCTGGCCAATGAGAGCCAGGACTTTCTCACACAACTTTCCCGGTGACCAACGCCGCAGCTAATTCTAACTCCAAGCAGCCACGTATGAGTGGGTATCCGTTTTTTCATGGCGATAAACCCCGAATCCTCGGCCATCGCGGGGCCATGGGGGTAGCCCCGGAAAACACGCTGGTTTCCTGTCAGAGGGCTTTCGAGGACGGGGCCGGCTTCGTCGAGCTGGATGTGTGGGGAAGCAGGGACGGGGAGGTTGTCATCATCCATGATGCCACGGTGCAGAGAACCACGAACGGCCGGGGCCGGGTAAGCGAGCACAGTCTCAAGGAACTGAAGGCGCTCGACGCCGGGTACCTGTTCACGGCGGATGGAGGGAGGAGCTTTCCATTCCGCGGGCAAAAAATAGAAATCCCCACGCTGGAGGAGCTCTTCTCTTCCTTGCCGCAGGCGCGCGCCATCATTGAAATCAAGCAGGCCCACCCGCCCATAGCCGAGAAAGTCGTCGACATTGTCCGCCGCCTGGGTCAAGAAAACCGGGTTCTGTTGGCCACGGAGGACGACCGCATCATGGGCGATATACGGACGGAGATTGGACAGGGTCAGCCCCCCGTCGCTACCGGATTTTCGTACGGCGAGGTGGCAGCCTTCTTGCGGTGGGTGCAGAGCGGCAAGTTAGACGTCTATCTACCTTCAGGCCAGGCCCTACAGGTTCCATGTGAATACGGAGGCATGACCCTGGTCAGCAAAGAGACCGTCAAGGCAGCCCATGGGCTCGGCCTCGAGATGTTTGTGTGGACTGTGAACGACGTGGGCGAGATGAAGCGGCTGCTCGCCCTCGGTGTAGACGGGATTATCACCGACTATCCGGCGCGCCTGCGCGACCTGTTGAAGCCAAAACACTCTTAAAAAAAGCTTTCCCAACGCCAGGCAAAAAGAGTAAAATATACTACAATATGGCTGCTTCTGCCGGCTCCGGGAGCCCCCGGCTCGATAAGAAGCACACGGTCATCATCCTTCAATGGCTGATCGTGATCGTCACCTCTTACCTCATGCTCTTTAGCGAAGGGCAGGTCTCCGAGGATCCAATCGTTTATGGCTTGGTGGTCGTCCTTTTAATCAGCGCTTTGGCCATTTACCATCTCCCGGTCGAGCTATTTGACCATCGCTATTTTGACACCGCTTTGCTGCTGACCGATACCGTCCTCATTTCTTCGGCCATTTACATGAACCGCACTATCCCGTGGGATCTTTTCCTTATTTACTTTTTTATCCTGCTCCTAGCCGCGATCGGGACAAACCTTTTGAGAATCGTCATCGGCTCGGTCGTGGTGAGCCTCCTCTATCTGGCAGTTCTAGTCGAGAAAGGGGCGGGGATCCCGCAGATCAGCACGGACTTGGTGATCCGCATCCCATTTCTCTTCGGGGTTTCCGTCCTCTACGGCTATTTATCGGAAAACGCGAACAGCGAGAGGAAGCGGGCGGAGTTGGCCGAGGAGAGGGAGCGGACGAAAATGGACCTCGTGTCAAGCCTGGCCCACGACATCAAGAACCCGCTTGGGATCATCATGGGTTACGCGGAAATGTTGATCGAATTCCTCGAAGAGCGCAAAGGGGAGAAAGCACATCTCGAGCTCCTTGAGCGGATCCAGACCAGCGGGCAGAGGATCGTCAATCTCGTCACCGGGTTTCTGGACGCGAGCAAGGCCGAGGTGGGAAAGCTGGAAATCGCTCATCGCCCGGTGGCTTTCAACTCGCTGCTGAAAGATGTGATTCGACAGCAGGAGACCGAGCTACAGAGGAAGCAGCTAAGCCTCGATCTCAACCTGGACGAACAATTGCCGGAGGTCATGGGGGACGCGGCGCAGCTCGACCGCGTCTTCTGGAACCTCATTGGCAACGCTATCAAATTTACGCCTTCCGGAGGCAAGATCAGTGTTTCCTGCAAACGTGAGGATGGACATGTCTGCGTCGCGGTCCATGACACGGGGATCGGCATTTCTCAGGAGGAGCTTCCCCTGCTCTTTACTCAATTTAAACGGCTAAAAGGCGCGGCAAAGATCGAAGGCACGGGCCTTGGCCTGTTCATCGTCAAGACGATCATCGAAGCCCACAAAGGCTCCGTCCAGGTCGAAAGCGTCGACGGCCAGGGATCGACCTTCACGGTCCGTATCCCGATTCACTCCTAGCAGGCTGCGGAAAAAGTGATTTTCATGCTTCGAGAGCCTCAGCATGAACGGAAAATCATCAATGATTTCAACGGGGCCTCCGTTCGCCCTGAGTTCGTCGAAGGGTGAACAGGGAGTTTTTCCGTAACCTCCTAGGGCAAAACGTCCTTCGACCAAGGTGGAAGACACCCAAAAGATCGATCTGCTGATCGAGTCGCTCAGGCATCCCGAAAAAAAAGTCATCCGTCAGGCAGCCGAAAGGCTCATCGCCATGGCACCCCAAGTACCGGAGCTAGCCTCGAAGCTCAACCGGCTCCTGACCATCACTCCCAACCAATACCGTTGGCCGATCGCGTACGTGCTGGCCCAAATCTCTGCGCCGTCCCCACCCTGCCTCGAGGTCCTCAAGGAGACACTGGGAAGCGGCGATTCAGACATCCGGTGGGCTGCGGCCGTCCTCCTGGTTCGGCTGGGAAATGCCGATAAGGGCGTCACCGCCTCGCTGCGCGATCTTCTCAGAACCGGAACCCCGACGCAGAGAAGAATGGCGGTCTATTGCCTCCGCGACATCGATCAGGACGAAGCTTCCCTGGAGGCGCTGCTGGAGTCCCTCCACGACCCTGACCCTCTGGTCCGCGTCGCTGCCGTCACAAGTTTGAAGGTTCATTCCAGGATCGGTAAAGAGCGGCTGGATCTCTTGCTGCGCCTCTTCCAGGAAGACCCGGACCCGAGAGTCCGTCGCAGCGCCGCTCTAGCTCTAGCCCGGCTCGGTCCCTTCAGCGATGAAATTCGCCTTGCCTTAAACAAGGCAGCCCTCAGCCAGGACCCCTACCTCAGAAAGGCTGCGCAGGCAGCTCTGGATCTACTGCAAAAAAAAGGGCCTGCCCCAACCGATAAATGACACGGCAAAAGGCAGGCCCTTCGGTGGACTGAGGGGGTTTTCCAGGCTCCGAGCCTGAATCCCCGTCAAAGATTCAGCTCAGAGCCTAAGTCTCAGCCACCTCGCAGTCACAACATTTGTCTATCATGTTTGGACCACCTCCTTTCCCTGCTGAGCCCTAAGTTTACGGAACTGGTCCATAACTGTCAATAAAAAATTAAAAGCTCAGCTATTAGCCAAGAGTCTAGAGTAAACCTTAAAAAATATTAGTGCTGAAGGCTGACGGCTAAAGGCTATCACAGCCAACCGATGAAACTCATCTGGTGGCCGGTCTTTCCCCTTAGCCGCCGGTAGGAGAAGAAGTCCTCCGGCGCGCAGCTTGTGCACGGACCAACCCGATAGATTTTTTCTGGAGCGATTCCCGCCTTTTCCAACTGCAAACGATTGAGCTCCCTCAGGTCGAGGAAGGTTTTGCCGTTCCTGGACAGAAGCGTACTCCCGGTCATGGCCTTCCACCTCTGGAGCATCGGGAAAGAAACGTCCGTGCCGACTTCGTAGCAGCAAGGGCCAATGGACGGTCCCAGCGCCACCTCGATTTCGGCTGGCTCGACTCCATAGCTGTCACGAAGGTGTTCGACCATTTTTTGGGCTAAGCCGGCAAGCGTCCCCCGCCAACCCGCATGAACCGCCGCAGCAAGCTTCTTCGTGGGGGTCATATAGAGAACCGGCACGCAGTCTGCGGTCAGCACACCTAAAAAGATCTCCTTCTCCCGTGTCGCCATCCCGTCGGCCTCGCCGACAACCTTGAGCCGTCCGTCTTTGACGTCCAGGATCTGGTCCCCATGGACCTGCCTCATGGTGACAATCGTGAGATCATGGACGCCGACGGCCTTCTTGACATCGCAAAGGATGTCCTTGACGATTTGCGGATCATCGCCCACGCCAAAAGCAAGATTGAGGCTGGCATAAGAGCCCGCGCTCTTCCCCCCGCGCCGGCCCAAAAATCCGTGACGAAATTCTTCGTGCGTCTCCCAGTTTGGAACCTTAAGCCAGACCAGCTCCATCGGCAAAGATTATGGTTCCTTTGCTTGTGAGTTGCAAGGCGGAAACCCGCATGATACAAAGCGCGGGTGGAGGAATGAGATGGACTTTGAGAGCTTAGCGGAAAAATCGCTTCGGGGAGAGATCATCACGCGTGAAGAGAGCATGGGCGTGCTGCATGCACCCGATCAGGAGCTGCCGGACCTTTTGGCTGCCGCCTTTAAGGTGCGCCATCGCTATTTTGGCAGAAAGGTTCAGATCCACGTCCTCCAGAACGCCAAGAGCGGCCTCTGTCCTGAAGATTGCCACTACTGTTCGCAGTCTTCAGTTTCAAACGCTCAGATCGACAGGTATCCGCTTCTGCCCCGCGAGAAGCTCCTCGAAGGCGCCTACAGGGCCAAAGCTGCGGGAGCTGTGCGCTACTGCATGGTGAACAGCGGCAGGGGCCCAAACCAGAGGGAGATTGAGGAGATGGCCGAAGTCGTAAGGGGAATCAAAGAAAAGGTCTCGATTAACATTTGCTGCTCGCTTGGAATTATGAACGAAGCCAAAGCCAAGATCCTCAAACAGGCCGGCGTCCAACGCGTCAATCATAACCTCAACACCAGCCGGCGACACCACCCGAATATCTGTACCACACACAGCTACGAGGACCGGCTTGAAACGGTACAGAACGTCAAGTCCGCAGGGCTATCGTCCTGTTGCGGCGGCCTTATCGGCATGGGCGAAACCGCGCAGGATATCACGGATTTGGCCCTATCCTTGAGAGAATTGGACGTAGATTCCATCCCGGTGAACTTGCTCCACTCGATTCCCGGGACACCACTGGAAGGACCCAACGGCTTGACTCCACAGCGGTGTCTGAAGGCGCTCTGCCTTTTCCGCTTCATTAACCCCAGCAAAGAGATCCGGGTCGGGGGCGGAAGAGAGGTTAATCTGCGCTCGCTTCAGCCCATGAGCCTTTATCCGGCCAACTCTATCTTTGTCAACGGCTATCTCACGACCCCGGGACAGAGGGCGACGGAAGCACACCGGATGATAGAGGATCTCGGATTCGAAGTTGAGGAATAAAAGCTTTCAGCCATTAGCCATCAGCATTCAGCTTCTTATTCGAAGAAACTACTTTTTCTTATCCCAGGATCGGCGTTGCTAGAAGCGGAGTGGATCGAGGAGTGAGTAGCGACGCGCATCACTCTATTCCGAGGTTTTTTATCAACGTCGCAAGGTATTTTTCGTGCAGGCCGAGAGCTCTCGCTGCTGTAGCACGGTTCCCGCCGCTCTGGGAAAGGGCCCGGAGAATCACTTCTCGTCTGCAAGCCTCCAAGGTCCTGCGGTAAGAGAGGTTTGCCGTGGGAGCCACAGGTCCGGTCGCAGCGATTCTAGAGGGAAGATCCCGGAGTTCAATCCTTGGCCCCTGTCCCAAAACGACCGCTCTCTCAATGACATTGGCGAGTTCCCGGACGTTGCCGGGCCACTCATAGGTGACCAGCTTCTCTAAGGCCTCTTGGCTGATCTCGCTGAAGGTTTTTTTGGCTTCCTGTGAGAAGCGCCTCATGAAATAATGGGTGAGAGATGAAATGTCTTCCTTCCTTTCTTTCAAAGGAGGGAGAGTAACGGGGATGACGTTGAGACGATGATACAGGTCCAGGCGGAAGCGGCCCTCTGAGACTGCTCGTTCGAGGTCACAATTGGTTGCGGCGACGATCCTGACATCTACGGTTATCGGTTTGGTGCCTCCCACCCGCTCGAATTCCCGTTCTTGCAGGAACCTTAATAGTTTCGTTTGGAGCTCCGGAGAGATGTCGCCGACTTCGTCAAGAAAAACCGTCCCGCCATGGGCAAGCTCCATCTTTCCCTTCTTTAGCTCGTGGGCTCCGGTGAAAGCCCCCTTTTCATGGCCGAACAGCTCGCTCTCAAGCAGTTCCTTGGAGAGGCCCACGCAGTTAATGGCGACAAAGGGGTTACCTTTTCTTTCACTCCAGTTGTGGATTGAGCGCGCAAAAATCTCTTTGCCCGTTCCGCTTTCGCCGAGAAGTAAAACAGTTGA
>JACPSF010000367.1 GCA_016193385.1 Deltaproteobacteria bacterium
AGGCCGGTGGATGGACTGGCCATCAGCCTGACTCCTGGTCGGCCATAACGGAATTATGCTGGTCAGCCATAATGGGATTGAATCTCTTCCAGTCCGCATTTACCAAGTGGTGCCCGATGATGTGGCTGCTGGGCAAGCTGGGGCTGAAGGGGTAAGGAGCAGAGAATTTCTTGAGGACACCGGCTTGAACCGCTGTGGAATGGGGTATATTTTTGCCCTATGAGCGAGCAAGAACTCTGGAGCCCGCAGGCAAAAGTATTAGCCCGCCAATACCAGACGCTTCTCGAGGTCTCGGAAGCTATCGCTTCGCACCGCGATCTGAACCAACTCTTTCATGACCTTGCGCCCCGCCTCCACGGCGCGGTCCACTTTGACTTCATTAATCTGATCTTGCGCGAGCCGGCGCTCAACGTGATGCGCTCTCACGTTTTGGAATGCCCGGATCCCAACTACCCCTGTCCGTCGCAGGAATGCCCCATGGAAAAACCTGCAGGCTGGGTGTGGGAGACCCAGCAGCCCTGGGTGGCCTCCGCTCTGGAGCGAGATGCGCGTTTTCCTGAAGTGACACAGTGGCTGACCGATCGTGGAATCCAATCTCTTTGCGTGCTTCCGATTACCACAGCCTTGAGAAGGCTGGGCGCCCTGGCATTCGGGAGCAGGCGAGAAGAGGCGTACTCCGAACCCGATGTGGAATTTTTACGGCAAGTGGCCAAGCAGGTCGCCGTCGCCGTGGACAACGCGCTGAATTATCAAAGCTCTCTATCCGCTCAAGAGCAGCTTGCGCGTGAACACCATAGGGTCCGCCTGCTGCTCGACGTGAACAACGCTGTTATCTCCAAACTCGATCTGCGAGAACTTTTTGCCGCCATCACGGCTTGTCTTCATAGAGTCATGCAGTTTGCCTACATCAGCCTTGCCCTCTATGACCGGGAAAGCGACCAGCTCCGCATTCACGCTCTGGATTTCCCGCAGGGTAGGGGACTCGTTCACGAAGACATCCTCGTCCCTTTGGAGACCACGCCATCGGGGATGGCCTTCACCTCGCGCAAGCCTGTCCTGCTCCCCTCGATTGATACTGAGAGGTTCTCGGCAGAGGTCGCCCGCATGGTTGTTGCCGAAGGTATCAGGTCCACGTGCAGCATTCCGATGATTTCGCACGGCCAGGCGCTCGGAGTCGTAACAGTCGGTAGCGTACGCGAAGATGCCTTTACCGAGGAAGATGCGGGCCTTTTAACCCAAGTGGCCAACCAGATTGCGATAGCCGTAGAAAACGCGCTCGCGTACGGCCAGATTACAGAGCTCAAGAACAAGCTTGCCGAGGAAAAACTCTACCTCCAGGACGAGATCCGCAGCGAACACAATTTTGAAGAGATCATCGGCGAAAGCCGCACCCTTAAGCATGCGCTCGCTCAAGTGGAGACCGTGGCCCCGACGGACTCAACCGTGCTCATTCTGGGGGAGACGGGCACCGGCAAGGAGCTGATTGCCCGAGCGATCCATAACCTCAGCTCGCGTCGCGGCCATACTTTAGTAAAAGTTAACTGCGCAGCCATTCCGACCGGACTGCTGGAAAGCGAGCTGTTCGGGCATGAGAAGGGGGCATTCACCGGCGCCATAGCGCAACGGATCGGCCGTTTTGAGCTTGCCAACGGTGGCACGCTGTTTCTCGACGAGGTGGGAGACATCCCGCTGGAACTGCAACCCAAGCTGTTACGAGTACTGCAGGAGCATGAATTCGAGAGGTTAGGCAGCACGAAGACTACGCGGGTCAATGTCCGTCTTATCGCTGCTACAAACGCGGACCTGGAACGAATAGTTACAGAGAAACAATTTCGGCGCGACCTTTATTATCGGCTCAACGTCTTTCCCATCGTAATTCCTCCACTGCGCGAGCGGCGCGAAGACATTCCCATTCTCGTACGCTATTTCGTGCAGAAGTATGCCCGCCGCATGAGGAAGCAGGTGGATACGATCCCAGCCAAAGTGATGGCGGCTTTGTCGGAATACCATTGGCCCGGCAACGTCCGCGAACTGGAAAACTTTATTGAGCGCGCCGTCATCCTCTCGCCGGGTCCTGAGCTTCGGGTTCGGTTGGTGGAGCTGAAGGCGGCGGCGGAGCCCCCACCCCACAAGGCGAACACGCTCGAAGAGGCCGAGCGTAACCACATCCTCAATACCCTCAAGGAAACCAACTGGGTAGTCGGCGGCCCTTCAGGCGCCGCGGCGCGCCTGGGCATGAAGCGGACAACTCTCCAATCCCGCATGAAAAAGCTGGGTATTACCGCTCCTAAGTAACGCCGGCATTTCGGCAACTGCCGAGCAGTCGGCACATTTTCTTCGTCACTCTCACCGCAAAAGCCGAAGCGAGGCAGTCTGTAAGTCTCCTAATTTTTGGTACTTACCGGTGTTTTGTAGACCTTGATGTGGTTTGGCACAGCGCTTGCGAAGATCCGAAAGTAAAAGAGGAGAAAGGAGGTGAAGACAGATGAAGACGATCAGAGCACTTTTGGCAGCCCTTGTTCTCATGGGAGCTTTTGGACTTAACGCGACGTCGGTGCGGGCTGAGGAGGAGAACCAGCCCGTCAGCGGAACCAACGTTGATGATCTCTACAGAGGCGATTAACAACGTGCGATGTGTTGTTACGCGCTCTAGAGCGAAGGGAGGGGGTTGATCCCCTCCCTTCGCTCTCAGATCGTGTCTCGTCGACTGAGGATGAGGAGGCCTCTTTGATGCTTGCAAATCGGCCATGGATTAACCCCGAAATAGCGGCGGTAGAGATGCCACTGAGGCTAAAACATATAGACTCGGATTTTTGTTGGTGTGATCCGATAGTGGAAGCCGACGAGCACGGGCGAGAAGTTGTGCTCCATCGGGAAGTAACGTGGAACTGAACTTTGATTAGCTCATGTTGAGAATCATCATTCAAACGGATGCAACAGGAACTGTTTTTGAGCTTCAGGGCAAATTAGCAGGACCCTGGGTTCAAGAATTGGCTGGCTGTTGGCGAAATGTGGCCGCCGGCTCCGACCGGCCAGTCAGAGTCATGCTGTGCGCGGTGACGTTTATTGACGAAAAGGGAAGGGATCTTTTGGCCGAGATGTATCGGCGCGGGGCAGAGCTTGTGGCAGAGGGATGCATGACCAAAGCTATAGTAGAAGAGATCAGGCGAGGAGGGCGAGCATGATTGATCAGGCATCTGGTATTTGGGAAGAAAAGCTAGTGTCTCTATTCCAGCCGGACATCCTTGTTCCGGCTGAGTATTTCGAGACTGTCCGCGCAAAGGCCTGTTTAGATCCGGAGAAAAGGCTCATGCTGGCGATTTTGGAGGATGCTATTCAGTGTTTTCAGGATAACGTTGTGGCGCGGAATGGGACGAGCAAGAAACTTTTCGAGGAGGCAGAGGAGTGGATCCTGGAAAGTGGCGACGACTGGATTTTTTCCTTTGAAAACATCTGCGAGGTTTTTGGGTTTAATCCCCATTATATCCGTCAGGGGTTGATCCGCTGGAAGGAAGAGAAACTGCCTAAGCATACGACTGTCAACGCTTGGGAAAAGAGAAGGGCGGTTGGATGACTTGTGGCAGGGAGGATGGCTATGGAAGCATTGCTCGGGACCAATGCATCTCTTTCTCCCTAGCTCCTGCGAGTCGCATACATCTTGCTGATGTGGCGATTCAAAGGCGCTTATATTTTGTAACTTCGGGCTCTAATTGAACATATGCTTCTCTCCTTACCGGCTAGCCTCGGCGGCTTGAAACCAATGCCGAGTGCGGTTGCAGGCCGAACAAACGGACAGCATGACGGGCACCTCGATGAGCACGCCGACGACCGTAGCCAGGGCCGCTCCCGAACCCGGACCGAACAGCGCAATTGCTGTGGCTACCGCAAGTTCGAAAAAGTTGCTGGCTCCGATCAACGCGCCAGGAGCCGCTACCGCGTATTCCACGTTGAACAGGCGCATCAGCCCGTAAGTCAACGATGAATTGAAGTAAACCTGGATGAGGATCGGGACGGCGATCAACGCCACGTGAAGGAATTTTTCGGTGATGTTGTCCGCTTGAAACCCGAAGATCAGTACCAGGGTTGCCAATAGCGCTGTCATGCTGATGGGGGCGAATCGCGGTAACACCTGCACCTCGAACCCGACCTTTCCATACCGGCTGACGAACCAGCGCCGCAGAAGAAGGCCGGCAACGAGCGGAATCACGATGAAGATGGCCACCGAGTATATCAGCACGTGGAACGGCACCTCGAGGTTGGATGCGCCGCTCACGAGGAATCGCACAATTGGAGCAAACAAAAAGAGCATCAGCAGATCGTTCACCGATACCTGAACCAGCGTGTAAGCCGGGTCGCCGTCGGTCAGGTAACTCCAGACAAACACCATTGCCGTGCAGGGTGCGGCTGCCAGGATGATGCTTCCGGCGATGTATTGGTCGGCATCGGTCGGAGGGATAAAATCCGAGAAGACATACCGAAAGAAAACCCAGGCAAAGACGGCCATGGAGAAGGGCTTGACCATCCAGTTGACAAACAGCGTCACCATGAGGCCGCGGGGTTTCCTGCTCACATTCTTCAAAGCGGTGAAATCTACCTTCATCATCATCGGTGTAATCATCAGCCAGATCAGAACGGCGATGGGCATATTGATCTGGCTTCCCTCGCCAAACTCCAACCGCCGAAGTCCATCCGTAAGAGCGGGAAAGAGCTTTCCCAGCGAAATCCCCGCCACCATACAAAGCCCCACCCACAAGCTAAGGTACCGTTCGAAATAGTTGAGCCGCCTCTCTTCTCGAACCGCCGCTAACGCTGTTGTCTCTTTCATGTTTGTTCCTTTAGCAAAGACTTTGAATAGCTCCGCCACAACTCTCCTTATTGTGGCCGTCCTGACCTACACCGAAACACCCGCGGGCTTCGGCGCCCGCCTCAGGGGTCGGGGCAGCTTCCGGGAACAGCAAAGCTTCACCAGGCGGCTCCGGTCCGACTGCATCTCAGGATCATTCGCGAGCCACGCCCGCAGGGCGGTTAATATGCCGGCCGCGTTTGAATCCAGAGGAGGCGTGAGCCGATAGTGCATCCACTTGCCTTCGCGCCGGGCAGCAACGATCCCGGCCCGCCGCAAGTAGGCTAGATGGCGGGAGATTTTGGGCTGGCTTATCCCCAGGGCGTCGACCAGGAAGCAGACGCAAACTTCGTCGTCGCCGATCAGGTTGACGAGCCTGAGCCGCGTACGGTCGGCAATCGCCCGGAAAAGCAGCTCCATCCGAAGGTTGACAGTTTTTCTGCTCCCCATGCGCCGCACTCTAGCACCATTTTACATATTTGTCTTGACATATGTGTTGTCACGTTCCGATCGAGAAGCTCGGTCATCTGCTGACCGAGTCGGCTCA
>JACPSF010000434.1 GCA_016193385.1 Deltaproteobacteria bacterium
CATGTAGCGGGTGCGTGGGAACAACGTGTACGAGACCAGGTCCGCTCTCCGCTCCGCTCCGTCTCTCTCGATCGCCAATCGGACAATTTTTCCTTCCTTGGTGGCGCCTCCGGTTTTGAAGTCATCCCCTAGCCACCGCCAATAGAAGTTCCAGGCGAGCTTCTGTCCCGCCTGGGGATCGTTCGGTTCGATTTTGGGAAAAGGCAGCCCTGCCACGTAGTTTAAGAGTTCCCCTTTGGAGCCGAGCCTGACCTGGGCGGAATGTTTTTCGGTCGCCTCGACGTATTCCTTAGGCGACGTATAGCGCTTCGACGCCTTAATCTGGAAGCTGTACCCTGCCTTAATGCGGTTCAGTAAGTTCGGGCCCACCATGTCTTCGACTTTTTTCCAATTTTGCGGGCCTATGGTATCCCCTGGTTTCACATCGGCTTCGGCCGCATGGACCTTGGCGAGAAAGCATGAAAACAGGATCAAAGTGAGAGCGAACCCCGAGGCTGCAAAGCCACTGGGGCGAAAGTTAGTTCCCTTTTTCGTGCACATCATTTCAGTCGAGCCTCCACAAAAATGGTTAGAACTGATAGCGCATCTTGAGAAAGATCGAATCCTTCTCGCTAAAAAATCCCGGGAAGGCGAATTTGTTATGGCCCCCGTAAAGGGCCGCAGTCAGGGTCAGTTTGATTTTCTCGTTCCATGGCGGCGCGTAGCTGACGGCAGGGTTAAACGACCAATAGCCAGCTGGATCGTAGCCCACGAACAAATCCGGCAGAATCGTGTCACCCCGATAGCCCGTGGAAACTCGAAAGGTCAGGAAGTTGGAAACCTTTTTGATCTTTTCGGCGGTGGAGAAAAGATGGATTCCCTGCTCGTGATCCAGGATGATTCGCTGGAAGATCTGGAAGGACATTCTAAAGGCGCGCCACGGATCGTCCTGGAGAAAGGGGATGAGGACCGACTTGTCAAAGCCGAGAGCATATCGCAGGGTGTTCTTTTCCAATATGCCGTCGGAGTCCTCCACTCCGCGTTTGCATCGCGGCCCAACCCGGAAACCTGTCAGGGCTCCGGTTGCGCAGTTTCGGCCCGGAAACTCAGAGATGTTATAGGGCTCCTGGGGGTAAAAGGCGATCTCTCCGCGAATGGCCGTATTGAGAGGGATGCTGAGAATCTCATCGACCGTGTAATTAAAGTGGCCGGCAAATATGTGGGTGCGATCGTTGACTAGCCTCAAATTAACCACGCTCGGGGCCAGGCCCAACGTGCACGCGATTGCAGCCGCAGAGCACGTCGCTGCCCCCTTGCGCTTAAACACCATGTCCGCGCCTTGAGGGTTGTAGCCCCAGATATATCCTAGGCCGAAATTTAGTTTGCCGATGTTGTGAGCAATCTTAGCTCCTATTTTCCAGTTGTCGCCCGCATCGGGAAGCTGTCTGGTCGTGCTTGGGATGACAAGGCAACCGATGGTAGGGGCGGCACATGACGCCGGACTGAGAGAATTGGCGTAAAGGTTGCCGAAGGCATTTCGCCCCGCAATAATCAATCGCGTCTCCGGATGGGCCGACCATCTTCCATAACGAACTATGCCATCCCGGGTGTCGTTGCTGCCAACCACCTCGTCAACACGCTGCTTCGCCTCTTCGAAGCCCGGCAAAGCGACAAGCTCCAACGTTGTGCTGCTAACAGGGATCGCGGTATAGAGCATTCTGATTCCCCAGGTGGGGATGCGCGTCTCATCCAGGTCGAAAAGGTTCGGGGCTACCGGCGGAGCAAAGGTTGAGTCTTGCGGATTGAGGACGTCCAGCAACCGCAGTCCGTCGGTCTCGCCCCAGGAGATGAACTGCCGGCCAAGGCGGATGGCAAGCCGGTCCGTTGGGAGCATGTCGAGGACGGCTTCCCAGGGTTTTGGGCTGTCCTCGTCGTAGAAGGTATTAGGGAGCGGTTGGGCAGGGGCCGTGGGAAAATAGGAAACGCTCTTGCGCCGCGAGCGGGCCTCGGCATTGTATCGCGGCTCCTTGACGAATCTCCAGGAAATAAAAAACTTTGCCCAGTCGGTCATCTGCGCGTTGAACTCGGGCTGAATCGTGAAACGTTCCATGATGAAGCGGTTTGAGGTTTTGAAGTGCCGCCTGTCTCCATCGGGACCTATTGCGAGGCCTGTCGTGTTTTCAACAAAACCGCCAAATTTCACTTTCTCAGTGAGGAACTTTTCCCACTCCTCACCCAGGATGGAGGCCGCCCCAGAGGGTGCCGTCATGAGCAGAAGCGCCCAAATTTGAGCTAGTAAAAACAATGCTGTTCTCCTCAAATCCATAAGACCACCTCGTTAATTTTTGGCCCTGTTTTTCCTCCACCCCTTCGTGGTAGGAAGATCCAAATAGGATGCTTGAGCATCAAACAACCGTGCCAGATAATGCAGTTATATAGGAAACCCTTTATACGTAAATTTTTGATATGTCAAGGAAGTTTTTCCTCTGTCTGATCACGGCGCTTCTGTTAGCTGCGCCGTTTCATTTCCCAGTTCTTTTGCCCCTAGCCTGGGTTGCTTTTGTGCCTCTTCTTTGGGCGCTCCAGAAGGCGAAATTACGGGAGGCTTTTCTCCTGGGTTGGGCGACCGGGGTAGCCGCCAATCTCGCGGGATTCTACTGGCTTCCGTACACTATCCGGGTCTTCGGCGGTTTTCCTTACGGTTTGAGTGGATTCATTTTTTTGCTTTTTGCCGTTCTCGAAGGCCTGCAAATAGCCTTGTTCTCGGTGTTCATTCGCCTGTCTGGTTTCGGCCCGCTCTTGCTCTTTCCGGCGCTCATCTGGGTAGCGCTTGAATTTTCTTTTCCGCATCTTTTCCCCTGGCATCTGGCCAGCAGCCAGGCCAATTTCTTGACTCTCATCCAGTCGGCAGACTTGATCGGGCCCTATGGGACAAGCCTCCTCATCGTCTGGCTCAACCTGACCCTCTACGCCGCGCTTCGCGCACCGACGAACAGGCCCGGCGGAGGCAGGGCAGCAGCGGCGGCTTTGGGCGTTGCCGTGCTCGCCGCTCTTGCGTACGGCCATTTCAGGCTTTCAACGGTCGCTCTAAAAATGGAGGCGTCGCCCAAGCTGGCATTGGCGGTGGTTCAGGGGAATATCGACGTCCAACTCAAGTGGGATCCCGCTCAGCTTGAAAATAATCTCGCGGCTTACCGCAAACTCACGGAGAGAGTTCAGGGGGTGAATGTCGTGATCTGGCCGGAGACGGCAGTCGAGGGTTGGCTTCCCGACGATAGCCGTCGTCTGCCTGGGGAAATTCTCCCCTCGCTAAGCCCTGAGGTTAGCGATTTCATTTTCGGTGTGCGGAGCTTTCTCGGGAGTCCGGATCGTCCGGACTTCCAGGCGTTCAACAGCGCGTTTTTGGCCGATCGGCAGGGTACTCTGCTCAGCCGCTATCACAAACAGGTGCTGCTGGCCTTTGGCGAGTACATCCCATTTGTGGAAATCCTCTCCCTCATCCCCGGGGTCCCGGCGCTTGGGAGCGGCTTTTCGCGGGGAGACGGACCGCGTGCGCTGGCTCTCACTAGCGGAATCCGCGTGGCCCCGCTGATCTGTTACGAGGATTTGATGCCGTCCCTGTCGCGCCGCTTTGTCCGAGAAGAAAAGGCGGACCTGCTGATCAATCTCACCAACGACGCGTGGTACGGCAGGACCACGGCGCCCTGGCAACACGCCCGCCTGGCGCTGTGGCGTGCCATCGAGACTCGGCGCAGCCTGGTACGTGTCACGAACACCGGCCTCACCGTGGTGATCAACGCAAGGGGAGAAATGGTTCGAACCCTGCCCTTGTTCACTCCCGGAGTGATGAAGGTTCAAGTCGACATTCTGGAGGGCGAGACTCCCTACGTCCGCTACGGCGATTGGTTTGCGTGGTCTGCGACTCTGCTCGCGCTTGTCGCCCTGGGGGACAGAGTGTTTCGTGGTCGCCGTCACGAGATTTCGATGAAGTAGGGGATGGCCTTTAGGGCGATGCTTGCAGCCAGGAGGAGAAAGGCGGCCAAGGCGAAGGGATAAAAGTGCGGCACGTGGGCCATCCGTTCTTTGGTGAAAAAGGTTCCTCTCTCGAGGCGGTCGATATCGACGTAAGCCTTTTGTAGCTCCTGCGCATTCCTCACGTCATAGTAGTTTCCTCCGGTCGCCTGGACCGCCGCGATCAGTTGAGGAGCATCCCGGGCCTTCTCCAGATCGACGCCGATGAAATGGATTCTGAAGCCCGCCTCGCTCGCCTTGCGGATGGCCATATAGACATCCCTGCCGGTGTTGTTCTCGCCGTCGGTGAGAACGATCATTAGCCGGCCTTTGCTCCCTCCTCTGCTGCGGGTTTGCTGCGCCGCCAGCTGGAGCGCCGTCAAAATCCCCTCGCCGATCGCGGTTTGTCCCTCGCTGGCCAAAGTCTTGCCGTCTACCATCTGCAAGTATTGGGCGAGATAGGGCGTGTCCACGGTCATTGGAGCCACCACGTAGCCATTTTCAGAAAAGACCACGATGCCAATGCGATCGCTTTGGCGCCGCCGCACAAAGCGCATGATCTCATCCTTCACGGCGTCCAAGCGGGTTTTCTCTTTTTCGGTGATCCCGAGTCTCCGCCTCATCCAGGCCTCTCTGGGGTCCATCGGCTCCTGCATGCTCGAAGAGAGGTCCAAGATCAGAAGGATATCCAGGCCCTGCTTCAGCACGAGATAGTCTGCGGAAGGCAGAACCGGGTCGAGAACAGCGACCAGAAGAGAGCCCAATGCCGCAACCTCCAACAGTTTGGGCAGGTGCACGAACGGTAAAACCGGACGCAGCCTGCCGCGCAGATAGAAGAGCAGGGGATGGGCCAAATAGGATCTCCTGCGCCGCCTCAGAAGCTTAAACGAGAGCAAGAGCAGCACTAGAGGAACGAGCCCGTAGAGGAGATCCAAACGGTTGAAATGCATCTGCCTAAGTTTCCTTTATTGCAGTGACCACCTTCTCGAAGGCTTGCTGGACTTCCCCGCGGCGTTCGCGTGCCACGCTAGGGCCATCGCTCCGGTAGCGCACCGCCTGACACTGTTGCAGGATGGCCGAGATCTGTTGTGCCAGCGAGTCTCCGGTTCCCGCCTGCTCAAGCGCTTTTTCGATCTCCTCGGGCGTGAGGCCGAAGGCCTGAAGTTCCAAACGCTCCTCCAGGTACTGGCGCAGGAAGTGGGAAACTGCATGGTAAAACCGATCGAAATCCTCATCGGATTCGCTTCCGATAGCCTGGATTTTGGCCAGGTTATCTTGCACCAGCTTTTCGCGGGCGCGCCGGCCAAACGTCCTTCTCTTCGCTTTCGGGACGCGGAGTATCTTCCAAGCCCATTTGGCGCCACGGCTCCCAACGAAACTCAATCCCGCCAGCCCGAGCAAAAAGGGGATCACCATCCGTATCGGATCGACATCGACCAGAGGCTTAAAGTCTCTTGGCTTGGGCGGCCCGGGGCTTAGAGTACTGCGTAGCCCGATCCGGGCGGCCGGGACCTGGACGGTCTCGGCCTGACTCTCCTTTCTTCCCACTCCCGCCTCCCGGATAAAATAGTAAAGGGGAATGGGGGGAATGGTGAGTTCGCTCTTGCCGGTTTCGTAGGTGGTGAGCTGGAGGGTGATCTCCATCAGCTTCTTGTTCGAGGACCATTCGCCGTGCTCGACCGCGACGGCGCGAACGAGAAACGGAGCCAAGGCGAGGCTCTCCTTTTTTAGATGGTCCAAGGCCAACTCGACGTCGTGGTCGTAAATGGCCCGGATGGTGTAAGTCAACGTGTCCCCGACCCAAAGGGCAGTCTTCGCCAAGTGCGCCTCGATCGATACCTTGGCCCCCTGGGTGTTGCTCTTGGGCGTTGGGGCGGCTCCAAGACCAAGCAGCAGCGTTGTTAGAGCTAACCAGGCGTTCTTTTTCATCGCGTCCCTCTCCTCATGAGGAAAAAACCGATGAGCAGATCGAGAAACGGCTCTCCCGGCCGCAGAAATAGATGGTCCAATTGGAGACGGTATAGCCAGCGCTGAAGCTCGGTTTTACGCTCCCGCATCAAGCCCTCATAACGTTGCCTCTGCCGCGCCGAAAGGCGCAGCAGCATCTCTTCGCCCCATTCCACGTCCTTCAGGCGCAGGAATCCCTTTCCCAAAGGCAGGGTTTCCTCCCAGCCGTCTTGGATGATGATGGGAATGAAATCATGTCGCTGCGCTAGACGCTTGAGGGGGTCCGAGGCGAAGAGGTCCTCCGAGGTGATGAAATCAGAGATGCAAAAGATCAGGGTCGTTCTTTTCAATCCGGTGGCCAGAGATTCCAGGGCGCGCGCAAAAAGGGTTCGGCGGGAGGCCGGCTGAATTTGCCACAGAGATTCGAGGATCTTCCAGACCTGGCCGGAGCCTTTTTTGAGCGGCAAGGCCACCTCGATGGCGTCGGTGAAACCCAGCAGGCCGAGTTTCATGTTCTCGCAGGCCGCGGCGAAAGCGAGCGTGGCGGCAATTTTCAGGAGCAGCTCCCTCTTGGATTGAGCGGCGCTGGAAAAGTCCATTGAGCGGGAGAGATCGGCCATGATCATGGCGCTCATCTCCTTCTCCTCGTAGGCCCGCTTGACGTAGGGGTGGCGCATACGCGCTGTAACATTCCAATCGATCTGCCGGTAGTCGTCGCCATGCTGGTAGATCTTGTGTTGGTCGAACTCGAATCCGCGGCCTCGGAGCGGGCTGCGGTAGTCTCCCACCCACGGATCCCGTACGGCTTTCTGGGTGTAGATCTGGATGGTGCGCAGTTCTTCCATCAGCTCGGCTGGAATCATGGGTCGAAGCTCCTCCTACGGGATCGGAGTCTTGCGCAGCACCTCCCCGATGATCTCATCGGGGGAGACGCTCTCCGCTTCCGCCCGCACGGTGCGGATCAGACGGTGCCTTAGGGTGTCGGGCGCAATCCGCTTGACATCCGCGGGAAGGACGTAATCCCGCCCCGCGAAGAAGGCCGTGGTGCGCGCCAGCGCCAGGAGGTGCTGCGCCGCGCGCGGCGAGGCCCCGTACATCACCATCTCCTTGACGACGGGCAGGCTCGTCGCCTCGCTGTTGCGGGTCGCCCGCACCACGCGAATGACATACTCGCGAATCGCCTCGCTGACATGGATCGAGGCAATGGACTTCCGAAAACGGATCACGTCGGCAGGCGTCATCACGTGGTTCACTGCGATTTCACCCAGATGGAGGCCCAGCATGGAGGCCTCGTCGCTTTGCGAAGGATAATCCACGTTGACCTTGAGCGCGAAGCGATCCACCTGCGCTTCCGGCAGGGGATAGACCCCCTCCTGCTCGATCGGGTTTTGGGTGGCCAGGACCCAAAAGGGTTCTTCCAGCGGGAAACTCGTGTCACCGATTGTGACCTGTCGCTCCTGCATCGCCTCGAGCAGAGCGCTCTGCGTCTTTTGCGGCGCGCGGTTGATTTCGTCGGCCAGGATGAGATGGGCGAAGATCGGCCCCTTCTCCGTCCGAAAGGCGCCCAGCGCGATGTCGAAAATGCGGGTGCCGATGATGTCAGCAGGAAGCAGGTCGGGCGTGAACTGAATGCGCTGGAACTTGGCGCTGACGGTGCTGGCCAGCGTCATCACCGTGAGCGTTTTAGCTAGCCCCGGCACGCCCTCCAGCAGAATATGGGCATAGCCCGTCTTTCCTTCCTCCCCGCGCTTGAAGGAGTACGGGATCTCGGAGAAAAGTCCGATGAGGAGGCGCTGGATCAACCAGTCCTGCCCGATGATCACCCGGTTGACCTCCAGGGCGACACGGTGAATCGACGTGAAGATCTCCTCCCGCGAAAGCCGCTCTGTGTTGTCCGACATCGTCATCAGAGCAGGATCGCCGCCATAAAGGCGCCCAGAGAGGCTAAGAGGAAGTTGTGGTAGAGATCCTCGTAGTCCACGATCTTTTTGAGCCCCTCGATCGATCTCTCCTTCAGCGCGATCTCGCCGATGATGTGCCCCAGCTCCTGCCCGGTGAACGAGCGGTAGGCGTTGCCGCCGGTTTCCTCGGCTACCCGGCGGAGCGTTCCCTCGTCGAATCGACTGATGATCTGGGTCCCTTGATTGTCTTCCAGGTAGCGGACGCTCCCGTTTTCCCGGCCGATCGGGATCGGCGCCCCTTCCCTGGAGCCGATGCCGACCGTGTGGACCTTGATGCCGGATCTTTTGATGTCGCGCAGGGCGGATTCCAGCTCGCTGCCGTGGTCCTCGCCGTCCGAGAGCAGAATGAAGACCCTGTGATAGCGCGCGGCTTGGGGTCGCACCTCCAGCTCTTTGGTGATCACGGTCAGGCCGTTTTTGAGCGCGCGGCCGATGTTGGTGCCGTAGCTTAGCGTCGAATCCGACCCGAGGTAGTCGAGGTAGTAGAGGATGTTGTTGGGATCCTCGGTGAGGTAAGAGAGGATCAGGCTGGCCTCGGCAAAGGAGACCAGGGCGAGGCGGTCGTCAGGGAGCTTTTTATAGGCGAAACCCCCGATGACCTCCAACGCCCGCTCCAGCCGCGAAGGCGGAATATCCTGCGCCCGCATGGACGGCGAAGTGTCGAGAAGAAAGACAATGTCCATTCTTTTGGGCTGCATGATCTTTTTGTCTCGGATCCTTTGCGGATGGGCGAGCGCGACAATCAGGCCGGCGAGGACCAGGTTCAGGAGCGCGTAGCGGCCCACATCTCTCCAGAGGGGCGAGAGGCGGGAAACCTTTTCCAAGGGGCTCTGCTGGCCGAAGCTGAGCCGTGTTTTATATTTGGTGTGGAGGAAGATTAGCCACAGGGGAACGAGAGCGATGAGGGCAAGGAAAAGTTTTAAGTATTGCGGCTGTAAGAACCTCATGTCTCAATCAGCCCCGCTTTTCCGGCGGCGGGATGCCCCGTGTAGGGTCGGTCGTCGGGCGCATCCTCTCCAGGATCGATTTGACCTTTTCTCCGGCATCCTTTTTATCCTGGCCTTTCTGAGAAAGGATCGTCTTGACCAGTTCGTAATTGTATTTGAGGTCCCAGTCATCCGGCTCCGCCGCTAATCCTTTTTCGTACTCTTCGAGCGCGCCTTTTGCCGCCTTCAGCTTCTCCTCGGGGTTTTTGCTCAGGATGGCCCGGCGCAGCAGGACGTTGCCGAGCCAAAAGGAATATTGCGGGCTTTCAGCCAGAAATGGGGCGCTGCGGACCCCTTCCTCCAGCTTATCCATGACCTCGTCGTTTTGCCCCGCGGAGTACAGCAGGCGCACCTGATTGAAGATCAGCGTCTGGTAATCATCTCTTAAAAGGTGGACCAGCCAGGGCAGGCGATGGAACGGGGCCTCTGCCGCCTGATAAAGCCCTACGGCAGTGTCGAGGTTGCCCTTGCGGGACGCTTGGTTTCCTCTCTCGATTTCAAAAAGCCACCAGGCATAGGCGAGGGAGCACACGGAGAGGACAAGGATCAAGGCGAGCAAAACGGGCCAGAAAAGCTTTTTGGGCAGCAAGGGCATATGCAGTTTCGTTTCCTACCTCGCTTGCCGTTGAAAAAGATCCGTTTGCGGTCATGAGAAAGGATCTTTTCCTGTTGCCGCTCAGAGCATGAACCGAGGCGCCAGCACCGGATTAAAATACTGCCGAGGGTGTTAGGGAGTCAAGACGGGACAGAACGCTGGCCGTGAAGTCCCATAACAATGACCGTGTAAAAGACCGGAGGGAGGCTTATACATGAAATAAGGAAAAGAGGGAAGCTTGGCTACCGTGAGAGGTATTTTTGGGCTTCTTCTTTATCGAGACACATTCCCGAGTGAAATCGCGCTGCGGCGTCGAGCGCGCCTTGGGCCGACGTTATGCCAATGGTCGTCGCCCGAAACCGCTCGCACTCCGCCAGCGTCGGGAATTCGCCCGCCGAGGCCCATTTACCGACGCGAAAGTCACCTAGGTCTTCGCGTCCGGGAACGGCTGGCACCCAATACTCGGGGATGAGCAAGACCCACACGAGAAGGGAAACCCACGTCGCATGCATATGCGTCCGTCTATCTCGGGTGCCAACTGCTGTCAAGGTCGAATAGACATTAAAGAAAAGGCGGTGCCGCGCGTTTCCCCTGCCCCCGGTCGGTTTAATAAGTCTTGCCGCTACTCTTATTGCACAGCGGTGGCCTGACCTGTTAAAGGTAGGCGCTATGGAACCGAGCGGGCTCAGACGTCAACTAGGATTATTCGATGCGGTGATGCTCATCGCGGGAAACATTATCGGGATCGGTATTTTCGTCACGACCGGTGAAATCGCTCAGAGCCTTCCCACCCCTGGGGGCATACTCCTGATTTGGTTATTGGGCGGGTGTTTGGCTCTGGCTGGCGCTTTGAGCTGCGCCGAGCTTGCCGCCTCTCTGCCTTATTCCGGCGGCGACTACATCTACTTGAGAGAGGCTTACGGTTCGCTCGTCGGTTTTCTTTCCGGGTGGTCTTCCTTCCTGGTGACATTTTCAGGATCCATTGCCTTGCTTGCTGTGGTTTTTACCGCCTTCCTGGCTTTTTTCTTTCCGATTCTATCTGCGGAGCACGTTCTTTTTTCTGTGGATTTCTTGGGCTTGTCCCTGACGCTCTCGCTCGCTCATTTCTTCTCGATGGCCGTGGTCCTGGTTCTTTCCGCGATCCATTTCGTCGGCGTTGGCATGGGTGCGATGGTGCAGAATATCTTGACCTTACTGAAAATCGGCGCCCTGCTCGGGATCATTCTCCTTGGCATTTTGCTGGGTAACGGCGACCTGGATCATTTTTCTCCCTTCTTTGAGCTGGAAAGAATGAGCGACCTGAGCCTCATTGGTTTTGCTTTTATTCCTGTGATCTTCACCTATGCGGGCTGGAATGCGGTGATCTACATGGCGGGGGAGGTCAGGGAACCGGAAAGGAACCTCCCGCGCGCCCTTCTGTGGGCCAATCTCCTCGTGGTGGTTCTTTATATCGCTATCAACGCCGTGTATTTCTACGCGGTTCCGGTGGAAAAAATGCAGGGCACCATCCGCGTGTCCGAGCTGGCGACTACGGCACTCTTCGGCCGGCGAACCTCGGCTTGGATTACGGCCATCATCACGGTTTCTATCCTCGGCTCGTTGAACGTTACCGTTATGATCGGGCCGAGAATTTACTACGCCATGGCCAAAGACGGCCTTTTCTTCCAGGGCCTCACCCGGGTTCATCCTCGTTTTTCCACCCCGTCGAGTGCCATTGTCCTCCAGGCCCTATGGTCGTGCGTGCTGATTCTCACGGGGACGTTCCATTTTCTCCTGAATTACGTGAGCGTTATCATCACCGTTTTCTCCGGCCTTACTGTGGGCGCGCTCCTGGTCCTTAGGACAAAAAGGCCGGAACTCAAGCGACCCTACAAGATTTGGGGGTACCCCCTAGTGCCCGTCCTGTTTATCCTGGTGATTCTCGGGATCGCTCTGGCGACGCTTAAAGAGAAGCCGATGGATGCGCTCCGAGGGCTGGGAATCGTCGCCCTGGGCGTGCCCGCTTACTTTTTCTGGTCTCGCTCCCGTTCCTGAATAAGGCAGGGTAACAGAGATAAAGAGTTGAAAGGTTAAGGGAATTAACGGTTAGGAATCCATGGCCATCCGGATCACGAGGGTTTATACGCGTACGGGAGACAAGGGCGAGACCGGCCTCGTGGGCGGCAAGCGAGTTCCCAAAGATGCGCCAAGGATCGAGGCGTACGGCACCATCGATGAGCTTAATTCCGTCGTGGGACTGGCGCGCGCTTTCAATGAGGAGAATTTCGGCGAGAGCGAGGCGCGTCGCTTCGTGGACGAGCTTTTGCGCGGCATTCAGAACGAACTCTTCGATCTCGGTAGTGAGCTGGCTACCCCTGCGGATTTTGCTCATCCGGGCATGTATCGCATGGGTGATAAAGAGGTCAGAAGGATCGAGGCGACCATCGATCAGTGCCAGAAAGAGCTCGAGCCGCTCAGGTCCTTCGTTCTGCCGGGAGGGGGAAGGATCGCGGCGAGCCTGCATCAATGCCGCACCGTCTGCCGCCGGGCCGAGCGCGAGATCGTGCGGCTTTCGCGCCGGGAACCGGTCGGGGAATGGCCGCTCAAATATTTGAACCGCTTGAGCGACCTCTTTTTTGTCCTCTCGCGCTGGGTTGTCAAGCGGATGGGCAAAAGAGAAGAGCTGTGGCAACGAGGCTTGCAGCAGGGCAAGCCGAAAAAGAGGGGGAAGTAGGAAAGGGGAGAGCCGATGGATTTGCTGAAAGGAAAAAAGGGCGTCATCTTCGGGGTTGCCAACGAGCGGAGCATCGCGTGGGCGATCGCGCGCGCCCTGCACCAAGAAGGCGCCGAGCTCGCCTTCACCTACGCCGGGGAGATATTGGAGAAGCGGGTTAGGCCTCTCGCGGAGAGCATCGCCGCCAAGCTCATTCTCCCCTGCGACGTGACCAGGGACGAGGAGATCGCCGGCGCTTTCCAAGCGCTGAAGGAGCAGTGGGACGGGCTGGATATTCTCATTCACGCCATCGCCTATGCCGGCCAGGAGGATCTTTCCCACCCTTACCTAGAGACCGGTCGCCAGGGTTTCCATCTCGCCTTGGATGTGAGCGCTTACTCCCTGGTAGTCCTGGCGCGCCAAGCGGCCGCCATGATGGAGGGGCGCAAGGGTTCGATCGTGACGATGACCTATCTGGGCTCCGAGAAGGTGATTCCAAATTACAATGTCATGGGTGTGGCCAAGGCGGCGCTCGAGGCAAGCGTGAGGTATCTAGCCCACGATTTGGGGCCCAAAGGAATCCGGATCAATGCGATCTCGGCTGGTCCGATAAAAACGCTAGCCGCCGCCGGTATAGCCGGCTTCAGGGAGATGCTGCACTACAGCAGCGAACGGGCCCCGCTCAAGAGAAACATCGATGCCGAAGAGGTAGGACGCGCCGCTCTTTTTCTGGTGAGCGAGATGGCAAGCGCTATCACCGGAGAGGTGGTCCACGTGGATGCCGGGTATAATATAATGGGGATGTGAATTAAAGTTGTTCAAGCCGATCAGAACGTTTTGAACCGTTTGAACTATTTGAACGATTTGAACTGCTAGAGAGGAGATCTCTATGGCGGTTAAAGAGATCGCTCCGCAGGAGGCTCACGACCTGCTTGGTCAGGGCCGGGAGTGCGTATACATCGATGTGCGCACCGTCGGCGAATTTGCCGCCGGCCATCCGCGGGGCGCGGTCAATATCCCGATTGCGTTTCCCGACCCGGCTCAGGGGATGAGCCTCAATCAGGACTTTGTCCGTGTCGTAGAGGCCCATTTTCCCAAAGATCAAAAAATCATCGTTGGGTGCCAGGCCGGCCCCCGGGCGGATGCGGCCGCTCGAATGCTCGAGCGTGCGGGATATCAAGACCTTTCCTGCATGGAGGGAGGCTTTGGGGGAATGCGCGACCCGTTCGGGAAGGTGATCGCTCCGGGGTGGGCCGATTTGGATTTGCCGGTGAGTCAGGAAAACGGGGCGGGCGTGAGTTACGAGTCGCTGGCAAGCAAAGTGAAATGAAAAGCCCTCTTTATTTCACGCAGCTGGAGGTCGGGCCGATGCAAAATTTTGTCTATCTAATCGGCTCGATGGAGACGCGAAAAGCCGCGGTCGTCGATGCGGCATGGGACATCGAGAGGATCCTGAGCCATGCCGCCGGGGACGGGATGGAAATCACCCACGCGTTGGTCACGCACACGCACCCGGACCATGTTGGGTCGTGGTTGCGCGACACGCATATCGAAGGGGTAGAGGAACTTTTGGCCAAGACTAAAGCCCGGGTTGTGGTCCACCGCGCGGAGGCGGAGTTTTTCAAGTCGCTTTCCCCTTCCGACATGATCAGGGCGGAGAGCGGCGACGTGATCGATGTCGGAGGGTTGGGGATCAAGCTGATTCATACGCCGGGGCACACCCCAGGCTCGCAGTGTTTTTTGCTCGAAACTCCCTCGGTCTCGGGACCCGCGCGCCTGATTGCCGGCGACACGCTGTTTATCGGTTCCTGCGGACGAGTCGATTTTCCCGGCGGGAGCGCCGAGCAGATGTACGAGAGCCTGACGCAAAAGCTCATGCGCCTTCCCGATGATACCCTGCTTTTTCCCGGGCATAATTACGCAGCCAAACCCGAATCGACGATCGGAGAGCAAAAAAGAACCAACCCCTATCTCCAGTTCCACTCCCTCGATGCCTTCCTGGCTGCTATGGGATACGGTTGAGAAGTCGTCCCCGGGGTGGCGCTTGGCGTCGCCTAGGGCTTGGTATTTAGGGTAAGGGCGATGGCGGCGGCGGCGGTGCGGGTTTCGACGCTGAGTTTTTCATAGATTCGCTCGAGGTGCTTGCCGATCGTGCGCGGGCTGCGCGAGAGAATCTTGCCGATATCAGCGTTGGTCTTTCCTCGCGCCACCCACAAGAGCACATCGGCCTCTCGCGGTGTAAGCCCCAAAAATTCAACGAAAGCGGACTTCGGGCTGAGAATCTGTTCCTCGAGCACCAGAACTTTAAGGCCGCGCTCAAAGAGCGGCTTGATCACCAGGCGACTCCCACCGCGCTCAACCGTGAGCGGCCTTCGGGGGTAGGTGAGGACGTTCTTTTTGCTGGAACTTCGCCTGTGGCTTCGCAGCCATGTCTGAATCGTATGGGGAAGGTGTCCTGAGCCGAGAGCTGCAAGCCCAAAATATCTCGTCAATAAGCGTCTGGCCCAACCAGATACGGGATGGGCGCTCTTAGGTCGAAGAAGAATAAGCCCGGGCTTGGAGGGCTTTATAAAGGGGTTTCGCGATTGCATCCCGGCTCGCCTCCGAATGGACTTCTTCGCCTCGTAGAATCGCGATTCGTACTTCCGCAGAAAAGATCCTTTTAATAAAAGTTGCGATATACGTCAAGTTGCGTATTGACATGACGCACGGAATTTTGCTCAGGGTAAAGTGTTTCCAGTCAGTCCATATCGTTCTCGACAAAAGGAGGTCAGAAAGATGGCGAAATATCTTCTGATTGAGTCCAGGGATCCGTTCGACAGCCAGGATTCGGGCTACTTCTCCGAGCTGGTGCAGGGGATTGCCGGCCAGGGCAATGAGAGCACGCTCTTTTTGGTTCAGAACGGGGTGCTGCCCGCGCGCAAGGGGTCGAAATACAGCGAGACGATAACGCGCCTGATCGAGAGTAGGGTAAAGGTATTGGCCGACGGATTTTCCCTCAAGGAGCGTGCGATTAGGAACGTGGTGGATGGCGTTGAGGTCGCCGGGATGGATCAATTGGTCGATCTGCTGCTCGAGCCGGGAACCAAGGCGGTCTGGCATTAAACAATAGAAGGAGGTGGGCTATGGCGTCAGGGAAGACGATAACGGTAGCGATTATGGATGCGCCGTACGAGTCGGCCAGCTCGACCACCGCGCTTCGGATCGTCGATGCGGCGGTGCGGAAGGGACACAACGTGAATGTGTTTGCGTACGAGGGTGCGGTCAATCTGACGATGAAGGCCCAGAAGCCGCATCCCAATCCGGTGAAAGGGACTTCGGTGGAGGAAGAGCAACACCCCACCACGAAGGACTGGGTGGCTTCTCTGTTCGCGTTGGCGAGCAGGCAGGGCGTGAAGCTCGATTGGGTGAACTGCGGGCTCTGCGTGGACGAGCGGGGGGCCGGCGAATGGATTGAGGGGCCGAGGCGTGGGGGTCCCAAGGATTTGTTGGATGCGTCCAATGCAAGCAACGCGACGCTGGTGATTCCAACCAAGTAGCCGAGGAGGGGACGGATATGGCGAAGATTTTGAGCATTGTCGAGACCGCCTACCGGGCCACGGTAGAGGAGCAAGACGACACCGTACTGTGGCTGACCCATATGTTGAAGAATGGCGGCGCGGATATCTCCGTTCTGCTCAGGGCCAACGCGGTGAACTACGCCGTCAAGGGGCAGGACGCTTCGGGGTTGGCATTCGGCGAGGCCAAGATGGCGCATCCGCCGGAGATCGACAAAGACGTGGAAAATATTATCGCCAAGGGAGTGCCGGTCTATCTCGTCCAGGAGGACGCGCAGGAGCGGGGCTTAACGGAGGGTGAATTCATCTCCGGGGTAAAAAGGGTCTCGCGCAAGGACTTGCCCTCCCTCATCGATCAGCACGACCAAGTCTGGCATTGGTAATTGAGCGGGGCGTGTTTCGAGTTAAATAGATTTTTCACCCCGGCAAGAGCATCTGAACTCTCTTCATATTCACACCTAGGGCCTTTTCTGCTAAGTTCTCAGCAGGCCAATTTGGCGGGTCGTTGTTGGCTGCTTTCGAGCCTTAGCGATGAAAAACTCAAGCTTGAACCCAGCGCCAGCTCTGTTCCGATTCGCTTGCGCCGCCTTGCTTGCCTTCGGGCTTTCCTCGTGTGAATCAGAAATCATCCGCCACCAGGAGGAGCAGATCCGGTTGCAGCAGGAGGAGATCGTGCGCCAGCAGAAGGGGATCCAGGAGCTGATCACGGCCGGGCGGCAAGAGGAGCAAAAGAGACGCGACTGCAACCGCGCCTTTCGCGACTACTTCGAAAAAGCTCAGGCGGAAAAGGATGTTGCGCAGGCGGTCGCGCTTTACCGCGAGGGTTTGAAAGTCTGCCCCGATGATGATGTGGCCCATTACGAGCTGGGAAAGGTTTTGCAGGAGCTGCGCCGGACTGAGGAGGCCAAGGCGGAATTCGAGGCGGCCGTAAAAATCAACCCGGACTTCAATGATGCCAGGCGTCAATTAGAGGCGCTTAAGTAGGTAAAGGATCAAGGGATAAAGGGAGGAAGGGTTTAAGGGATGGGACGCAGATGATGAAAAAAAAGTTTTTTTTTGCCGGCCTACTGATGCTAGTTGCGGTCCAGGCTCGCGCGATTGATGAAAAAAAGCTGGTCGACATGACCTATGCCTTTGCGGAAGATACGTTGCATTGGCCCACCGCCGAGCCTTTCAAGCTGGAGAAGGTCAACGAGGGGATGACGCCGCAAGGATTTTGGTTTGCCTCTTATAACTATAGCGGCTCCGAGCATGTCGGGACGCATTTGGACGCCCCCCGTCATTTCGCTCAGGGAAAGTGGACTACCGATCAGATACCTCTGGGAAAGACGATCGGGTCCGGAGTCGTCGTCGACATGAGGCGCAAAGCCGAGGCCGATCCCAACTATGAGTTGCAGGTGATTGATATCCGGACTTGGGAGAGGAGGCATGGCAAGATTCCTCGCGGGGCCATCGTTCTTATGCTGAGCGGGTGGGGAAAATTCTGGGGCGACCGCAAAAGGTATTTCGGAACCGACCAACCTGGGGATGTGACGAACCTCCGCTTCCCCGGGTTTGCTAAGGACGCGGCGGAGTTTCTCCTCAAGGAACGAAGCATCAACGCTGTAGGGATCGATACCCCGAGCATCGATTACGGCCCTTCGCGTGACTTTGTCGTGCACCAGGCCTTAGGCAAGGCCAATATCCCGATATTCGAGAACGTCGCCAATATGGACCGCTTACCTGCCAAGGGAGCCACGATCTTCGCCATCCCGATGAAGATAAAAGGGGGGAGCGGCGCTCCCTTAAGGATTTTTGCGGTGCTGCCGTGAGCTTAGCGATTTACCTATAGTGAAGGAAAAAAGAAAATTACCATAAACACCCTGTCCTCTCTTAAATCCCCCTTTCTCCCCCTTTGGTAAAGGGGGATAGAGGGGGATTTGGGAGAGCGAGAGGGGATTTGATGTCAACTTATTTAATTCCGTCACTATAGCCTATTGTCTGCAAGATTTTGCTTTCCGCCGAAGGAAGATATAACGTCAGCGCCGTTTTTTATGGCAAAGGGGGTGCGTATGCGGCAACAGAGAAAAAGGTTGGCGAAGGGGGTGTTCTACTGGTCGGTCGCGGTGGTGCTTGGTTCGCGGCCAGGTCCGGGATGGTCGGCCGAAGACATTGCCCTCACGATTGCGGGATCTGAAGGCCGAGCGGTAGAGACAGAAAAAGACAAAGTCTTGACCCTCGAAGAGGCCGTGCGCATCGCCTTGGAGAATCACCCCGGTATAACGGTAGCCAGAGAGAAGGTTGGAGCGCAGCAGGCGGTCGTGGGACAGCAATTGGGCGCGTATTACCCGACGATCAGCATGGGCAACTCGTACCGAACTGCCAACGTGGCCGGAACCACCTCCACCCCGGAAGCGGCCTTTGATTTTTTTACCAGCCAGGCCACCTTTGATATGACCCTTTACAACTTCGGCAAGCGGGAGGGGGCCGTGCAGTCAGCGCGCGATACGCTTGATGCAACTGGCTATAACTATAAAACCGCGGTCGATGGCGTTGTCCTTGGGGTCAAGCAGGCCTACTATAGTGTTTTGCAAGCCAACGCGCTGCTCAAGGTGAGGGAAGAGACGGTTAAGGATCGCGAACTTCTCCTGCGCCAGGCGCAAGGCTTCTACGAAGTTGGGACGAGGCCGAAGATTGATGTGGCCCGGGCCGAAGCCAATCTGTACAGCGCTCAGGCCGATCGCATCGCCGCTGAGGGGGCCTTGAAGGTTGCCTGGGTGACGCTCAGAAACGCCATGGGGACGCCTGAATCTTCTGAGCGACCTCTGGCCGCGGATCCGAGCATAGGGCCTGCTCCGATCTCCCTGGACAAGGCTAAAGAGGCCGCGTTTGGCGCGCGTCCGGAGCTGAAGGGTCTTCAGGCTCAGAGGAAAGCGCAGGATCAACAGATCGCCACGGCCAGAAGGGGCCATCTCCCCGATATTCTCTTCAATGCCAACTACGGCCGCAGAGGCAATAGCCAGGGGGGCGATACCTTTCCTCTGCAGCCTACCTGGCAGGTGCAGTTGAGCTTGAACATCCCCATCTTCGACGGCTTCAGGACGACCAACAAAGTGGAAGAGGCGGTGAGAACGTATTATTCCGTCAAGGCGCAGGAAGAGCAGCAGAAACAACAGGTTGTATTGGAGGTGGAGCAAAGCTATGTTAATATCATTAACGCGCAGGGGAGGGTCAAGGCGACGGAAGCGGCGGAGAGGGCGGCCAAGGAAAATCTTGATCTAGCTAACGGACGTTACCAGGTTGGAGTGGGTTCGATCATCGAAGTCACGGACGCCGAAACGACATACACCAGCGCGCAGACCGACCGCATCCGCGCCCTCTACGACTACAAGATTGCGGAGGCGCAGCTTGCCAAAGCGATAGGGAACCCGTAGTCTCCGATAGGTTATGATGAGCCTCACGAGGGGAAGCGAATGAAGGGTTTCATTTGGACCAGCCTTTTTGTAGCTGTAGTCCTTGTGGG
>JACPSF010000435.1:0-1299 GCA_016193385.1 Deltaproteobacteria bacterium
ATTTTTCCAAGAGCATTGTCACCCCTCCTTTCGGTACAATTCCATAGGAATCTTCAAGACTCCAGCCTCTAGTCGCGCCGAGAAAAAACGAGGGCTCCCCCGCCCGGAACCGTCTGACACATAATCCAGATCAAAGAGCATTCTTCCGAGATCATCAGTTACCTCGATCGACTGCTCAGTGCCGTCTGGCGGCCCGAAATGACCAGCAAACTCCCGGCAACCGAAATAAGGCATAGAATGACGTTGGCCGCGATTTACTCGACGCCGGAACTGGTCGCGATACTTGGCGATGTCATCCGTTGCGTGACGCCTCAGAACGATGCCGGCTTTGATGAGATAGGCAACATCACGCAGCGCTAGAGTGTGCCGTTGGGCGCGGTCGTCTTCGGCGAAATACCCTCCGCCATCGTCCGCCCACCCTCGCGCCGTTGACACGACAGCCTTGTTCTTGACCTCGTTCCGCAGAATGGAGAAATGTCGGATTGGTTTGAGCACCCAGATTTCCCGTACTTGCCAAGAGAACTCGGGTTTCCAGAAAATCGCTTCCAGCACTCCACGAGCAGCCGAGGGTGTCATCACGTCATACGAGACTCGCTCTACTTTCATTTCCGGCCTGGTGAAGCATGCGAGGTCGCCCCAGACTTTTACTTCTAAGGCAGGATAGTCAGTCATCTTTCCCTCCTTGGTCGGCGTCAGACCACGAGTTCTTCCGGATCGCGGTTGGCCACAGTGAGTCCACGGACCAGGTCGTATCGACCGAGCCATTCCCAAAGGCCTGAAGTGATTTCATTAAGTAATCCCTCTCGGCGGTATAAATCAAATAATCTCGTCCGGACGTTAACCAGATAAGGCTGAAGTTGTCGTAGAAGCCAACGAGGAAGCTTGATGTCTTGATGATGAACGTAGGATAGTAGGCAATCAACTTCGTCATTCGTGCCGTCTAAACCACGATAGCGAACGACGACCGCAGAGGTGTCGTCGTCAATCATACGGAATCGCTGCGCCACATCGGGATAATTCAGCGTCTTCCGCAACTCCTGGATTCCGTCTTTGTCTGTTTCTACTACTTGATACAGAGAGCGGAAATATTCCATATACAGTTCGGGCTTGTTGAAGTCGAAACCTGGTCGAACAAGCTGGTTACGGCTTATTTGCGTCGCTGACCTATACTCCCCTGGGGGAAGTTTTCCCTCAACCGGATCAAACACCACCACTTGACCTGCGGCCAGTCTTCCCTCTCGATTACACCGTCCGGCGGCCTGTACGATTCGATCAAGTGGACCGATCGCTCGTAGAACA
>JACPSF010000435.1:1318-20153 GCA_016193385.1 Deltaproteobacteria bacterium
AGAACAAAGGGAAAGTCGAGGTCCACTCCGGCTTCAACAACTTGGGTGGAAACCAGCCGACACGGAAGACCTTCTGAAAGCCGTTGTTTCACTTCACGGAGAACTTCCCGTCGGTGAGCGCCGCACAGCAGAGTAGAGAGATGTAGCGCCGCCGGATCTTGCAAGGCATCCAGCAAAGCCAGCGCGTCGTTCTTGGTGTTGACCACCGCAAGCACCTGCTCGGCGCTACCCATTTCCTCGGCGACTCGACTCCACGTCCACGTTTCATTAGGATGGGGCAGTCGGTACTCTACCCGGTCGCCAAGGTCAGCGAATAATCGAGCAGGCTCAGATATAATTTCCCGGACCTCCGGCAGTCCTTTGAGATACGGGCTGTCTTCCAATGCTGGTTGAGTAGCAGTGCACAACACCACACTGACATGGTAATGCGCCACCAACTGGCGGAGGGCGTCCAGAATAGGGACTAACAGGCCCACCGGTAGAGTTTGAACTTCATCTAGAATAACGACGCTCCGGGCAATGTTGTGAAGTTTACGGCACGTTGTCGTCTTCCGACCAAACAAACTTTCAAAGAACTGGACCGTCGTCGTAACGACTATCGGGGCATCCCAATTGTCCGCAGCTAAACGTGACCAAACATCACTCAAGGATACCGGGTCTGAGATTTCTTCTTTGAAAACAACAGCGCTATGATGCTCTAAAACCGAACTGTCACCGAAAATTCTGCGATATACATCGGCGGTTTGCTCGATAATGCTGGTGTAGGGAATCGCAACGATGATACGGTCAAGGTCATGCGTAAGCGCATGCTGGAGGGCAAAAGCCATCCCGGAACGTGTCTTACCGCCGCCGGTAGGCACGGTGAGGCGAAAAAAGCCGGGTGCCTGAGCGGCAGCTTGCAGACACGCCTCGTACACTTCATGGCGAACAGAGTTGACCCGCCCGGCATCATTTTTCGTAAGCTTGTTTTGATCGCTCGCAAACTGAGCCCAAATTTCGGGAAGAGATGGAGCGCCGATTCGCTGGTCAGCTTTTTCAGAATTGAAATGACGCTCAGTATCCAGAAAGTCGGCATCCACCAAAGCGGAAAAGACCATACGAAGGAAAAATTCCGCGTCAAGCTCTGTTCGAACGTGAGTAGGTAACGCGAGTTGAGGGGACGGCTTGAGAGTTGTTATCGACGTTTGTGCTAGGCGAAGGGCTTCTACCACATGAGAGGCTTTCTCTTTTTGTTTAAGCCAGATTTTGAGATCAGCGCGGCTATGTAAGCCGCCATGATGCCCCGCAACCAGAAACGCTAGAGGCTCACATACCTGAGTTGCCACAACCGATCCGGCACCTTTGTGATCGGGTCCCTTTGCGGGAGTTGGATTTGCAAGGTAAGCCTGAAAATCTGGGTGAAGTTTCCCCAGATCGTGCCAGATCCCGGCCCAATAGCCGAATTCACCGGCACCAAACTTAGAGGCAAATGTCTTGGCCAATTCCGCGACCTTGGTAAGATGTTCCTGGAGATCATGCATCTCGCCAAGAGAATTCTTCGAATGAGCGAAAGGCATCGGGTCCTCAAACCGCAATACGCAGGTTACCGCCGAGGTGTGACAGATCAGGTCACGGCATTTTTACCGTTTTGACATCCAAGGTCCTTTGCCGATTGACTGACTTTGTACACTCTTGTACACTCCACTTCATGAAACTCTCTATCAGCGAAGCCCGTAAACGGCTGCCGGAACTGGTCCGCCAGGTTCGGAAGGATGCTGGCGCGAAGGTCGAAATCACCGTTCGAGACGAGGTGGTGGCGGAGCTGCGCGCGGCCCTGCCGGAGCCCGAGCCCGGGGCGGCGGCGAAAAAGCTCCTCGACATCATGCGCCGCTTGCCGAAGCACAGGGGGCGAAAAACGGACATATCTGCACACGTTAAAGAACACCTCTACGGTTCCGCCGCTAAGAGCCGGTGATGGCGCTCCCATCCCGCCTTTTCTGCGATACTTCTTTCTTCTACGCCTGCTTCGACCAACGCGATGTCAACCACCAACGGGCCAAGGAGATCAGTGAAGATGCGGCTGCCGCTGGCTCCGGTCTTTATGTCACCTGGGATATCATCAGTGAAACATTGACGCTGCTCCGTTACCGCCGAACCTACCGCGAAGCGCTGACGTTTCTTACTGAAGTCAAGCCTCGTCTCCATATCATAAACTACGGCGAGACCGCGCGCGCAGAGGCAGAGCAAATTTTCCGCCGGTATGGCCGTGATCATAAACTTTCTTTTTGCGACGCGATTTCATTTGTAGTTGTAACCACGCTTCTCGATGATATGCCTTCTCTCGCCTTTGACGACGACTTCCGCGCCTTGGGGCTCACAGTAATTCCCTAGACCACCTTGGTCGCAGCCGGACTATAGCCGTGGCTAGCTGGAACCAGTCGTCAAAATCACTTAAGGGGACAGGCACCTTCGGAGCCAGTCCCCTATTCGCCTCAAGATTTTGGGCTTCACCTGCTCCTCTCCTGGATTCCCGCTTTCGCGGAAATGACGACATTGGACGTGTACCTCCAGATTATCACGTTCATCATACCATCCCTCAGTGACAGATCAGGTTCACTGTTTTGACATCCAAGTTCACGATCATCCTTCGTACCCCCACCGCTATCTCTCCTCTCTCCTCGTTCAAAGTTCAAAGCCTTCGGCTGCTCAATAGTTCAAAAGGTTCAAAAGTTTAAAGAGTTCAAGGTTTTGGTTTCGTTAACTCCTCTAGCTCTTCGCCCAATGATTTATAAGGCCTCTTTTTAAACTTTTCTCCTCGCATCCGGCTCCCTTTCAAATAGTCAATCAGACTACTGAGCATACCTGATAACCGCTTGAACGAATTAAACATTTGAACGAACTGCTCATTCCCGATGTACCCTTGATCCACCGCCACGTAAAGCTGCGAGCGGACCTCACCGCATGAGCCTTTCGCGATGTATAGAAACTGGACGAACTCTTGGTTGCCGCCGCGCTCAAAACCTTCCGCCACATTCGACATGACAGAGACAGCCGCCCGGCGGATTTGATCCCGCAGGCCGAAGTCCTTCGAGAATCCGGTGTCCCGAGTTGCCGCGTAAACCTCGTTGGTCAGGCGCCGCGCCTCTTTCCAGACATCCAGGTCTTCGAAGTACTTTACCGCCATGTGCCCTCCAGTCTCCCTCAGTGAAAGTCCTAAGGTTTAAGGGTTCAAGTCGTTCAAAAGTTCAAGGGTTCAATTTCTTCAAAGACGTTCAAGGTTCAAGTTAAACCTGTTCAAAAGTTCAAGAAGTTCAAAGTTCAGAAATCGCCGGAGTTCGGACCTCGAACCCATTGAACCTTTAAACCTTTGAACCCAATATCTTTTTGGCTTCCTCTCTCACCTTTTCTCTCGACGCCTCGGGCCGGATAACCCGCACCTGGCTGCCAAAGCTCAAAATCCAGCCGACAAGCTCGGTCGTGTCAGCCCCACATTCTCCAGGGCCTCAAGATCCCTCCGGATGGTGCGTGGATTTTTGGGGAAATCGGCCGGGGTGGAGTCAACCAGCTCCTGCAGGGTCGCGCCCCTGGAGCTTTCCAGACGACGCAATAGACGCCACTGGCGGGTAACCTGATCGTTCCGGGGCATTAAATCCCTCCGCTTTTTCGGCCCTAAATCAGCAGACTCCCCGGCCTCTGAAGGGGGTATTCTTCCACCACGCAATCTGGCCTGTCAACCTTGAAAAGCCGACCCACGCTAGTGTATAGCTCAAAGTATCATGGGCTACGAATGTATTCTCGTCGCCAAAGAGCCGCCGCTATTTACAGGGAAGTGACGAGTGAACGGTTGACGGTTGACTAATAATGACCATTAACGAAAACCTGATCGGGATCGTCGGTGCCGGGACGATGGGGGCCGGGATCGGGCAGGTCTGTGCCCAAGCCGGGTTTGAGACCCTCCTCTACGACATCTCCCAGGAATTCATCGATAAAGGATCGGCCAGAATTCGGGCTTTTCTTCGGAGGGGCAGAGAACGAGGAAAGCTCAGCGCCGAGGAGGAAAATCGGATCCTTGCTCGGCTCAGCACCTCGATCAAATTCGAGGACTTTCGGGGCTGCTTCCTGGTTATCGAAGCCGCGCCGGAAAAAATGGACCTCAAGCGGGAGATCTTTCAAAAACTCGAGGCCATGTGCGATGCGGAAGCCCTGCTCGCTACCAATACCTCTTCCCTTTCGGTCACCGCGATTGCCGGCGCAGCCCAGCATCCCGAGCGCATCCTGGGGATGCACTTTTTCAACCCCCCTCCGCTCATGGCCTTGGTCGAAGTCGTTCGCGGCGAACAGACCCATCCCGTCGTGATCGAGAAGGCATTGGACATCGCCCGCCGGCTGGGGAAGACTCCCGTTTCTACCAAAGACACGCCGGGATTCATCGTCAACCGAATCGCCCGTCCCTTTTATAATGAAGCGCTGCGCATTCTCAGCGATGGCGAGGCCGACGTACAAACCGTGGACCGCATCGTGAAAGAGGCGGGAGGCTTTCCGATGGGCCCCTTTGAGCTGATGGACTTGATCGGGATCGACATCAACTTCGCGGTTACACAATCACTCTACCAATCGTATTTCCATGACTCCCGATTCCGTCCGAACCCGATCCAAGAACGGATGGTTCTGGCAGGGTTTCTTGGGCGAAAAACCGGCAGGGGCTTTTATACCTATGGCAAAGACTAATTTGGCCATCCTCGGCAGGAGTCGCCTGGCGATGGAGCTAGCCGAGCTCGGCCGGGAAAAAGGTTTTGCCGCGGCGCTCTATGACAGCGGGGAGCCCGTCCCCGGCTCGGCATCCCTAATCATTGACACGCATGCCGGGGGCGAAGAGGTGAAAAAAGCGGAGCTGAAGCGCATCGGAGCCGAGCTGCCCCATTTTTCTCTCATCCTGAGTTCCTGCCTGGGATTCGCCACCTCCCGGATCGCCTCCTGGACGAGTCGGCCAGAGCAGGTCGTTGGCTATGCCACCTTCTTTCCCCTTAAGGAGAAAAAGGTGATAGAATTAAGCGCAGGGCTAAGGACCCAAGAAGGGGCTATGAAAGAGGCGGAAGCCCTCTTTCGGGCCCTGGGAAAAGAAACCGTTTGGGTCAGGGATACCCCGGGGCTGGTTTTTCCCCGCATCCTAAGCCTCATTATCAACGAAGCCGCCAGGAGCCTGGATGAAGGTGTAGCGCGGGCCGAAGAGATCGATGTGGCCATGCGGCTTGGGACCAATTATCCCCAGGGTCCGCTGCGTTGGGCGGACCAAGTCGGCCTCGATGAAGTGCTGGCAGTGCTCGATGGGCTCCAGCACGAGACCGGCGATGACCGCTATCGGCCCGCTCCGCTGCTCAAGAAGATGGTCCTCGCGGGTTGGTTGGGCGAGAGCAGCGGAAGAGGCTTTTACGTATACGATGAGCGATGAGAGCTCTTGATTCGGCTTGAACGGCTTGAACAACTTTGAACAGTTCGAACCGTTCAAATAGTTCAAAGGAAGGCTATCGATGAAGGAAGCAGTAATCGTGGATGCCGTGCGCACGCCGATGGGCCGCCACGGAGGCATTCTGAAAAGCATCCGCCCCGACGATCTGGCAGCTTTTCTCATCACCAAACTGCTCCAGAAGACGGGGACCAGAGGAGAAGAAGTCGAGGACGTCTTCATGGGCTGCACCAACCAGGCGGGGGAGGACAGCCGCAACGTCGCACGCAACGCCTCTCTCCTGGCCGGGCTTCCTTATGCCGTGCCCGGGGTCACCATCAATCGCCTTTGCGGCTCCGGCCTTGAAGCCGTGAACCAGGCGGGTCGCGCCATTCAAACGGACCAAGGAGAACTCTTCATTGCCGGTGGGGTCGAAAGCATGACTCGCGGCCCGTGGGTTATGGGCAAGAGCGAAACTGCCTGTCAACGGGGCGACGTGACCGTCTACGACAGCTCTTTGGGATGGCGCTTCCCCAACCTCCGCCTGGGAGAACTCTATCCATTAATCAACAACGGCGAGACGGCGGAAAATGTCGCCGAGAAATATCGGATCAGCCGCCAGGACCAGGACGGTTTTGCCCTGGAGAGCCATCGCCGCGCGGCACGGGCCACCGATGGGGGGATTTTCAGAGACGAAATCATCCCGATCGAGATTCCGCAGCGCCGAGGAGAGAACCTTCTGTGTGATCGGGACGAAGGGCCGCGAGCGGATACTTCGATGGAAAAGCTCGCGGCGCTCAAACCTGCTTTTAAGGCAAATGGCACCGTGACGGCGGGGAACTCCTCTCCGCTCTCGGACGGAGCAGCGGCTCTGCTTTTGACCTCGCCCGAAAAAGCCAAGACGCTGGGGCTCAAGCCTCTGGCGCGCATCGTGGCTTCCGCCGTGGCCGGAGTGCACCCCTCCTACATGGGGATCGGGCCCATCCCGGCCACGCTCAAAGCCTTGCAACGGGCGAACCTCAGCGTTGATCTCATCGACCTTGTTGAACTCAACGAAGCCTTTGCCTCCCAGTCTCTCGCGTGCATCCGGGAGCTGGGGCTGGACACAAAAAAGGTCAACGTCAACGGAGGGGCCATCGCCCTCGGTCACCCGGTTGGCTGTAGCGGCGCCCGGATCATGACCACGCTGATCCATGAAATGCGACGTCGCAAGGTCCGCTACGGGTTGGCCACCATGTGCATTGGCGTAGGCCAGGGGATCGCTACCATCGTCGAGCGGGTAGATTAGGTCCAAAAGCCTTTTCTGGCTTCTCCTACCCCATGGGCATCAATCGCAAAACGACAAGCATCGGCCTCATCGCCGCAGCCTGTGTTCTCATACTGCTCGTCGTCTCGCTGAACTCCCTCATTGCAAAGAACCACGACCGGATTCGCGAGGAAATCCAGAAGGCCCTTGGTCGCCCCCTCAAATTTGATCAGCTCGAACTGAGCCTCTGGGGCGGGCTGGGACTATCCGCCAAGGGGTTGCAAGTCGCCGAGGACCCGCGATTCGCAGCCACCCCGTTCATCCAAACCAAGGGGCTCAGGATGAAGGTCCGCTGGCTTCCTCTGCTTCTGGGCCGGGTTGCGATCAAAGAATTCGCCTTAGAGGAACCCGAAATCCAGATCATCAAGAGCGAAGCCGGGAAGCTCAACATCTCCACCCTTCTGACCTCCGCCCGCGAGGCGGCACGGGCGGCCGGCGCCAAGAAAGGCCAAGCGGAAAAGGAGCCGCGACGCCGGGCCCCGGTGGCTCTTTCCGTATCGGGCCTGCGGGTAAGCCGGGGGAGAATCCACTACATCGACCGGGCCGCCAAGGAACCTTTCGAGATGGAGGTGCAGAACCTCGAGATGAGTCTCAAGGGCTCGGCTCCGACGGGGAAGGCGGCACTCAGGCTGGCGGCCAGCCTTTCCGAAGGCCGGGAAAAAAACATCGGCGTGGAGGGACAAATCGGCCCCTACACCTCCGAGAAGGATTGGACGAAATACCCCCTTGATCTTCAAATCAATGTCGATTCGCTTTTGCTCCCGAACCTGATGCGCGCCATCCCTTTGCTGCGGGACACCGTCCCAGCCTATCTGGCCATTTCCGGCCCGCTTTCGATCAAGGCGAAGCTCACGGGCAGCTGGGAACGGCCCAAGATTAGCGACCTGAGCCTCTCCGGCCCCTTTTTCGGCGCCACCGAAAGCAATACCACGGTGAAGGGAGACCTGGACTTTTCAAGGAGCGGATCCTGGAGTGACGCCGTGGTCAAGGGCAAGATTGTCATCGCACCGGTCGGGTTCGATCGACTCAAGATGATTCCCTTTCTCCAACAGGCCTTGCCTGCCGCCCTCTCCTCCGAGGGACCCTTAGGCGTCACCGGTGAGGTGGCAGGGAGTCTGGAGGACCTCAAGGCACATGCAGTCATCCAGGCGGGGGAGTGTGAAGTCCGGTACGGCGACTGGATAAAAAAGCCTAAAGGCCTTCCGGCCCAACTGGAAATGAACCTGAGGAATCAAAAAAACCGGCTTGTCTTGGAGGCGTCGAGCCTCACCCTTCAAAACACGAAGTTTACATTCTCCGGGCTGCTAGACGAATCGCCTGAGCGTCGCCTCACGCTGCACCTCCGCCTGGACCGAGGTAATCTCTCAGGCTGGGATGGACTGGTCACGCCGCTCTCTTCGTACCAGACGCGCGGGACCTTAAATGCCGATCTCTCCGTCACAAAGGCGCTTGGCCCGCCGGAAGGCGAATTGGACCTGCGTGGAGTTCTCAGCTTGGTGGAGGTTCAAGCGAAAGAGAAAAATAGTGGTCGCGGCATCGACCAGCTGAACTCCAAAATATCTTTTCTGGGCAAACAAGCGCGCATCGAACGCTCTTCGCTCCGCCTCAGCTCGTCCGCGCTGGCGTTTGAGGCGATCGTGCCTGAGCTGGCGCGCCCCGTGCTTCAGTACAGTTTGTGGTCGCCGAAGCTCAACGTGGCCGATGTGACCAGCCGGCCGGCCTACCGGACCGCGTGGATGAAAGAGCTGCGGAGCACGGGAGCATTGCAACATGGGCCAGGAGGAATGACGTTGCGGGGAAACTTCTCCTCCTCCGAAGGCAGCGCGCAGGAAATCCCTTACCGTAATTTGACGGGTGAAATCCTTTGGACACCGGGAGGTACCAGCTTCAAGGGGCTCTCGTTCCGGGCCTTGGGAGGAACGTTTCGAGCGGATGGCGCATGGGAAAGCCGCGCGCCAGACCACCAGCGGCTTGCCGTCAACGCTCGAGTGGAAGGCATGGACGTCGCGGCCCTGCTGTCCCAGAAATTTCCCCGCTTCAAAGATCACCTGGCGGGAAAATTGGACCTGAGGGCGAGACTGCGCGCGGAGGGCAGAAACGGCTCCCCATTGCAGGAAAACCTGCGTGGGGAGGGCGAAACGGAAGTCCGGCAAGGAATGGTGAAAGACGTCAATCTGGTCGAGCGGGTCCTTTCCAAGGTCACCGGACTGCCGGGCATTTCGAACCTGGTCTCGGCTCCCCTGCCGCCTCGCTTCAAATCTACGCTCCAAAGCCGAGGTACCCCTTTTGACAAGCTGGTGGCGACTTTCACGATCGCAGAAGGGCGCATCTACAGCCGCGATCTTTTACTCGCCACATCCGACTACAGCCTCAAGGGTGAAGGCTGGACCGCCCTTGACAAGACGATGAAGTGGAACGCCGAGCTGGTCATGTCGCCCCAATTCACCGACGAGCTCATTCGTGAGCACCGCAATGTACGTTATCTGGTCGACCACCAGGGAAGGCTTGCCGTTCCCTTCCGCCTCGAAGGAATGCTCCCCCAAGTCCAGCCCAAGCTGGACCTTCACGGGCTGGCTCAGGTGATCCAGAGAGGCATCCTCCAAAAGGGAAGGGAACACGCTTCTGGGGGAGACAAAGAGCAAAAGCGAAAGGAAAAACAGGACTGGATTCAAAAGGGGCTCGATAAGCTCTTTGGCAAATAGCAAATGGTAAATAGAGGGGAGTCTATTCGCTATTCACTGTCGTGATGAAGCTGCACGAGATTTATTTGGAGATTCGCCCGGAGGATATCGCCTACGTCAATTTTATCTTCGAGTCCTACGAAGGCGTGGGGATCATCCGCACTGTGGACCGGAAAAAAGGCGCCATCGTCCTTCTGGCCGTGGATAATTTCTTGCCCATCGCCCGCGCGATCCTGGCCTCGCTCCAGAGCGAAATTCCCGTGGCTGAGATCGCGCGACCTGACGACCCCGGAGAGGACTGGCTCCTGAGAGAGATCGCCACCGAATCCTCCCCCAAGTCATGACTTCGCCTCCTCCGTCAATGAAACAAAAGGTCCTGGAATATTTTCTCGCGCGCCCACGACGCCGCTTTACGCCTCTGGAAATTCTAAAGGCCATCGCGGCTCCCCACGCGGAGCTTCAGGCCATTGTGGACAGTCTGAGAGAGCTGACCAGGGAAGGAAAGATCGTGAGGCTCAAGAAGAACCGCTACGGACTTCCAGGAGCGCAGAACTATGTGTCCGGAAGAGTCCAGGCCCATCCCGACGGTTTCGGCTTTCTCATTCCCCACGAGAAAGGAAAGCAGGCTCATTCCGATGGACTTGAGGATAGCGTCGGCCATTCCTCTGGCGCCCGGTGGCCCAGGCTCGAGGAAAGGCAAGGTCATCGCCGCGGAGATCTCCCGGTACGCGACGGGCTTCAGTCCCCCGCAAGCTCGGCTCTTTGAGACCCTCGGCGATCCCGACGATCCAGAGGTCCAGGCCCGGGCCATCGTGTTCCGCTACAGTCTGCCGGCCTCTTTCCCGCCGGAGACGCAGGCCGCGGCCCGCCGCTGCCCGCAGATGGTAAGCCCCGGAGAGATTGCGGGGCGAACCGATCTGCGCGTCTTACCCACGGTCACCATTGACGGCGAGCAGGCGCGCGATTTCGACGACGCGGTGAGCGTGGAGAAAAGGGACGGCCGGTACTATCTCTATGTCTCCATCGCCGATGTCGGCCACTATGTTCGCCCCGCCACCCCGCTCGACCAGGATGCATACCAGAGAGGCACCAGCGTGTATTTCCCAGACCGCGCCATCCCCATGCTCCCCGAAGAGCTCTCCAACGGGATCTGTAGCCTCAACCCCGCCGAAGAGCGCCTGGCCAAAACCGCCCTCTTGGAAATCAACACAAGAGGGGAAGTCGTCCGCAGTCAGTTTTTTAATTCGGTCATCCGCAGCCACGCGCGCATGACCTATACCGAAGTGCGGCGCATTCTCGTGGACCGGGATCCCGAATGCCTGGAGCGCTATCGCCAGATGGTCGACCACTTTCACCTGATGGAAGAGCTGGCCCTGCTGCTCTGGGAGAACCGAAGGGCAAGGGGAAGTTTGGACTTCGACCTTCCGGAAGCGGAAATCGTCCTCGATCTTCAAGGCATGCCGGAGAACATCGCGCGGGCCGAGCGCTCGATCGCGCATCGAATCATCGAGGAGTTCATGATCGCGGCCAATGGAGCCGTAGCCCGCCACCTCAGGGATAAGGCGTTTCCCTTTCTCTACCGCGTCCATGAAGGGCCGGATGAGGACACCTTACAAGCCCTCGCCCCGTTTCTTTTGAGCCTGGGATACCGCCTGCCCCTCAAAAGGGGAAAGACCGAGCCCACAGACCTCCAGCGGATTCTTGAGGCCTGCCGCGGAAAACCCGAGGAGCGGGTCTTGAATCGGGTCCTGCTCCGCGCCATGAAGCAGGCCCGTTACGCGGCGGAAAACATCGGCCACTTCGGCCTGGCGTCAAACTGCTATACCCATTTTACCTCCCCAATCCGGCGTTATCCTGACCTGATCGTGCACCGAATTTTGCAAGACGCCCTGGAGGGAAAAAAGTTAAAGCCAAAAAAACGGGACGATCTCCTGGCCTACCTCGTCGAAGCCGGCAAACACACCTCGGAGCGGGAGCGCATCGCCATGGATGCCGAGCGGGAAATGGTCGATCTCAAAAAGGCGCAGTTCATGCTGGACAAAATTGGCGAGGAATTTGACGGTTTCATCGTCAGCCTGGCAAGCTTCGGCTTTTTTGTCGGATTGGAAACCTACTTCGTCGAAGGCCTGGTGCGTCTCTCCTCGCTCCAGGACGACGCCTATCACTATTACGAAAAGGAAAACATCATCAAGGGCCGCCGGACCGGACGGACCTTCCGCATGGGAGATGCCGTTCGGATCAGGGTCACCCGCATCAACGCCTTCCGCAGCGAAATCGACTTTGAGTTGGTTCAACAATAAGGCCAAGAGTGGGTATTGACAATATGACTATTTTAGGACTAGATTAAGACTATGACTACCGTAAATGTGGCTACGTTGAAAGAAAAACTGAGCCACTACCTCAATCTGGTAAAAGGGGGGCAAGAAGTGGTAGTGACATCCCACCGGCACAGGGTTGCCCGTATCCTGCCTGTGTCCGCACCTAGCGCCCAGCCCAGGGAACCTTCCCGGTCAGTGAAGGATCTGCGTAAGCTGAAGGGGATAAAACCCCGGCGGTCTATTTCTGCCGTGAAAACACTTTTAGAAGACCGCCAGCGTAGATGACCGTTTACCTTGACACCTCCGTGGTCTTGCGGGTGCTTTTCCACGAACCGAATCCAGTGAAAGTATGGGGTAAATGGGACAAAGCCTACAGCAGCAGCTTGTGGTGTGTCGAAGCATTGAGGACCGTGGACCGCCTTCGTCTCTCGGGTGACCTTTCTGACAGAGAGGTGGCCGATCTAGCGAGAGATATCCGGATTGTTCACGAAACTTTATTGATCCAGCCACTTAATGATTCAATCCTGCAGCGAGCAAGCGAATCATTCCCGACGGTAGTAGGGACCCTGGACGCGCTTCATTTAGCCGCGGCCTTGGCCATACGCGAATTTGATAAGCCAGACCTTTTCCTAACTCACGACCTCCGGCTTGGGACTGCTGCGCAAAGCCTAGGATTTGAGGTGGTCGGGATCGATTGAAAGCGCTCCCTCCCAAACTTGGGTATCACCAAAAATATATCATAACGGAGAAGTCAAGACTTTGGAGAGTGCTGTTTGCAGGGCCTGGGGGCCCGTGAAAAAGAGGCGATAACCTTGTCGTAAATATGGTCATGTTCGATCAAGATCGCGTGCGCTTTCTCTGCCATTCCTCTCTCTAACCGGAGACTCTCGCCCCGAACATCCGGGAAAAAGCCTCCATGATCGGCGGGGTGGCGAGGCCGATCAAAACCGGGGCCAGCAGGCCAGCCAACAGCCGGGCAAAAACGAATTTGGGCCCCAGAAACGGGAGCTCCCAGATCAGTGTCCGGTGGACGGGAGTGACTCCCCAGGCAGTCAGGTAGGCAGCCAGAGGACCGAAACCAGCCCCACTGTGTTGAAGGGCTGCGATGATCGGAAAATTCACGAAGGGCCCGCCGGGGGTAATCGAGCCGGCAACTGTGCCCACCAGAATCCCGCGCAGCCCCGCGCCTGCTCCCATCCAGCGCCCGATGACTTCTGCCGGGATGACCACCTGGACCATGCCAGCCATAAGCAATCCCAAAATCAGACGGAGCCAGACGGTTTCCAGCATGTGTCCCGACAGGCGCAGGCCGGACAGGACCATAGCCCACCCCTCGATGAGGTAAGCCAACACAACCAGTGCCGCCACAATTACGTACATCACGAGGAGAGAGGGGTCCATCTTTTTCTTCCCTTTTCTCTGCGCGCTTCCAGTCATCGACAAAGCCCGTATTTCTCCCACGAACGTTATTCGTAGCGTAGCGCATCGATCGGGTCGAGGTGGGCTGCCTTCTGGGCGGGATAAAAACCGAAGAAGACTCCCACGGCGCCGGAGAAGAAGAAGGCGATGGCGACGATTTCCGGGCTGATCAACGTCGGCCACTGGGCGACGCGGTTGAGCAGCATCGAGCTCCCGATGCCGAGAAGGATGCCGATAAGCCCGCCGCTCGCCGCCATCACCACCGCCTCGACGAGAAACTGAAGCATGATATCGCGGCTACGCGCTCCGACGGCCATGCGGATCCCGATCTCGCGCGTTCGCTCTGTCACGGAAACGAGCATGATGTTCATGATGCCGATGCCGCCTACTAGAAGCGAGATCGAAGCGACGCTGCCGAGAAGCACCGCCATGACGCGTGCGCTGGTGGAGGCCGCTTCGGCGATGTCGGAGAGATTGCGAATCATAAAATCATCCTCGCGGTCCGGCCCGATCCGGTGGCGCTGGCGCAGCAGCAGACCGATCTGCTCCTGTGCCTCCTGCACCCGCTCAGCGCTCACCGCCGAAACGACGATGCTTTGCACCCAAGTGATACGCATCAGCCGCTTTTGCATCGTAGTGTAGGGGATCATTACGGTGTCGTCTTGATCCGTCCCTTGGCTGCTCTGTCCCTTGGGCGCCAATACGCCGACGACACGAAACGGAATGTTTCTAATGCGGAGCACGCTATCGATCGGATCATCGTTACCAAAGAGTTGATCCACCACAGTTTGCCCAACGACGGCGACTTTGGCGGCGCTCTCCATGTCTCCCTCGTGGAGAAAGCGCCCCTCCGCCACCTGCCAGTCACGAATGTGCTCGAATTCCGGCGCAACGCCTTGGGCTAGCGTCGACCAGTTGAGATTGCCCGCCACCACCTGTTCCGGACGACGCAGCGCCGGGGACGCGAAGGCCACGGACGGAAGCTCCTGCATCATCGCTTTGGCATCGCTGTCCACCAGCGTATTCACGCCACCCGAGCCGGTCCTGACACCTCCCTGAACAGCAGTGCCGGGCAGAACGATGAGTACGTTCGTTCCGAGGCTGGCGATCTGCGAACGGATCGTGGCTTTCGCACCTTCTCCTATGGCCACCATAGCGATGACCGCGCCAACCCCGATGATCATGCCAAGCATCGTAAGGAAGGAACGCAGCTTGTTCCTCCCCAGAGCGCGAAGGGCGATCCTCAAGGTCATGAACCACATAGCGCCTCCGGCGCATTGCAGATTTCAAATCTCAAATTTTGAATTTTGCAATTTGCACTTTGCATTTTGACTTATCCGTTAAGCCCTTGAACCCTTACAACCCTTCTGGCTCTTGAACCTTTTTATCATCAGAGACAACCACTCCATCACGAAACACCACCCGCCGCCGAGCATACTCCGCAATATCTCGCTCGTGGGTTACAAGAACAACGGTAATACTCTGTCCCGCGTTGAGTCGCTGGAAAAACGACATGATTTCGGCGCCGGTGGCTGAATCAAGATTCCCCGTTGGCTCGTCGGCCAGAACCAAGGACGGACGGTTCACCAGGGCCCTGGCGATGGCCACCCTTTGCTGTTGTCCGCCGGATAGCTGGTTCGAGGTGTGATCGAGCCGCTCCTCGAGTCCGACCAGCGAAAGGACTTCCACCGCCCGTTCATGCCGCTGTTTGCCCGCAAAGCCGTTGTACATCATCGGCAGCTCGACGTTCTCCAGAGCCGTCGTCCGCGCGAGCAGGTTGAACCCTTGGAAGACGAAACCGATGCGTTTGTTGCGGATGTGCGCCCACTCGTCCGGCGTCAGCGATCCGACTTCCTCGCCCTCCAGAAAATACTTGCCACTCGTGGGGCGGTCCAGACAACCCAAGATATTCATAAAGGTAGACTTGCCGGAGCCCGAGGAACCCATGACGGCGACAAACTCTCCTCGGTCAATGGTCAGACTAACGCCGCGCAGCGCCGGCACCTCCACGTCTCCCATGCGATAGGTCTTGTGGAGGCCCTCAACACGGATCACTTCGCTCATCGGAAGCCAAATCCCCGCGGCTGCTGTGGTTGGAACGGGTTTGCGACCCCTGCTTTGCTCTGCGCGCTCGCGCCGCTTGCCATACCAATGATGACGGCATCGTTCTCGTTGAGTTCACCATCCCTAACCTCGGTCTTCGATCCGTCAGTGATGCCGAGTTGGACCTCGACAGGCTGCGCTTTCAAATTCTTTAGAACGTAGATTCGCACGCGGCGTCCGCCCCCTCCTCCGCCGCCGCCACCCGAGCGGCTGGTCCGTCTAGCACCTACTCTAGGCGCCGCCCTGCTTTGCTCCTGACGCAACAATTCCTGGGCTTCGTCTTTCTGCTCGGGTGGCTTAAAGCGGACCGCCATATTCGGAATAGTCAAAACACCTTCTTTCTGGCTTACCAAAAAGTGCACGTTGGCGGTCATACCGGGCTTGAGCAGCAACTCTTTGTTGTCGATTCGCACAACAGCATTATAGGTCACTACGTTTTGCACGACCGTTGCGGCGTTGCGCACCTGGTGAACCTTACCCGTAAAACGGCGCGCCGGATAGGCGTCCACCGTAAACGTAACCTCTTGCCCCTCCCAGATACTGCCGACGTCCGCCTCGTCAACGCTGGTATGCACTTCCATCTTTGACAGGTCGTTTGCAATGGTAAACAAAGTCGGCGCCTGTAGTGAGGCGGCCACCGTCTGGCCGACGTCCACATTGCGCGAGATGACAATGCCCTCCACGGGGGATCGAATAGTGGTATTGTCGAGATCCACCTTGGTTTGATTCAAAGCAGCTTGCGCTTGGGCGACTTGGGCCTTGTTGACTTCGACTTGCGCCAGCGCGGCATCGTAGGCGGTCTGAGCCGCATCGAGTTCGCTCTGAGCCATTAAGTCCCGCTTTCTCAGCTCCCGATTCCGCTCCAACGTCCGCAGCGCGTCGGCGACGCCGACTTTAGCTTTGGCTAAGTTGGATTGAGCGGCGAGGACGTTGGCCCGCCCCTGATCCACGGACGCCTTGAACTTGTCTTGATTGAGTTGGGCGACAACCTGCCCCGCCTTAACCTTTGTGTTGAAATCGGCAAAGAGCTTATCGATGGTCCCAGAAACTTGGCTCCCGACTTGAACCGTGACGACGGCCTGCAGGGTCCCGGTAGACGATACCACCTGAATGATATTGTTCCGTTGTACCGGCATTGTGACGTAGGACGACTCCTTGGCGCTGTTGCCGAAGCGCCAGAATTCAAATGCCGCTACCGCGACCAGAAGTAGAGCGGCTATAAGTGTGATGACTCGTTTGCGCGTCACGGCTCCCCCCGGACACCCTGAAAAACTTTTTCCACTAGCTCGAGAATCTGCTTCTTCTGCCGGCGATTGAAAGTGACACCGCTCGTGATTTCGGCATCGGGCTCCTGATCCTCCAAGAGCTGTGCCAGATCCACCCGAAATAGAGACATAAAAGATACCCCCACCATCGATTCCTTGACTTCTCTAGCGTCTCCTTTGAGGTAGTAATTCATGCCGCTGTCAGTGATCAAAAGGGTGATCTTGCCTGTCCGCCTCAGGTTCTTGGCCGTAGTACTCGTCCTGGCAATCGCAAGGTCGATCCTGGAGCGACTCTTGGCCACAACCTCATAGTAGGAGAACATGGCCGGATGGGCCCATCCCTTGTCATCCACCGTGACCAAGACAATGGCCTTACCCGTCTTGGATGTTACATCTTCTCCGTTGAGCCGGTTAAAAAGCTCTTCAGTCAACTCTTTGCCAAGGAGCTGGGACATATCTCTCCCCTACTTGATTATTAGACGGTCTACAGGGCTAAACCGTTGACTCCCGGATCATAAATTCCTGTCTTTTGCCGAAACCCTGCTCATTGTCGATATAAAAAATCCGCTCCGGAACCACACAGTAGAACTTTACCTTTAGAAAGGCCTGGTATAGGAGACCGCTTGCCGGGTTGGTAAAGATCTTCATGACTTCGGGATACTTGCGCGCATAAACGATCATCGCTTTCCCCTTTTCAACAAGAGAATCCACGGCTACGACCTTCCCTTCGAGCTGGATGCCCTTGATTCTACGCCAATCCCGATAGTCCTCCTGAACTGTCACTGCGACTCGAGGATTCGCTGCTAAGTTTTGGCAATGGCGAGAATCCGGGGCGGCGCAAAAATCAAGTCGCAGCCCGTCGCTGGCGTAAAAGACCGTCGCGGCCCAAGGAACATCGCCGTGGCTGGTCCCGAGCGTCATCGTGTTGTGACTCTCCATGTAACTCAGGATCTGCTGCTTGAGTTCCTCAGACATACTCTGCTAATCCAAAATCGAAAATCCAAAATCTAAAATTAGCGTTTACCGCCGTATGAGAGGCGTCTTGGTGAGCGCCTTGAGGTTCACAACTCCCACGCAAAGCATCGCCACCTTGATTTCGGCAATGATCCCACTCAAGTATTTTATCACGGTCTGGGCCGACTCCAAAGCCGGCGCCAGCAAGGGCTGTCCAATGGCGGCGATGTTCGCGCCCAATGCGATGGCCTTGGTAATGTCCAGTCCGTTGCGGATCCCTCCCGAGGCAACTACTTCCAAATCCGGCACAGCCGCTCGTACCTCCACCAGGGCCTCCTCGGTAGGAATTCCCCAGTCGGCAAAGGTAAGATCCACAGCCTTCCCCTTTTGGGCCGCCCTCTTGGCCTCCACCGAGTACCACGAGGTTCCGCCTCGTCCGGACACATCAATCGCCTTGACCCCGGCCAGCTCAAGGCGCGAAGCGACTTCGCCCGAAATTCCGCTGCCCACCTCCTTGGCCACCACCGGGACCTCAAGCCGGCGGCACACCTCAGCGATCTTTTCGGTCAACCCCTTAAAGTTCCGATTGCCTTCGGGCTGGATAGCCTCCTGCAAAACGTTCAGATGGAGGATCAGCCCATCGGCTTGAATCATCTCCACCGCCCGGCGGCAGTGGTCCACGCCGTAGCCGTAGTTGAGCTGGACGGCTCCGAGGTTGCCGAGCAGAAGGATGTCCGGCGCCAGGTCTCTAACTTTAAAGGAATCGGCCACGCTTTGCTCCTCCAAGGCCACCCTCTGGGAGCCGACCCCCATTGCCAGGCCCAATCGCTGAGCGGCCTCAGCCAAATTCCGGTTGACCTTGCGGGCCAGATCAAACCCACCGGTCATGGAGGAGATCAAAAGGGGCGCTTGAAGCGGTTTGCCGAGAAAAGTGGTGCTTAAGTCGATCTCATCAATATCGACTTCAGGAAGAGCGTTGTGTCGAAAAGCGTAGCGATCAAAGCCGGTCCCGCCGGGCCCTCTCACGGCCTCGCCGTCGAGACAAAGCTCCAGGTGTTCCTTTTTCCTTTGTTGGGTCGCCGAGAGGGTTTTCTTGGCCCTACTGCGTGCCATAAATTGGCCGGTGGAGTCTCATCGCTGCTTTTTTGCCGCTGGCCCGCCTTTTTTCCCGGCAGGCGAGGAGGATGGATTGACCGCTTCGGGATGGCGGCTCATGCCCTCCTCGCTCCATCGCTCGAAGAGGGTCGCCTCGATCCCGAACTGGTCGAGGATGCGGGTAACGGTTTGGTTGATCACGTCATCGAGCGTCTTGGGCCGATGGTAAAAGGCCGGTACCGGTGGGAAGATGATCGCCCCCATGCGCGTCA
>JACPSF010000436.1 GCA_016193385.1 Deltaproteobacteria bacterium
ACCCAACCACATATCGAGTCGGGCAAGGTCTTCTCTCTTCCACCAGTCAATTTCTTTCACTCTGAAACGCCGAGGCCGAAGTCGAGGCCTAAGTTGCTGCGGGTAAGCCTCAACCCAGGCGTTGATAAGCTGGTCGCGCTTTTCAATAATGCCGCCCTTAGGTCTGGTTGGTCGCAAGTATCCGAGGTGTTTCAGGTCGTAAAACGTCCAGCCGACCGTGCCTAGAGCTACACCCGCTTCTTCCGCGATCTTACGGTAAGGCGCCTCAGTTAACTCAGGAACGCAAAGGATTGCAAAGATGACTTTCAGTCCTGTCGGTCGAAAGGCGCGAACCGTGCGCTCGGTCGGTGCCGGCTGTTTGGGCTTGCGACCGGTCACGTAGATCAGCATTTTAGGAGTTCGGACGTAAGCATTTCCGGCCGCGTCCAGGAAAGGCACGTCAAGTTGCTTGAGCCGCTCAGCCATTGGCGGCGCAACATAGCGAGTCACCAGTAAGCCAGGCCGTCCGAAGCGCTGCAGCTGGGCCAGTGCGTGACCGAGGGTCGTCGGCTTCAGAGTATGCTTTACTTCCACAATTAGTCGCCTGCCCTCATCCAGCTGAACTTCCGCGTCGGCAACTCCTTGGGGTAGTCGAAGTTCAGTTGCTATGATAGTGGCAGGCCTCGCGGTTGTCTCCTCAAATGCCCTTAAGACCTCTCTAAGTAGTTGTATGTCTTGAGTATTATTGCCTATGTCAGTTTTAACCGTACCCATGACAATGCCCTCACTTGTTCATTGTTCGTGATTGTACACGATTCCTGAACAAATGTAAAACGTGAACAGAGAAAGGGCTTTAGATAACCAGAGCCCCAAAGCTATAACGTCAAGTTAGCGGTAAGGTATTGTCTTCATTATATCGCTCCTTCGTCCGCTCATCGGCCACCTTCCTGCCTGCACATGGTGCGCAGGTGAACCTGCCTGCATTCCAAACGCGGGTAACCTGAATGAAGATTATGAAAAGACTCCCCAATCATTTTCCACCCTCTCTGTTAAAGAGCCATGAGCGGATTTGACCCCTTGTGACCTTGTCTTCGGAATCTCATAGCGCCGGCCTCATCTGCCGTTAGTGGTTCCCGGCATGAGTTGTCTCGTCCTTCCATGCTCTTAAATTTCAACCGATTTTACGCGAGAGGGGCGTGTTCTGACAAGGGGAAAAAAGGGCAAGGACGTAAGCTGGCGGAGATCGTGTCATTCGGGCTTGACAATCGAGACTAATTGTTTCAAGGAGGGAGCTATGTTTTCCCATCTCAAAAATTTCCATTTGAAACGGCAGACAAAAACAACAATGTCTAAGACTGACTCAAGGGAGGAGAATGTCACATGGCCAAGGATATGCGAACCTTTATGGATCAGGTGGTCAGGGAGCGTCCGGGTGATATCCTGGTGGTGGATGAAGAGGTAGATCCCAAGTTCGGGATAACGGGAGTAGCTTCTAAGCTGGCTAGCCAGAATCGCTTTCCTGCGGTTTTTTGCCGCAAGGTTCGTGGGTCCCGATTGCCCGTTATCATTAATCTCACGGCCAGCTATGACCGCTTGGCTTTAGCTGTTGGGACGACCACGGCAAGTATGGTTCCGGATTACGCCAACCGTCCTTCTGCCAAGATCCCGCCCAAAATTGTCGATAAATCGAAGGCGCCGGTTAAAGAGGTCATCCTCAAGGGCAACGAAGCCAGGATGTCCATTCTACCGGTTCCCACTCACAACGAGCTTGACGCCGGCCCCTATATCACCGGCGATACTTTGATCTGTAAGGATCCCGATTCCGGCGTGTTGAATGCCGGCATGTACCGGATACAGGTGCAAAAAGAGCAGCAGTTGGGTGTTTGGATGTGGGACACACATCATGGGGCTCATATTCGGCGAAGGCATGAAGAGCTGGGGAGAGAAATGGAGGTGGCTATCGCTATCGGCCACCATCCGGCTTACGTCATGGCCGCTGTTTCCACACTCCCGGGTATAGGTGGAGAATTGGAAGAGGCCGGAGCCCTTCTGGGCGAGCCCCTTGAAGTGGTGCCTGCAGAGACCGTGGATTTGCTGGTCCCGGCCAGAGCAGAGATCGTCATTGAGGGAAAGATACCTCCTGGTGAACGGGCGTTCGAGGGACCCTTTGCGGAGTGGCCAGGAACCTACGTGGCCGAGGGCGACAAGCCATTTATAAGAGTCACGGCAATCACGATGCGTAAGGACGCTATCTACTATGATGTTTTCAGTTCCAATCGGGAGCACACGGTTTTGGGTAGTCTCCCCCGAATGGGGGTCATTTACCGAACCATCAAACAGTACGTTCCGGGCGTGAAGAACGTGAATATTCCCAGCCATGGCCGTATGTACTGCTACATCTCGATCAAGAAAGAATCGGAAATGGATGTCAAAAGGGCCGCAATGGCCGCCCTCAATGTCGAGCCCTTCAATCTGAAAACGGTGGTGATCGTAGATGACGACATCGATGTCTTTAATGATGCAGAGGTCCTCTGGGCTATTGGGACTCGCTGCTATATGGAGAGAGACCTGACGCTGCTCCCCAGGTTGGCCGGCCCCGGAGGGCTGAATCCTGTGGGCTATGAGTTTCATCCTGACGGTACCAAGACTCCCGTCATGATCTCGGCCCTGATTGTGGATGCCACCAAGCCGGCGCCACCGACCCCTTACCCACCGAGGGCTAGAGTGCCACAAGAAGTTCTTAACCGTATCGATCTGGGTAACATGCTAAAGGAATTCAAAGGATTTGGATGTTAGCGCGGCGTATTCAAAAAAGCGCAGTAGGAATTGAGGGTCGAAAGGGGCTAAAGAAGACAGGAGAAAAACGATGGCCTTGCTGTACGAGCACCGTTTTTCAATTTTGGCGCTTCTTTACTGGAGTGCCCGGAACCGGCCGGTATATGAGCCGGTAAAGAAAGGGATGGGAGATGCCTTACTCCATAGCTACCGGAATAAGAATCCATTATGAGATCTGCGGGGAAGGATTTCCCTTTGTGCTGGTTCATGCGAACCCCTTTGACCACAATCTCTGGATGTACCAGATCGCCCACTTTTCAACGTACTTTAAGATCATCGCCATCGATATCCGCGGTTACGGACGGTCAGATAAACCCACCCATGAATTCAGCCTTCAGGACATGGCAGAAGACGTCTTGGGAGTTTGCCGCCAGGAAGAGGTCAAACAGGCGATCCTTGGCGGAGCGAGCGTGGGATCGGGCATTGCCCTTCTCCTAGGGCTCGACCACCCCGAGATGTTTAAGACGTTGATCCTCGTAGGGGGAAGCAGCGGGGGCGGCGCTCACACTGAGGAAAGGATTCACGGATATACTGAGATCGGTGTTGAAAAGTATCATATTCGACATTTGGAAGAGCTCGTGAGCCCGGAGTTTCCAAAGACAAAACTCGGAAGGTATCTGCTCCAAATATTCGCCGAGAGGGGAGCATGGCTCTCGGGGGAGTCGATCGCACAAATATTTCGCGCGCGCGCCGGGGCCGAAATGAAAACCCGCCTCAGTTCGTTAAAGGTTCCTACCCTGGTCATCAACGGAGAATTTGATATCTCACTGGAGGCCGGCCGAAGGACAGCCACCGGGATACCTGGCGCGATCCACAGAGTCCTTCCCGCAACCGGTCATGCGTGCTGTATAGAGGACCCCGCTGGTTTTTATGCCTTTGTGGTTGAGTTCCTAAGCGCACAAGGTCTGATGCCTTCAACCTAGCCAAACACATCCCTCTGGTCCCCGCTCTATCTAAGGATCTCCTTCCTGGGTGCGAAGCCATATGAGTTCGTAGGCTTTCGACGCGCGAAAGCCGGCGGCGTCGGGGTCTCTTTACTTACGCAGTTGCCTCAGGGATTCCACGCGACAAGCGACGCCGCTCCGGAGGACCAGCCCTTGGCCCAAATATATTCTGTGTACGTGGCCTTGACAGGTCCCAAGACGCCCAAGAGCGTCACCCAGGCGAGAAGCTCGTTGGAAACCCCAGCCTTGTTGAGGTTTTCCGGAGTCACCCTGCGGGCGAACTCGTCTACGTTTCCTGCCTTGACCAGCTCAAGGAAATCCTTTTCGAACGCCGTATCGACCCAACCCATCGTCGGGCCTCCGACGTCGCTGTAGATGCTGCCGCTGACGAGCACCGCCACTTTGCCCTCGTACTGGTTGCTGATGAATTGGCGAATATGCTGGCCCAACTTGTAGCACCTGCGAGCTGTCGGCCCGGGCGCCAGCAGGGTCCCGATGTGAAACGGCACGATGGGAAGATCCATGCGCGGGGTGATAAAGTTCAAAGGGACCATGAAGGCGTGATCCAAAACCATCTCCTCGGAATAAGAGAAGTCGATCTCGTTTTCGATTCCATAATGGAGCAGCCCGCGCGCCAACGCCGTGTCTACTTTTAAGGTGGCGCGCGGGACGCGCAGGTACGCCATCTCTTTGGGGGCCGGTCCGGAGCAGGTGTCTGAAACGGCGAGGCAAAACATCGGATTATTATGATAGAAGAAATTCGTCAGGTGATCCGTAGTGAGGACAAGGAGACAATCCGGAGAAGCCTCGGAAAGGCTCTTGTTGAGACGCCCGAACCCACTAATGAGCTGATGGCGCTCATCATCGGTCATGCTCTCAGGTCGGGATGTAATGTTGGGATTGTGGGGAGCTGCCAGACCAAGCACGATTTTTCCCATTTTTCATTCTCCTCGTATCTGCTTTAAGTATTCCGCGTTATCCATTCCCACTATGTGCGCAAACTGAAAGAGGAGCCAGGGATTGACTCCCATCCGGTAGAGCGATCCGATATCTCTGGATCGCAAGGCGCGCCTTTCCTCTTCGCTGAAGTCATACGCTTGTGCGATTTCCTCGGGCTTGGCTAGGTAGCTCTTGCGCAGGTCAAGATTGTTGTGGACGTTAAAGAGCAACTTTTGCACCTGGTAAAGGCTCATCGTACTCCTCCCTGGCTCCGCTGGGGAACTGTCAAGGTCACTTTCACTCCTCAGAAGCCGTACTTCTGAACTGCCGCCCGGGCCTTGCCCAAGGCCGACTGGAGTTCCGCTCTATCGCTGACTGCTTTGTAGGCTTGGACCGCGACATCATCCCGCACGACCTCTCTTACCGAGAAGGGGCGGTCCAGCTTTCCCCACCGTGCCATCTCTTGAATGGCCTCCTCAATGTCCGCCTGTGGGACCCTGAGATCGATCGGCAACGTCCAGCCCTCGACCTTTTCCGGACTGCTGAGAAGGCATACGACTCGCTCTTCGTCGTTGTGGCTTTCGCGGCGTAGTCGGAGCTCAAGGTCACGAAGATATTGAAAATGATCCCGATCCCGCATAAACCAGAAGGCCCGAACAATAGCGCGAAGGAACGCAGACAGCTCGTCCCTGCGGCGCTCGATGGTCCTCTCAGTCGCGATGATGACTTTTCCAAGCCTCCCACGCGGGAATTTCGTCTTGGGATCCAAAATCAACCCGTAACCCTCTTTTTCAAGCTGCTCGGAAAAGGGCGGCCCGGACGACACCGCATCCACCTTCCCCGATCTCAGCATCTCGGCATGGCCAGGATTAGTTCGGTAGGCGAAGACAGGGTCATAAACCCACTCGACCTCCCTCTCCGGGTCCACGCCCGCCGTGCGCAAGGCTTTAGACATGGTGATCTGTGTGAGGTCGCCCGGCTCACGGCTGCCGATTTTACGTCCGCGGAGCTCTCTCAGCTCCTTGATGCCCTTGGCGGCGTGCCACTTGAGGTCGGGATTGCTCTCGTAGCGCCAACCGCTAACGATATAGAGGTCAGCCCCCTTGGAGCGCTGGAAAACGATGGATTCCACATTGACCGCTGTGATGATATCCAGCCCATGCTCTTTCACGGCCAGGGCCAGTCCTTCAAGCTCCGCCGGTCCTGGGATGAGTCCGCGACCCTCATATTCGTAGTTCGTAAACCCTTCCGCGCGAAAATATCCTTGCTCCTCAGCGACCCGGATCGCTATTTGCTGCCCGACATGATAGTTGCTGTTGGCAATGAGAAGCGGCTGATCGAGCGTGCTCATAGCTCCTCCCTTAGCCCTGTCCCCATGAAACCGAACGCGTCCTGCGGCAATCTGCCCGGCGGTGAAAGAACCGATCCCTCTTCACCCCGGCGCGGAAAGCTCGTACGGATATCACGCGGTCGCTTACATGTCAATTTCTCCTGTTCAGGTTGTGCTGACTTGGCGGCCTCCTGCGAACTTCTCAGCTCTTCACAGCCGCGCAGCGCAGCGGGTTACGTGCCGGAGGATTCCTTGGCGTGCAACGCACGCCACACCCTGGGGGGCGTAAGCGGAAGATCGTAGAAGCGAATGCCCACGGCATTGGCCACGGCATTGCCGATCGCGGAGGCCACGGGGAGAAGACCGCCCTCACCCATGCCTTTAGCGCCGAAAGGCCCGGGCCCGTTGCGGTTCTCAATCAGAAAGGAATGAAACTCATCCGGCAGGTGGCGGAACGTAGGCACCCGGTAGTCGATCAGGTTCGGGTTTAGGAGCTGTCCGTCCTGATAGATCATCTCCTCGTACAGAGTATGGCCGATCCCGAAAAGGACGCCGCCTTCGTCCTGGCCTTCGCACTGCATCGGGTTGATAGCCTTTCCAACATCCGACGCGGAGACATACTTGAGCAAGCGTATCACGCCTGTCTCCGGATCTACCTCCACCTCGGCCCCACCCCAACCTACCTCCCAGAAAGTCGTGGGGGATCCTAGGAGAGCGCGCTTGCTCTTTTTGTCCCGGTAAAGCCCTTTGCCGATGAACTCGCCCGCTCTGCTGCCGAAATAATCCGCGATGATTTTATTATAGGGAACTCCCTTTCCCTTCGAGCCGTGGACCTTTCCCGCTTTGAGTGTCAGCCGGTCTACTTTTTCTCCCATCACCTTGGCGGCGGCTTGAAGGAGCTGTTTCTTGACGTCCTGCGCCGCCCGCTGCACGGCGAGCCCCATGACGGTCGTGGAGCTGCTGGCGCTGGTCGATACGTCGTACGGCGTGACGTCCGTATCGAGCTCGGCCACGGCGATCTGATCCAGGCTCAAGGCCAGCTCCTCGGCCACCACCTGGCTCAAGGCCGTGCGCGGACCCTGCCCAACCTCCACCGTTCCGGTCAGCAAAACCGCGCTGCCGTCAGACGACATCTTCACCGTAGCGCCTGCGATCTTGAAGGTCCCGCCCGCATCCTTGATGCAGCACGCCAGCCCTTTGCCACGGTAAGGTTTGGTCGGCTTGTGTTTCCAATCGAGCGCCCGCGCTACCTTGAGCAGGCCCTCCTTCAGGTCGCAATCCACGGGGGTGTCCCCCGGGGTGTACTCTTCGCCTTTTTTCAGCAGATTCTTGAGCCGCAATTCCAGAGCGTCGATGCCCAATCGCTCGGCGATCAAATCCATCTGTGATTCGTACGCCCAGGTGACCTGGACCGAGCCGAAGCCGCGGAAAGCCCCGGCGGGAACCGTGTTGGTGTAGACCCCATGCGCCTCCACCTTGACCTGTGGGATGCGGTAGGGGCCCAGCGCGCGATAGCCCGCCTTTTGCGTTACGCGCGGGCCGGCATCGGCATAGGCGCCCGTATCCATGTAAATTTCGCATTCTCTGGCCAACAGACGCCCGTCGCGGGTCACCCCGGTCTTGATGCGGACGCGCGCCGGATGGCGGGTGATGGTTTTAAAACTCTCCTCCACGCTGAGCGCCAGCTTCACGGGACGGCGGGCTTTCCAAGAGAGCGCCGCGGCAATCGGCTCGGTCTTTACGTAGAGCTTTCCGCCGTAACCGCCGCCCACGTAAGGGACGATCACCCGGACTCGACTCAAAGGGAGTTTGAACATGGCGGCCAGATGGTCGCGCAAGTTGAAAGGATCCTGGCAAGAGGTCCAAACCATGAGCCGGCCGTCCTGGAAATGGGCGATGCTTACGTGAGGCTCCAGGGAGTAGTGCTGGACCTTGGGGAAGCGGAAAACGTCCTCGAACACGCAATCCGACTTCTCGAACCCCGTTGCCACGTCGCCCTGACCGTAGCCGAAATAATAGCAGACGTTCGTTCCCTTGAACCTTTCCGGCGCGCCATACCGGACGCCCCGCAGCTCGGCCTTGACGGATTCGGTCTCATGGACTAAAGGCGCGCCCGGCGCGATGGCCTCCTCGATGCTCGTCACCGGCGGCAGCTCTTCGTACTCCACATCGATCAGCCCTAACGCCTCCTCGGCGGTACCCTCGTTCACCGCGAGCACGGCGGCGACCGGATCGCCCACGTACCTCACCTTATCCACGGCGACGATCGATTGATCTTTATAGGTGGCGCCGTAGCGGTAATTGAGGCTCCGGATGTCGTCGCGCGTGAGAACGGTCAGGACTCCGGGCAAGCCCTCGGCCTTGCGGGCATCGACCCTGACGAGCCGGGCGTGGGGCATAGAGCTGCGTAAAACCTTGGCAAAGGCCATCCCGGGAAGCTCGAGGTCGCCCGTATACACGGCCTTCCCTGTAACCTTCTCGATGCCGTCCATGCGTGCGGCAGAAGTGCCTGCAACCTCGAGCATCTGACTGGCCTTCATCCTCTACCTCTCAGCTTAACCGGCGTGTCCCACGACCCCTTCACCCATTCGCCGACAGTTCTGAGGAGGCGAGGAAGAGAGCCGCAGGCACAGGAGCGCGACGGTCGAAGACTTTTTGGCTCATGGCAATCTGCTGCGAAAATTCCCCGGCGGACGCTATTAGCTAGGGAGTCCGACGACCTCCTCAAGGCACTGGCCCATTGCCTGCGGCTGGAAGACTCGTCTCCGAGGAACTGAAAAATCACTTTCTTATCTTCGGACTGTCTTTTTCGGGAAAATAGAGATCACAGAAGGGACAGTGAAAATCCATCCCCGACCCCAACAGGTGGGGGTTGATCACAAAGATCTGTTTGCATTTCGGACACGACACTTCTACTGCTTGGCCCATTGTTTTACCTCATCAAAACAATTTCCAATTTTAAATTTTTCATTTTAAATTAAATCTAAAATTCACAATTCAAAATCCAAAATTAATCAGCACCAGTACGTCGTCCGGTCGACCGGAATGTGCTGTAAGATCTCTCCCGGAATGTAGTCCTCCAGCTTGATTCTCTCCATCGCATCGTCCGGGCACTTCGAGACCGGAGAGAAAGGACGGTCGAGCGGCCTTGTGGCGTCGATGATCATCCCTGAGGTTTTGATCTCATCGACCAACGATGGATCCAAAAAGTTGCCCCGGAACAGGGGCTGGAGGACCGAGACCTGCCGGTGGGGCTGCACCCTCGTCGCCAGCGCCCAGAGTATGTCGGTCGGGTTGTAGACATCGATGTCATCATCGAAGACGAACACGTTCTTGGTGTGATCGAAGGTCAAGGCGGCTGCCGCAGCGCGTCCGGGATCTCCCTCGGACATCTTCTTCATCGAGATGAAAACGTTGTAGTGCGCGTGACGTCCCATCTTGCAAACCGCTGTGACCCCCGGAACAGCCTCACGGCAGCGGCGCAGGTAAGCCCCTTCTCGCGGCAGGTCCATCCACGGCTTGTCCCCCTCCGGGGTGATGACCGATTGGTACATCCCGCCCCTGCGGTAGTTGATAGCGCGGACCTCATAGTGCGCGCAGGTCGTATAGCGCTGCGGGCCAAGATAGCCCGGGGCCTCGCCGAATGGGCCTTCCACTACCCTCTTTCCCGGAATCAACGCGCCCTCGATGACGATCTCGGCATCAGCCGGGATCAGAAAGTCTTCGCCCCAGGTCTCGGAAGGAGTCAGGCGCAGAGGCTCCTGAAGGTAACCTCCGATGATATCGAACTCACTGACTTCGAACGGGCCGCTGTAACAAGCCCCCATATGGTAGGCCGGGTGATGCCCCAGGACCGTCGCCACCGGACACTCCATGTTGTGGTCCTCATGATCGCGGAAGATCTTCCACAGATGGCGGGGAGAGGCATAAAGCGCGGTCCGGTTTTTCGCCTTCACCTCCATCCTGTGATACGAGCAGTTATAAATTCCGCTCTTGCGGTCTCTCGTGACCGTGGAAAGCACGATGTAGGGGCCGCCGTCCATATAATGGTGGCGCATGATCGGAAGCTCGAAGATGTCCACGTCCCTGCCCACCTTCACCACCTCTTTGACCGGCGCGTCTTTCTTAGCCACAATGGCCGGAGGAATGCGATGCTCCTCGCGCTCCAGACACACCTCTGCCATTTGGGTGCGGTTCATCTCCTTCGGCACGCCCAGAGCGATTTGGGTCTTGCGCTGGGAAATCTCACAGTTCATGACGAGCTTGAACTCGCCCGCCCGCCCATGCAGGTTCAAAGGCCGATCAAAAATCAGAATCGGGAATTTTTTCTCCGCCCCAAGGTGCTTGATGATGGCGGTGACGTCGTAATGAGCCGGATCAACTTCTTTGGTCACATGGACCACCTCGTTGGGAATTTCTCTCTGGCACTCTTCCAAGAAGCTTCTAAGGCTTTTCGGCATGAAGCCCTCCTCAACCATGAATTCGCAGATTAAACTGCGCAAGGGTTAAAATTTTTTACGCAATCTCCCCGGGGTTGTCAACCTATGAAGAAAGACCACGCCTTTGAGCGGCGAGCCTATTTTCCGCCTAAAAGCTTCATGTAAGATCGGTCGACCAGATCATCCACGGAAAGTTTTTTCTTGATCCTGCCGCTTTCAAATTCCTGCTCGATGACGACAGGAATCGCCTTTTCAGCGATTTTTCCGTCGAGCGGAAAAGAGTCGCGGTACTGGGTATAACCTGCGGGGCCATAGGCCGGGTCCATCTTGACGTACTTCCGGATCGCCTTCAGGGCATCCTCCCGGTTCTCCAGAGTATGCTTGACGCTCTTTTGATAAGCGCGCAGGAACTTGATCGCCTGCGGCTTTTCTTTGGCCAGCCATGACTCGCGCGCGGCAAAAGTCTCGTAAGGCCACTCCGGAAAGATTTCCTTGAGATCGAAGAGTTGAATATAGCCTTGGGATTTGGCTATCTCAGTAACCGGGAACCAAACCACGGTGGCATCGACCCCGCCTGCCGAAAGCGCAGCGAAGCGGGCCGGGGTGCTGCCGATCTGAAGGATCGTGACCTCCTTGGGATTGATACCGAAATGATGCAGCGTTGCGCGCGTGAGATAATCGGTCAGGGAGCCAAACCGGCTGATGGCAAATCTCTTGCCCTTGGCCTCCTTCATCGATTTGAAATTGGGCTGAGAGTAGAGCTGAAACGGCATCAGATTACAGATGCCCCAGAAGTTCGTGACGTCCACCCCGGCCGCCTTACCCCCGATGGTCTCGACGAAAGCGCTCCCCATAATTTGCACATCGCCGCCGATCAGGGCCTGGAGATTGGTCGCCCCGGCGTTGAACATGACCAAAAGGACGTCCAACCCTTCCTCCTTGAAGAAACCCTTCTCCTGAGCCACGTACACCGGCAAGAACGCCAGGTTCACGGAGGAGAGACCCACGATAATTCTCCCCTGGGCCGCGAGCGGGAAAATAAGACTCGAGAGCAGAAGAAGTAATCCCAACTTTACCTTTCGCATGCGACCTCCTCAGAAAAATTTATAAGATCGACTGCTCGGGAAGGATCTTCTTGAGGACCCGGAGATAGTTCCCCCCCAGGATCCGGGCGATCTCACTTTCATGGTATCCGCGCCGAATCAGCCCCTCGACGAGCTTGGGTAAATCCTCGACCTCTTCAAAGTCTTTGATAAGCTCGGGCTCATGCAGCGGATGGTGTTGATCCTTGAGCGTGCGGGGCCCGTCGTATTTGACGAAATCGAGCCCCAGGGCAACATGCTCCACACCCACGAGCTTCACCATGTAGTCCAGGTGGTGCAAGAGATCTTCCAGGGCAGCGCCTTTCTTGGTCACGCGCGCCGGCAAGGCCAGAATGCCCACCAGGCCGCCTTGGGCGGCAATCGCCTTAATCTGGTCGTCGGCGAGGTTACGCGGGTTGTCCAGCATGCCGCAGGCATTGGCGTGACTTACGATCAAAGGGGCCTCGGCCGCCTCCAAAGCCTGGAAGAAGCCTTCGCGGTTGATATGAGCCAGATCGACCACCATCCCCAAACGGTTCATCTCCCGGATCACCTCGACACCGAAGCGGGTCAGCCCCCCTTTGGTGCGGTTCTCCCAGACTCCGTCACCCAGCTCGTTGCGAAAGTTCCACGTGAGCTGCATCGAACGGAGTCCCAGGCGGTAGAAGTTCCTGAGCTGGCGGATGCTCCCCTGAAGCGGCATCCCTCCCTCGAAGTGGAGCAGGAAGGAGATATTGCCGGGACGCGCTGCCTCCGGGAGGTCCGCGCGCGTCTTGATCAGCGAGATCATCCCCTCGGATTTGGGCGCCTCTTCGAGAAACATGTCGATATTCTCCAGGGCGGTCTCAAGATACCTTCCGGTGTTCTGCGAGTGCGAATAGGAGTCGCCGCTGATCGCGTAGACCGAGATATTGATCCCGTCCCTGATCAGCCTGG
>JACPSF010000437.1 GCA_016193385.1 Deltaproteobacteria bacterium
TCCCGGACAAACGGCCAGCGCATTATTCGACTGCGCTCGCGTAAAGTCAATAAGAATTAGGGTGTTGAAAAACCCTGTCTTGTCTTTCGTCTCAATAGCCGTCAGGCGCGGCGGCTATTCCTACTTCCGTTCCGCTCCCCAAAGTTCTTCGAGTCGCCGATCACGGCCGCAGCCGGCGCGGTAGAGCTGATAGCGTACCGGGTTTTTCAGGTGGAAGTCCTGGTGATAATCCTCAGCCGGATAGAACTGTGATGCCGCAACAATTGCGGTCACGATCGGCTGTTTGAAACGGCTTTGCAGAGCCTTCTTGGATTTTTCCGCCAGGCGCTTCTGCGTTTCATCTTGATAGAAGAGGACCGTCCGATACTGGTTCCCTGCGTCGCAGAACTGCGCGTTGGGCGTGAGCGGATCGATATTGTGCCAGAAGACGTCGACAAGTTTTTCGTAGCTGACTTTTTTCGGATTATAAGTAACCTGCACTGCTTCGACGTGGCCGGTGGTGCCTGTGACTACTTCCTCGTAGGTCGGATTCTTTTTGGTGCCGCCGGTGTAGCCGGAGATGGTCGAAAAAACGCCACCCACCTTGTCGAAGAGCAACTCCACGGACCAGAAACAGCCGCCGGCAAAAATGGCCTTGGCGGTCTCTGTCCCCTTGCTATCCCGATCAGCCGCGTAGGCGATCCCTCCGAAGGCGAGAAAGATGACAGTCAATGACTTTATTAGTTTTGCGCTCTTCATAGATCCCCCTCGATGCCCAATATACCTTGGCTGTAGTTAGAACTGAATAAGGCTTCCAATCGTTCCCCGCCACGTTTTTAGAGGCTTGAGGCACGAGGCAGGAGGCGAGAAGGGCGCGGGGCCTGGCCTTTCAATCCGGACTAAGGCGGAAGGCTTGCCACGGGGCGAATAGCGGCCCCTTGCAATTCTCACGCAGCAAACTTCGCCGTCGCGGTCATGGCAAGCCTGCCGTCGGCATCGAGTGCCCAGAGCGCAGCCTCGCGCCCACCGGCCGCGGGGTTTCCAGCTATCGTGAAGCTGCCGGTATCATAAATCTGGCGAAGGCTTTTAAAATCGAACGAGGCCAGCCGGCGCGCCGGCAGCTCCTTGCGGCACATCTCGATCATTAACTGTGATATGAGCGAACTCTGCACCACTAAACCAGGAAGCTTTTCGACCTTAGTGACGTAGTCCCGATCGTAGTGGATCCGGTGGCTGTTGAATCGGATAGCCGAGAAGCGGAAAAGCAAAGGCGGATTGGGCTCGATCGCCTGTCGCCAGGCTGCTTGAGCGGGAACCGGGGGAAGAGTCGTGGATGCAGCTTCGGCTCTCGCTTCGCTGAGCATAACCAAATCGCGCTCTTCCACGACGCCGAGGCCACGGCTGTTCGAAATGCTGTGCCGCTCGACGATGGTTGCCATGGCTCCGTTCGGCCCCTCGTCGATTCGAATATCGGCAATCTCGGTGACCCGCGTGATTTCGTCGCCGATCCTCAGCGGCTCATGAAACGTAACGCGGGTGCCGCCGATCCGGCGGCGCGGCAAAGGGATGGGCGGCACGATACCGCCGCCTGAAGCCTGACCGTCCAAGCGCATCTGAGAAGGCCGGTGCGACGCCGGAAAAAACGCGCCGTACCATCCGGGCGGAATCGGCGTGCCCTTTTCCATTGGCGCATTTTCCTGCCCCAACGTAGCGGCGAATTTTAACATCGCCGAAGCCGTAACCACATCTGTGGCCGTTTCCTTTTTGCCGATATAGCTTTTAAATCTCTCCAGTGATTCCGCCATGGCCGAAACCTCCCTTAAGCAGCCTTTCTCGCGAAGCCTAGTCCGCCACGGTTCGCTGTGTCAAGCGTTCCTCTCCTCGCCCTTTTTTCTCCCAGAAATTGCTTGAATGCGGGTACCGTGCTATTCTGCTTCCGAGGTAAGACGATGAACAAAAAGGAATTGATAGCCAAGGAGATCGAGCAAGTCCCAGAGCCGTTACTGGAAGAGGTGCTAGACTTTGTCCGATTCCTCAAAAGCAAGCGAATTCAGGAAAAGCTAGAACTCAGTCTGCTAAGCGAATCCTCGCTCAAGAAAGATTGGCTGAGGCCCGAGGAAGACGAAGCCTGGGGAGATTTGTGAAGGGCGATGTGGTGGTCGTCCCCTTCCCCTTTTCAGACTTAACCCAGGCCAAGAGACGCCCGGCTCTGGTAGTAGCTGTATTGGAAGGAGACGATCTCCTGCTTTGTCAGATAACCAGTCAACGAGTCCGAGACAGCTATGCAATTCCCCTTGAGGACAAGGATTTCGAGACCGGTAGCCTCAGGCAAAAAAGCAATATAAGGCCAAACCGTCTATTTACAGCGGATCAGCATCTCATCCTTTACAAAGCCGGCCGTCTTAGAAACGAGAAAATAAGAGAAGTGGTCCGGAAGATTGTTGAGATCGTTCAGGGTTGACGTGGCGGAACCAACGGCGTCGCGGCAGCATAGGCGCGAATTGCGCCACCTCAAACCATGGCACATCACAAGCGTAAGCGTCCAAAGAATCGCCGGGCCGGCTGTCTCCCCTGCAAGCCGTGAAAAGTGAACGGCTTTGCTAAGGACAGGGCGGACGCCGAGCCCTTCTCTGATCACCGCCGCCGGTACTACGCTGACAGAGAACTGCAAGAGCCGCGCAGCGGGTGTTATCCCTCCGGCCCGTTGCCTGATGCCTCTCGCCTCACACCTTCGTTGCGGCGCCTGCCCGCCGACGACAGTTCACGATCACGAGCGACGAACACGATTTTCGTTTGACGCCTCGATTTCTGCGAGTAAAATAGGTGGTGAATTAGTTCCATGGCTGGGCTTCGTCCGATCCGGTAACATCTTTGATCCCAGACCATCGCCCGGACCGGCTCCCACCAACCGGGCTTTTGTATTCGAAAGCAGGAATGTTGCAATGCGAGGCTCGACCCTAAACGGCTCTGCGAACCGCTATTCTCCGAACCGCTTTCAAGGCTCTACCCAGTTCCTGGAGACGTGTAAGGCACGACTGGGTCACGACGTACCATTGGCTCCGTAATCACATGAATTTTGTACCCGTTATTGGATCAATAGCTCTCTGGACAGGTGCATTTGTCGGTTTATTGAAGCTTGTTGATTGGCTTCTTTCTGCAAAGCAAAAGGAAAGATTAGCGTTTCGGGCAGCGGCGTTGTGGGTATGGCTCGACGACCAAAGGTTGGGAAGATTCGTGTCGACTGTTAGAAGCCTGCGGTCACAGCGTATTCTGTCTCTTACTGCTCATTGCATTGTCACACTGATAGTCGTTTCTTTCCTTGGGCGTGTATTTCTCGGCTGGTCTGTCCCGGTGGATATCTATATTGGGACCCCTAGGCTCTTTATTTATCAGGTTTGGATAGATGTTGCCGCTATATTTTTATCCGCCGCGCTACTTACTTTCGTTTTGCATCCTCGATTGTCAACATGGATCGCTGGGGCATCATCCCTTTCCCGCTTCTTTTACCGCGCCGGCTCGGTTGCCCTCGTCAGTTACGCCATAATGCGTTTTTATATTTGGGGACTTATGGTGATGGGGCTACCACTGGGTAATAACATATGGGATGGATCAAAATTCTTATCTCCAGCTTCTTTCGCACCAGGAACAGTGGAAATGTACGGTGGAAAATCGGAGCACCACTTCTCATAGAAACTTTGTTGTTAATAATCATCCTAGTTTGCTCTATTGGCTGGGTTTTACTTATCTGGTGTCTAATTTCCATTCACATCGTTGTGAAATTTCTTGTGCTTAGAATTGCGGAGCACAAAGACGGGCCGGTATTGGGAATCAGCGCTCTGCTGGTTGCAATCGGCGCATTGCTTAAAGTATTTGGATGGTAAGGGCTCGGTCGGGCCAGTGGCACTGGATGGGGGGGGGGTCAGCATGGGATAGTGGAGTCCTGGGGTCTGGCATGCGGATGGTCCTGGGGTCTGGGATGGTCCTGGGGTCTACCGTAGGCATTCGTATTGACTTATTTCGTTGACGCTGAATACCAGAGAAAAGGGTCGCCTTGAGCTGCCCCGTAGACCCGTGATCCATGCAACCCGTCTCTGCAGTGGACGAACTGTCTTACCGCTATGAGTTAACTACGAGGGCCAAACTGTGGGCGGTCACTCATGAAAAGATTGTCAAGCGCACCTCACCTGGTCAGCATGGCAGGGAAAGGGGGACAGGCTGGTTTTTTAAAACTCAGAATCTGAAAAGTAGCCTGTCCCTCTTAATCAGTCTCTTAATCAGTTCCAAACTGTCGGGTCATAGAAGTCCAACCCCGCACCCAACTTCCCATCAAGATCCAAGATCTCACCCTCGTGGCACTCACGGCGGAGAACGGCTGGATCATGGCAGGCTATCTCACGAACTTGAAGGAGCCTTGGGTATATAGCTTGGAAGTTCATAAATAAACTTCAGCAGCATTACCAGGAAGATAAGAAGGTCCTGGGCGTCTTTTTGTCCCATGAGCACGATTTCGTGATTTGCCTCGTTACCTTTGATTCGTATATAGTCTACCCAACCTTTCCCATGCGGCGGGACAAAGCCGTTGTCAGCTAAATATTCCACATACTGAATGAAACTGTCTCCTTCAGGCGCCTTCTGATCCACTGCAATGTGCATGAGCAGTTTTCGGGCAGTAAGGACTGCCGCAGTATGGGCTCCGGCAGCAGTGCAGCGACGGGCTTCATTATAAAGTGCCTCCACCTGAGCTGGAACATTCTTTACTGCTTCACCGAACGCTACTTGAGGATGCTGCTCATTATGCGCGAAAAAGCTAGGGCGATTACAAACAGGGCAAATTCTTATGCTTACCTGATCGGAATTCCCTTCTGCCATTACGTACCCTTTGTCCGGTCCTACAGATGCATCGCAATAACCACAACGATAGGGAAACGCATTGACACCAGAACACTGGTGCCACTTACCCTGTATTCGGTCCGGCATTTTACCCTCCTGGGTGACGTTTTTTCTTCTTATAATGGTCCAAAACAACGGCCCGTCGCAAGTCCTTAGGGAGCGCTCGAGTCAGGCCCAATATTCTTGGTAATCTTTCCCGAACCGCAAGCGGCAACGAATCTAAAATTCAGAGGCCCAGGGCTTCCGACTCGGGTCTTTTTTGTGGCTTGACACCGAAGGCCATTCTGCCCTATATACCCGACACTTACTTCGGCTGGGTGCCTTGATCCCGTCACATCTCTGATCCCACACCATTGCTCGGACCGGATCTCCCTAGCCGGGCATTGCTGTTCAAAGGCGGCAATCTGCAAGGTTGAAAAATTAAGAGTCGATAGACCTGACCGCTCGATTCGTGACCCCTCGATTCCGCGTTTCTCATCCCTTTCTCGTCTTGCCCACGGCTTGTTTGCAACCAACAACGAATGTAAGATTGGCCGACCAAGAAAGAGAAATATTCTCAAAGACGATGGATAGGGCTGATTCTTCAGAAATCGCAACGCATCTCCGGACGGTCCACTTCTCTCTAATCCTAGCCTGTATTTTGGCAGGGCTTTCCCTCTACGGTTATTCACCCAGTAAACTTAACGCCGTTCACCAACAATTCGAACATATCATGAGAATCAAAACGAATTGGATGACTTGGACAAAACGATTCGGAACAGAGCAAATTAAATGGCTCAAAGACGAGGGCCTTGCGTGGCCTGATAAGATAAGGGGCGACATTCATATTCCTTCAGAGGAACTGACGCGTGAAAACCTTCCACAGGGCGACCATGGTTGGACAGCAAGGCCCTTGTACTCTCCGATCTATCTTTATCTATCAGTAAACCTTCCTTCAGGTTCACGGCATGAAATTCTCGGTGCAGGGTGGCCTAGGGATGACGAAACAGAATTTATTCCGGGAGGCTACCATGCCGTCGGAAATCCAAGGCTTGACACCCTGGACGACTTCCGCCACTTCTGGAACGCTTCGGATAATGTGGTGGCTTTTGTTGTTAAGGATGTTTCGGAGAATGCCTACGTCGTCTCGAACGGTGAAGTAAAAGCAGCGTTGCGTTGGATTCCGAGTCCGAAAACTCGCCAGGGAACTCAACTGAAACTCGGACGTATGAATATCGGACTTATGGAAGGTGGAGATTACTGTAAAGATGTTAAAGGGCTTTTAACATCCCATTGGAGATCGCGGTTCAATGTGCTCTTCTGTGGCCAAGCTCCGCCGAGACCAAACGAACCGCCGTCGCAGGCCCTCGTTCTTCCTGCTAGGTACAAGGACCAACCGGTACCTGTGAACCTACGAGTCTGGCTAGCTGAACACTTCAAGTTTTCAGCTGCGGGAAGAAAATTTGAGGAGACTTTTCCGGAGCTTCACGACTTTATCAAAATGAATCCGAAAATGGAGTTTGGCGAGGTCAGCCGACTCCTTCAATCTGAACTGCAACGGGAACGGTCAAGTGAAAAGATCGAGTTCCTTGGTTTAAGGTTTCCCGAAAGGGATTTGGCCACCTGGGGCGCAGTCATTATTGTGGTCATTCAGTTATATTTTTGGCTTCACCTTTCCGTGCTTAGCGTACGATTAACGCCTGGTGACGACTGTATGAAAGTCGCTTGGGTTGGGCTTTATCCAAATATCTCTGCTCGTTCTGTGTCGCTTCTTACCGCCTCCATACTCCCAGCCGCCGTAATAGTTTATGGGATATGGACCCTTGGATTCTCATACTCTTCACTTGTTCCTTTGACTTTCGGAATCTTATTGGCCATAGCGACTGCAGTGCTTCTACAGCGAGTGGTAAATCGGGTATCCACGTCGTCAATGCCTAACCCAAACAACAAGGTCTGATGGGGGCAGCCCTTGGATCTTGGCATTCTCTCCGCAACATTATACAACATGGATTAATTCATTAAGCGACCACCAGGGGCATTGAATGGTTCGCCGGTCGTATGAGCGGAGTCGCTCGATACCAGGAAAAAGCGGCTCTAAGCGTAAGCGACGACGAATCGAAAAAGGCGATAGGCTTGAGGCGAGAGCTGGACTTTTAAATTCAACTTGACAGCTATTGCGAACTTGCCTTATTTTACGCGACACCAACTTAGGCTGGGTCATTCGATCCGTCCACCTCTTCGAATCCACATCACGGCCCGGACCGGATCTCCCTAGCCAGGCATTGCTGTTCAAAGGCGGCAATCTGGAAGGTTGAAAAATTAAGAATCGACAGACCTGACTGCTCGATTCGTTTTCGTTAGAGGAGGATTTTAACCGTGGTCATGCTAGGCACCGACATGAAGGTCGCAGAGACCCCCAAAGATGGTCTTAAAGACTTTGCGAAAGCCGACCCCTACGCGGAATGGCTGAGGAAGGAAGGCGTGAAAGTCTATGAGGGGTTCTACTTTCCGAGCTTAGCGAAGGTCGAGCTGGGACCGTGGGACCGTAAGGGGGGTAACGGCGCAGTCATCCACATTGCCAACCGCCACATGCCCAACGATTGTCACGTCGTCGAGATCAAGCCTGGGGGCAAGTCGGAGCCGGAGCACCATCTGTACGAGCTTACGATCTATGTAGTTTCGGGCCGCGGCGCAACGACGATCTGGCAAGATGAGAAGCGCAAGAATAGCTTTGAGTGGCAGGCCGGAAGCCTCTTTTCCATTCCGCTTAACACGTGGTACCAAAACTTCAACGGCAGCGGCAACGAGCCTGTCCGCTACATCGCCGTAACCAACGCGCCTCCCATGATGCGCCTCTTCGGGGACAACGAATTCATATTCAACTGCGATTTCATATTCCGCGGCCGTTATTCGGGCGAGGAGGACTACTTCAGCGGCAAGGGCAAGCTCTTCAAGCGACGGATCTGGGAGTCTAACTTCATCGCCAACGCGCCGGACATGCTGTTGTATGGATGGAAGGAGCGGGGCGCCGGCGGCGTCAATGCCATGCTGGAGATGGCCAACAACAACACGAAGAGCCACATCTCCGAGTTCCCCGTAGGCACCTACAAGAAGGGCCACCGCCATGGCCCGGGCCCCCACCTGGTGCTACTCAGCGGCACCGCCGGCTACTCCCTGCTCTGGACCAAGGAAGACCGCTCCGACATGATCAAGTGCGACTGGCACGTCGGATCCATGGTCATCGTTCCCAGTGACAACTGCTACCACCAACACTTCAACTCCGGGAGCACTCGGGCCCGTTACCTGGCCCTTCGGCCGGGCGATATGGGCCTCAAAACCCCCAAGGGCGGTGGCGGGGAGGGCGCCGACCGAAGCCTCAAGGAGGGCGGCTGGCAGATCGAGTACGAGGACGAAGACCGCGAGATCCACGAGATCTTCGAGAAGGAGCTCGCGGCCAGTGCCGCGACGTGCAAAATGAAGGCATTCGTCCCCTGGTGCACCGGCGAGGTTGGACCGACGAGCGAGCGAGACACCTAGAAAGGGCGTTCAACTCATCCCATTTTTCCGGAGTCCCCGCGGCTTGTCGTGACGTTGGCGTTCTCGAACAGGTCTTCGGCGTACCAGCTCGATATTTTGTCGTGACTCCCCAAGTGCTTGACACCGACCGGGAAGTCGCCCCGCTCTGAAACGTGCCGAAGCACACGGAGTTTCGGATATGAGCAAACCTTGAAGGAGTTGGCTTATGACGGCGAAAGACATCACGTTAGACCTTGTCATCCGCTACGGATTCCAAGTCCTGGGGGCGATCGTCATTCTCGCCATCGGTCTCATCCTGGCCCGGTCGATCGGGAAATTCACCGATCGAAGACTCCAGTCGCACGTCAAAGAGCCCCTGATGCGCCTGCTGATGGTGCGGGCGGTCCGGATACTGGTTGTTTTGCTTACGCTCTTGGTGGCGCTGGACAAGTTTGGTTTCCAGGTCGCTCCACTGGTCGCCGCGGTCGGCGTCGCCGGTGTCGGCGTGGGGTTCGCTTTTCAGGGCGTGCTCGGCAACGTCATCGCCGGACTCTCGATCATTTTTACCAAGCCGTATCGGGTCGGTGAATATATCGAACTGCTCAGCGTTCACGGACAAGTGGTCACCATTGAGCTTTTCTCGACGACTCTGCTGCAGAGCGATCAGTCCCGCGTGATCATTCCCAACCGCAAAATCGTCGGCGAAATTCTCCATAACTACGGCACCGTGCGGCAACTTCAACTGAAAGTCGGCGTGGCCTACGGCGCCAATCTCAACGAAGCGCTCGCGGTTGCCAGGGAGGTGGTCGCGGCCAACCCTCGCGTATTAAGAGAACCGGCCCCAGTGATCGGCATTGACGACCTTGCCGATTCCTCGGTTATGCTCTCGGTCCAACCCTGGGTCGCAGTCGAAGTGATGGCGATGGCTAAAGCGGAGATATACCAAGCCATCGTCGAACGGTTTCAGTCGCGCAAGATCGACATCCCCTTCCCCCAGAGGGAAGTCCGGCTGCTGGGATCCTCGTAAGGGGCTCAATGGCCGAGCCGCGAGTGTTGATGTCACAAGTAAGACTTTCCCGATCAATGGAGGTGCCAAATGAAACGGTGGCTTTACATCGGCGGAGCTTTCTTGATTCTCGCCCTGATCGTTTTCTACTTCCTCTATTCCTCGCTCGACTCTATCGTCAAGGCGGCAGTGGAAAAGTACGGCTCCGAGATCACTCAAGCCGCAGTCAGGCTAAACAGCGTTAAAATCGAGCTCGCCTCGGGGAAAGGGTCGCTGCGGGGATTAACCGTGGGGAATCCGGCCGGTTTTAAAACTGATAGGGCTTTCAGTCTCGGAGAAATCAGCGTCCAACTCGATGCTGCAAGCGTTATGAAGGATACCGTGATCATCAAGGAAATTTCCATTTCCGCGCCTGAAGTGACCTATGAGTTCGGGCTCAAAGGGAGCAACATCGACGCGTTGAAGCGCAACGTCGACACGTACGTCGCTCGGGAAAAAAAGCAATCCGGTAAAGCCGCGAGCCCGAAAGACGAAGGCCAGGAAGGAAAAAAGCTCGTCGTCGAGCATCTTTATGTCCGCAACGGTAAAGTCAACATAACCGCAACGGAGATCCAGGGTAAAACCGCCAGGGTTTCGCTCCCCGATATTCATCTCGCGGATATCGGAAAAAAGTCCGGCGGAGCCACGGCGGGCGAGCTTGCCGAGCAGGTTCTCGCCGCGATGGGTCGAGGAGCCGCAAACGCAGCAGTTTCCAGCGAGATCGGGAAAATGATCGGCTCCGCGAAGCTGGGGATTATCGGAGAGAAGGCAAAGGAAGGAGGCGGTGCCCTGCAAAAGCTCTTCGGCAAATAACCGGCCGGCCAGGCTGTTTACGGGAAACCCTCCAGAAAGCTTGTCGCGATCGAAGGAGTCTAGCTGTGCCGCATCCTGCTCAACCAGACGATACGTTCTCACCGGTTGTTTCCGAAGAAGATCGACCACCGTCAGGGCAATTGGAAGACATCTGGGGGCTGTGCCTTTCTGGGGGCGGGTACCGCGCAATGCTCCTTCATTTGGGCGTCCTCTGGCGCCTGAACGAGGCCGGCTACTTACGACGTCTAGATGCACTGGTTGTAACGCACGAACACTGGGATCATATCTCGGGCTTCTTGCAGGCTGAAGAGATCTTTAACCAGCTCAAGGTCTCAGAGGTGTGGCTGGCCTGGACCGAGAATCCTAAGGACGATCTTGCGAAGGAGTTAGGCAAACGGAAGGCCAGGGCGCTACGAGCGATCATGGCGGCGGCGAGGGCCGAGGGTCGGGCATGGAGGGATAGTGACCCTGACCGTGATCGAGGGGCTGGGCACGGGACAAGAAGCGGGAAGAGACGGTCCCTAGACGCTGGGGGAACGCGAAGGCCTGGAAAGGCGACTAAACTTCCGCTGGTAGATCTTTACTGCTTGACTGTGCTTCTCGAAAGAAACGGAAAAAAAATGGGAGCCATCGTTTTTGGAGACAAAGTAAAGATAAGGGGCCGAGACAGGATACAGAGCAGCTTGGAGCGACGCTAGGCCCGGATTGCAAATGGGCGAGGGAGGAAGTCCTTGAGTCAAGTAGGTATTGTAAGGTGTCTTGGTCCGCAGATGCTCGCGGGTTAGATTGCCGGAGAAATTCTCGAGACCATAGATCACCGTGGGATCGCTCTGCAGAGGCATCCGCCGTTTAAGACGGTTATGAAAGACCGCGGAGACCAAAGGACGCTCGCTGTCCCTGCCGGTCTCTTTCTCAACGAGCGACGCGAGTATCACCACCTCATCTCTGGTCAGTCCCAATTCCCGACCCCGCACCTCCATCGCGTCCGTAAAGACCCGATCAAACTGATTCACCATGATTTGGAGAATGTCCATCTCGCTGGCTCCACGGGGAAAATAATAAGTCTCGGGAAAGAGATATCCCTCGACCCCCGTGCCCCGAAGCCCAAACCAAGAAAGGTCCTCCGGGTTGCTGGCCTGGGCCAGGAACCGCTCCTTCTCCACCAGCCCGTTCCGCTCTAACAGCTCAGCAACCTGTTTGACCGTGAGCCCCTCCGGAATGGTCACGCGATCAAAGGCTCCCTTTCCAAGCACCAGTCGGTTCAGGACCTCGCGCGCTGAAACAGGGAGTTCGAAGCGGTAGAGACCCGATTTTAACTTCCGATCTAAACCCCACAGACGGGCCCAGAGCGTGAAGACGATTTTGTTGGAGATGACGCCGTCATCGCTCAGCTTGTGTGCAACGCGGGGAAACGGTTCGCCTACTCTCACCTCAACTCCCGCCACCTTCCCTTCTGCGCCATAGGGGATGGAGATGGCGGAATAGAAGAAAGCGCATGCCAGAAGCAGGAATAAGAGCAAAAGAAGACGGAGTCCGGAGGAAGCCGAACTGATCGGGCATCTGACGGTCGAGACCGAACCCGCGTGTGAAGCGTGCATCACTCTTGCGTGGCTCATAGGTTGTCCTTGGTCCCTGAAACAGGGATTCCAAATCCTGAGATCTTACCTGCAAGTCCCGTGCCACTAAGGCTTCATATGCATGTGACAAGTTGCTAAGTGCCGATTTTTTCGTTCAATTAAGACTCTAGCCTTCTAGGGACAATAGCCAAAAGCTGGATAAAAATGACAAAAACCGGATTAGACCGAAGGGTCGTTCAGTCAAATCCTCGGCTTCAATCGATTTCCAGGATTAGACCATGCGGGTCAAGGTTGAGAGGGACTCCTGGGGTCTACCATAGATATGCCTAATTGACCTTTTCGCGGATGCTTCTTTGCCCTTGGCTGCATCCTTAAATCTTCTCACCCTTTTCACAAACCAAAAAAGGCCCGCCTAGAGAGCGCCATTCCAAGCTGTGATATAGAACCGTAGATGTGACCGGATCGCGGGCCCCAGCCGAAGTTAGTTTCCTGTCTTGGGTTTCGGGCTTTAAGTCGAATTTGACAGAACGAATCCATCGTGCTTAATGTGGCCGGCGAGAAAAGCGCAAGGGGGCAAAGGAGCGAGATGGCGAAAGCCGCAGTTGCATCCTCGTATCAGGGGCACAACATCGATCTTGTCGCCTACCACGACCTGGGGGGCAGGCCCGCCTTCAAGCTGGCGCTGCAGGAAGTCGAGGGCCGATGGTATCTCTACATGGGTCATCTCTGGCACCGGGGATGGACAATCCTCGATGTCACCGATCCGACCGCGCCCAAACTAGTCGCCTTCATCCCCGGCCCGGAAAACAGCTGGACTATCCAGGTCCAGGTGGCCGAGGAAAAAATGATTACCGCGCGCGAGCGGATCGCGCCGGGATGGGGCGGAGCCGAAGGCAAGGGCTTCTCCGAGGGCTTCCTCACCTGGGATGTCAGCGAGCCGACAAAGCCAAGACAACTGGGCCAGTACAAAACCAACAGCACGGGAACACACCGAAACTTCTACGACGGCGGGACTCTGGTCCATGTGGCCGGCGGCGCCCCGGGCTTCGAGCGGAAGATCTATCAGATCGTCGACATTTCCGATCCCACGAGGCCGCGACAGATCTCGCGCTTCTGGCTCCCCGAGCAGGAAGAAGGGAAAAATCCCGACGGCGGTTGGTATTCCCTCCACGGACCTCCGCACGTGGAGGGCAAGCGCGCCTATCTCTCTTACGGCGCGGGAGGGGCGATCATTCTGGATATCTCAGACCTGACTCGGCCCCGTCTGGTAAGCCAGCTCCGATTTCGCGGCATCTCCGACCACCACGGCATCCACACTTTTATTCCGCTCCCGCGGCGCGGCCTGGCCCTGGTCAACGACGAGGCCATCAACGAGGACGGTGACGAAGATCTAAACGTGGCGGGAATCGTGGATCTCAAGGAAGAACAAAAGCCGCGTCTCCTCTCGCTTTTCCCCCAACCGCTTCCTCCGCCCAACGCCGGACTCAAAAACTTCTTTAAAAAGGGGGGACGCTTTGGGCCGCACAATCAGCATCATCCGAATCACCAGCCCTGTCTCGAAGACCGCGATGACATCGCCTACCTCACCTACTTCAACGCCGGACTCAGGGTCTACGACATCCGCGATCCCAGAACACCCAAAGAGATCGCCTATTTTATCCCGCCCGATCCAAAAGAGAGGATCGGAACCAGGCCGAGCCGGTTAGTCGCCCAAACTGAGGACGTGCTGGTGGATCGGCGGGGTTACATCTTCATCAGCCAGAAGAATCAAGGACTCTACGTCTTGCGTCTCAAAGAGATTTGGCCGTACGCCGCGGCTTGATCGAATCGCGCTGATAACATCGGCGCCTCTTCAAGCCGCACGATTGCCGTAACGAGAGCCCACCGACATTCGGGGCGCCGCGACCCGGGAGATAGCAAGACGTTTTTCGGCTAGACCAACGAGTATGCCAGGACTGCCGGCTCGGCCTGAAAGTATGCCGCCCGGAACGACTCGAGATCCGCGAACGAAGACTTTGGCAATCGCTTGCACGGAAGCTGCACTTTCAACCCACGCCCGTCAAACGGAAAGGGCTCAAACGACACCTCTTTTGCGTTGAGCGGCTTCATCGTGATGCGGACTCCCTTGGCATTCGGCGAATAGTCGACGGGAACCGGCTCGATGTGCTCGTCGTACGGCTCTTGACAGCAGAAATAGAGCCCCAATAGATCCCATACCTGCAACAGATGGTAGTTGACCCAGATCGAATCCTGAGCGACCGCCGCCCGCTGTCGCTCCTGCCAGGCCTCGTTGCGATTGATGAATTCCTGGATCTCGGGACGAACGCCTTGCGGGTTGTACCTCATTCCCGGGTGCGCGATTTTTCCGTACCGTCCCTTCCAAAGCCCCGTGCGATGCATACCCACGAGCAGGCCGGAGTACGAATCGACACCGCTCAGCCAATCGATACACCATTGATAGCTGTCCAGCTGGTTTTGAGTAAACGGGGTCTGGCGAAATTCGTAGGGCTCCCCGGTGTTGGTGTCCAGGAGAGGATTTGTTTCGTAGCGCAGCCAGCCGAAATCGTGATAGGTCGCGGCTCGCGCGACCGATTCATAAGGCTCGGGCCTGGCAAAGTCTTTGTTCCCCCAGTGAGCTCCGAGTTGGCCGACGAAGCGGGAATGATCCGTCTGGTTGATCAAAATCAGCTCGCCATTGGACTGTTTTCTCACGAACATGACCGGTCTCCTCCTTACGCCGTAAAAAACTCGGACGGCTCAAGAATTCACGACGGCGACATGAATGGCGCCGGGATCTCCCTGCCGGCCGACGGTCTTAATCGCTCGCTCCGTCTCCTCGATCGAATATCTGTGAGTGCATTGCTTCTCGAACGGATATTTTCCGGATTCCAGCAATCTGAGCGCATGCTTGAGTTCCCGCGATGTCCGGCCCAATACGCCTTTGATGGTGAGCTCCTTACGGGTCATCACGTCGGGCATGAAATTCTCGGCGGCACCGTAGGCCATTCCGGCCATGACGACGGTTCCCCATTGCGCCGCAAGATCAACGGCCAGCTGCGTTGCTTTCGGCGCGTGCGCGGTCACGTTGATGACCGCGTCCGCCATCTCGCCGCCGGTGATCTCGCGGACCCGATCGACCACGTCTTCGGTGTCGACGTTGATCGCATGGTCGGCGCCGAGCGCCCTGGCCACCCCCAACCGGTCGGTGTCGTTGGATCGGCCGGCGATGATGATCGAGGCGGCGCCGGCCTCTTTGGCCGCGACGACGCAGCCCAGGCCCTGGTTTCCGGGCCCCAAGATGACAACACTACTGCCGATTTTCACTCCTCCAACCACTTGCGTCCAACGAATCCCGTTGGAGAGCGGAAGATAAAGCGGCGCAATCTTGGTCGGGACGCTGTCGGCGATTCGGTGAATGAGCGAATGCGGATGGAGGTACACGTACTCGCTGTAGCCCCCCCACAAACCGGGCGCGAGGTCGAGAGACGTAAAGCCGTACATCCTCCTTTCCTGGCACCTGGCATAGTGCCCGGACAGGCAAGGGTTACAATGGCCGCACGGCACGTACTCCTCTACGACGACGCGGTCCCCTTCCTTGAGCTGCCAACGCCTGGCGGCGCCTGCGCCAATTCGCTCCACGCGCCCGACTATTTCATGGCCGAGGATCAGCGGCAGCTTAGCCCATGTACCCGGCTCTTTACGGTACAGCGGCCAGTCGGCGCCGCACACGCCCGTGGCCTCGACTCGGAGCAGACCGTCGTCGGCGCCGATCGAAGGCAAATCGAATTCCTTGATCTCGATTTTCTCCGGTGCCACAAGTACCGCTGCTTTTCCCTTTGTAGCCATGCAAACGCTCTCTCGTAGAGATCTCTAGATGAGAAATCCCATCGGGGGAATTTCCTCGTCGTTGTTCAGCAGTATGACCTTCTTCATGACGATTTTGAAACCGCCATTCTCCCACCGCAACCTATGGATCGTGGTCCCGGTCCAGACATTCTGGAGATGCTTTCTCAGCTCAATGAGAATGAAATTGGAGTGAACGGTCATCTCGTCGGATTCTCCCGCTTCGATTTCGAGGTTGGAAACTACCCGCCGAAGCAACGACTTCGGCTTTTGCGCGTAAGCCAGGCCGCTCTTCAAACGATCGACTCTGAGACCGAGGCGCGCGCGATCGTCATAGATAAAAGAAACCTCCCGTGTCGGGTCCGTATCGCCTCCGTTGCAGGGCACCCAATAAATCCCCTCGTCGGCCCACAATGACAACCACTCGTCATAGCAATGCTCGTCGCTAAGCCGGGCCTCGCGGTATATAAATGCCTCGACTTGAGATCGGTCCACGGTCATCGGGTAAGACTTACATTTGGAGCATACCTTTACGGAGACTATGCACCCGCTAAATCTCTATCCGCGGCTCTCCTGCGGGAGCATCACTTCCTTATAATGGCGCCACAGCCCTCTCAACTGTCCCTCGTCCGTGCCGTAGCCGACGCAGACGCCGTCGGCTCGGACCTCTTCTCGCTTGAGCCCGCGACTGATCAACAGCCATTCTTCGACTTGCACGTTGACGCCGATCTGATTGCGCTCGCAGATCTCCAGGTCGTCCGCCGAAAGAAACCCCGCTGGGCCGAACACCTCCTCGTGCTCCCGCAGGCGAGCCGTGTTGATTTCCTCGGGCGCTCCCTTCATCAACGCGGGCTGGTAAGAAACGGCGGTCTCCTCCACGCCCACCGGCTGTATGCGGCGCACGTGGGTTTGCAGCAGAATAAGATTTGGGAAGACGTAAATGAATTGGGCTCGATCCTCGAGCTTTTGCCGTGCCTGTTCTTTGCCATAACTGCCTTCCATCGCAGCAAGGTACATTTGCCAACCGGCCGGCGAGATGGCGACGGAGAATCGCCCCGGCTTGTAGCGCAAGCCGCGGAAGTCTTCAACCATGTGACCGCCGGGCAGGTAGCGAATATGTCCGGGCTGCTCCGCGATGGCCAGCGAGCTCCTGTTGACTCCCATACGAGAGCCCGCGATGTCGAAGAAGTGCTGATGCAAAACGGGCCCGTGATAGGTCCCCTCCAGGGAGTTCTCCACGATCAGCTTCCAGTTTCCGCGGTAGCGCACCTTCTGGGCCCCGGCCCGTAGCTCGATCTCACCGAGCGGCGACAGCTCGACGAACATGTCGATAAACTCTTTCGCTCCACCCAAGTGGTCTTCGAGGCTGATCCCGGTCGGTTGCAAGCTCGCGAAGACGAACCCCCGGTACGTGGCGATTCGCGGCACCTTGACGAGGCCGTAGCTATCCTTGCTGAAGGACTCTCCGTAGCCGTCCGCGTAGGTAACCCTGATAAGCTCTCCCTTGGTGTTATAGGTCCAGCCGTGGTAGTCGCAGCGAAAGTAGCTCGCGTTCCCGCGCTCATATTGGCAGACCAGGTTGCCGCGGTGACGGCAGCGATTGACCAGGAGCTGGACCTTGTGGTCGTTCGCCCGCACCATAATGACCGGTGTTTGTCCGATCGGCCGGGTCACATAGTCCCCGGGCACTCGCACCTCGCTCTCGTGTCCGACGTATACCCACCCCCGATGCCAGATCTTCTCCATCTCGTCATGAAAAATGGCTGGGTCGTAGTATAAGCGACCGTGGACCCGGTCGTTCTTGATCAGCTGGTCGTAATCTGCGCTTTTCTCCGACGGCATGACGACAACTCCCGGCCCTTCACTTCAAGATCTGTTTGCTGAATTGAATCGCGCCCGCATAGAGCGGCTCATGCTCCTCCATGTTGATTTGCAGGTACTCGTCGAGCTTTTTGGAGTCCACGGCGACCTCGGGGCTCGCCACCGGAACATCCAGTCGACGGCTGTTCACATCCGCTAACTGCGCCCAGGCGGTTTGCGCGTCCCGACCCAACAGCCAATTGGCGAACACTTTGGCCGCGTTGGGATGGGGCGCGCGGCTTAGCAGATACAGGGCGCCCCAGGCTGGACCCACCACTTCCTTCGACGGGTATAAACGCTTGGTATTGAGACCCACGCCTTCTTTTTGCAGTCTTTTAACTTCCGCAATCGTTGCGCCGATCGCTATCGGGTAGCGCCCTCGCACCATCCATTCCGCGAGCTGGCGCGTGGTATTGGTGATCACGACCCCCTGCTCGACCAGCAGGCGCTTCACGGCGCCGTCGCCCAAGATTCTCCTGAGGGCTACGATGGCCGTAGCTCCTGGACCCCGTATCCGTGGGTCATACAGAGCGATTTTCCCCTTCCACCGCGGATCCAGCAGGTCCTCGACCCTTTGCAAGGCGGATTCAGGTGCGCTGTCCCGATTGATATAAATGTTGCCACTAAGGTCCAGACCGAAGCCATAGACATGCTTCTTTCCTTTGTCCATGAACCCGGCGTCGAATCCTCCCAGCCATTTCGCGTCGTCGAGAACCTCGGGGAGCATCAGCGCCGGCTTGACGGGCTCGTACCAGCCGCCGGGTATATGGGCATTAAAAACCGACGGACCCGTGCCCCGCACGCTTACATCCCAAAGGAATTGACCTGCTTCTCGCTCGCGTTGCACGCGCACGTCATAATCCCCCGAGCCCATCGTGCTGAGTTCCAGACGGATCTCGGGAAAAGCGGCTTGAAATTTCATCAGGGCTTCCCGGTGAGCCGCCACCGGTGGTCCGGCGACAACGACTCGCCCCTCGCTCTTTGCCGCATTACCGGTCTGCTGCCACGACGACTGCGCGGATGCCTTGGCCCCAAGCAATACAAAGCTTAGCAAAAAGGCGGGTATGGTCAGCTCTGAACTGAGGCGGCTCCTCCAGAGCAGCCCTATCAGTATCGGCAAGATCCTCGAGAGATTCATGAGAACCTCCTCAGCGAGCAGCATGGGTGAAATTTCAGCTTCGTTTGGGAGATGCACCCCCCCCGGTATCCCAACTCATAGATGAAGGGGGCCACGGTGTCAATCCCTCAAAGGTCGAACTGGCGAAAGAAAAGTCCCAGCTAAAAAGCGGCGGAAGAGTGGCTGCGGGTTTGTCGCCGTGACTAGGCTTCACGTGTACCCTTAAGGCCCGTGCCCAGGCCGAAGCACCTGGCCAGCACACAGACCCCGATCGTCATGACCACCACCAGGACGCCCACGACCGACGCCACCTCATAGCGCCCCTCGGCCATGTAATCCAACTGAAGCACCGCCAAAGGTCGGTTGCTGCTGGTCACCAGTAAAGCCAAGTGACTGATGTTTCGTGCGGCAGAAACGAAACTAATCGCTCCCACCAGTAGCAAGACAGGGCTCAAGATCGGAAGTACCACAAGTCGATAGGTCTGCCACCTCGACCCCCCCACAACCCACGAAGCCTCCTCAATATCAGCGCCGAGCTGAATCATCGCGCTTTTCAAAATTTGGACGCCTAAGGTCATGGCGCTCAAGGTGCTGGCCAGAATCAAAAGCACAATGCCGCCGTAGAGGGGCCTGAACGCTGCGACACCCAAGAACAGCCACAGATAACCGAGCCCTAGAATGATCCCTGGCAGGGCAAAGAGAAGCCAAGAAATATAATCCAGCGTGACTCGCCCCCAAAACCGAGTCCTTGCGATGATATAGGCGACCCCTGAATAGATAAACACGGAAAATATGGCTGTCCCAAGGGCTAATACGAGGGTGTTGAAAAAAGACCTCAAAAAGATGGGATCGGAAACCAAAGTTTGCCAGTGTTTCAGAGTCCACGGATGAGGTATATGGAAGAAACCGTATAAGCGCATGAACGTGCCGAGCAGTAGGAAACACAACGGAACAATCGTTAAGAGGCAAACAGCCATTGCGACAAAGATAAAAGCGGGCCACCTCCAGCGTCGCAACCGGATGAGCCCCCCTCTGAACTGACCCGTGACCGTGGTAAAGCGGCGTCGGCCCGTGTACCAGCGCTGCAACGCAATTAGGGGAACCATTAGGACGAGAATGAGCACACTCAACGCGGTTGCTGGAGCGAAGAGAGGAGGCTCTTGTTGGAGCAGACGGTAAATCTTCGTGCTGTACACGTCGATACGTCCCGGCGCGCCGAGGATGAGCTCGATTTCGAAGGCTTCCAACGAGCGGATGATGGACATGAGCAAGACGACTAAGACCGCAGGAGCCATCACAGGCACAACGACGCGCAGAAGAGTGCCAATTCTGCCGGCCCCACAGATTAGGGATACCTCCTCGAGAGTGGCATCCATATGACGAAACGCGGGGGTCAGTAGGATCACCTTCACTGCCAGGGCAATACCTACGCTGTGCACCCACACGATGCCCCACCAAGAGTAGATGTTAAACGTACTATTCCCAAAAAAGGGCAGACGGGCTAAAAGCTGGTTTATCAACCCGTATTCGGGATCGAGAAGCAGAATCCAGCCTTGGGTCACAGCCAAAGAGGGAAGAAAAAAGGCGATCCAAAAAAGAAACTCAAAGGCATCGCGACCAGGAAGATCGGTGCGGGCTAAAAGCCACGCCAGAAGAACTGCGAGGGGAAAGGCGATCAATTGGCGGGCGAATGTCAGCGTAAGGGTGTTAAAGATCGCCTGCCGCATCCCCGGCTCGGAAATGGCTGCACGCCAACCGGCCAGATCGATAACGACCGCCTCACCCGGCCTATTCGTCTGGAAGCTACTAAAAACCAACAGCAGAAGGGGGTAAATTACCAGAAAGGCTAGAACGGTTAGAATCAAGGTATAACATAGACTCTCCATGTCCCACCGCAAACGGCGGGTAAATCCAACCGATCTATCTAGAGTTGCCATACTGAAATTAGGTCATGAGGAAGCCTTATGTGTACTGCCTCACCTTCGCGTAAAGTTTCCCTTCCCGCTGCATAACAAAGAACTCTGTCCCCGTTTTCGAGCAGGAGAGAGACCTGATATCGGTCTCCCACGAATAAAAGCGCTTCTATAATTCCACGAAACCAGTTCTCCCCCACCGGCGGATACCCCGTGAAATTCACGACAATGTCCTCGGGTCGAATGGCTAAACAAACCTTTTCAGGCGGCCCAAGCTTCGAATCATAGCTAACGCCTAACACCCGCTGCGGCAACCCGTCAACTTCCACCTCAATGATGCTTGCCTCCCTGCGCCCGCTCACCTGACCGTAAAGAATCACGGTTTTACCGAGGAAATCCCGTGCGAAGGGAGTCAAAGGGCTTTGATAGAGCAAGGACGGGGACCCCAACTGCTCTATGCGTCCATTATTCATTAAAGCAATCCGGTCCGAGAGGCTTAGAGCTTCGACCTGATCGTGGGTGACGAACACAGTTGTGACACCGAGTTTCTTTTGCAGCAGCTTAACTTCGATCCGCATTTGCTCCCTGAGCTTGGCATCCAAGTTGGAAAACGGCTCGTCTAAAAGGAGCAATGAAGGTTCATAAACCAGGGCACGTGCCAGGGCGACTCGTTGTTGTTGACCACCGCTTAGCAGAGGGGCCGGACGGTCTTCCAACCCGCACAAGCCGACTAGCTCAAGGGCCCGTAAAACCTTTTCCCGCGCCGCGTGGGACGAAATACGGCGCAAACGAAGAGGATAAAAGACGTTTTCGTATACGGTCATGTTGGGCCACAGGGCATACGACTGGAAAACCATCCCTAATTTTCGTTTGTGGGGGGGCGTAAATATTCCCCTGCTAACTGAGACGATTGGCTCCTCTTGAAAAGAAATGTCCCCGCTCTCCGGCTCTTCCAAACCGGCGATTAATCGCAACGTGGTAGTCTTGCCGCAGCCGCTCGGACCGAGAAGTGTAAAAATTTCCCCTCTGTTAACGTCAAAAGACAGACAATCGACAGCTTTGACCGCGCCAAATCTCTTGCTGACTTCCGCGAGAGCTAAGTGAGTCATTTTTCAGGCCGAGTTTGGACCCCAAAGCATATAATCAATAGCGGATCTTTATTCAAGTTGTTCTCGGCGCGAAGCCTACATCCTTAAGTTTGCAAAACCTAATGAGGTTTGTTAGACGTATCGGCCGGTTCATGCGGCGACCATCCAACCCGACCGGCATGAGGTTCCAGTATTGGCGCGTGTCGTATCCGTGATCGGAGTCACTCATAATCCGTTTATATACCGCCTCATCAGCCAGCCGCGCTTCCAATGGACCCCCGACACAGAGAACATGATGCAACGCGGCGAGCTCCTGCGCGCGAAGCTCAAAGCGGCCAGGCCCGATGTTCTCCTCACGGTCGGTAATGACTACTTCCACCAGTTCTTCATGGACAACATGCCGGCCTTTTGCCGGGCTCCACGCAGCCGTTCTTCGCCTGGGAGACGTAATCGAAGGAAGGGAGAATTTCATGGCGACTCGTTTTAGTTTGCACGGTTCCATAAGAAACATTTCTCACGGAGTTCAGAGGGCCCGACGGGCGGAGGAGCTTGGCTACGAGGCGATCTTCATCGCCGATGCCCAAATGACCTGCCTGGATCCCTTCCAAACTCTCGCCGTCTGCGCTGGACACACGAAGCGCCTGCGGTTGGCAACGGCTGTGACCAATATGGTCTACCGCGACCCCACCGTTCTGGCGGGCTCTGCGGCAACCCTCAACGAGATCTCCGAGGGCCGGGCGATCCTCGGCTTGGGAACCGGCGACGGTCCGGTGTACACCCTGGGACGAAAGGCCACCCCGATGGCGAAGTTCGAAGCGGGTCTCAAGGCCATGCGGGAGCTGCTTCAGGGCAAGCCCGCCGAATTTCCCAGCGGCAAGGTCGGGCTCAAGGCCGGGAAATTACCCGTGCCCGTTTATGTCTCCGTCGAAGGTCCCCGGGGCTTGCAGGTAGCGGGAAGAGTTGCCGACGGCGTGATCCTGGGAAACGGTTTCGACCTGCGCGTGCTCCAATGGGCAAAGGAGAAGATCGCTACCGGGGCTCGGGAGGTCGGCCGCTCACCGTCGGAGATCGACATTTTGGTCGCCGGGATGATTTGCGTGGACAAAGACGGTGATCGGGCCCGAGCTACAGTGCGCTCGCGCCTGGCCAACCGCGCCCATCATAACTTCCGCTTCACTTTGGAGACGGTCCCGCCTAAAGAGCTGGACGGCGTGAAAAGGTTCATGGAGGCGTTCGATATGAGCAAGCCGCTCGAGGAGAAAGTCGATCCCAGTCTAGTAACGGATTACATGGCCCGCCGCTTCTCCATCGCCGGCACGCCCGACGAATGCGCGGCGCGCATCAAGGAGCTGGAGCAGGCGGGGGTGAACCGGGTTTTGCTGACCCCGCCGGAGAAGATCTGGGGCGAGATGGTGGAGGCCTGGGCGAAGGAAGTTATGCCCCGCGTTTAAGGCGCGCGCCGACCTTCCGAGAACACGCTCACCGCCGGCTGTGTTTGTATTCCCTTTTACTTTCCAAAGCCCATGATCTTGACGTAAACGTTGGTAAGTCTATCGACCATCTCGGCCTGGTCCTGGGTCATGTAGACCATCTGATGTGTCTGGGCATACCTGTAGACCTCCGTTCCCGGCACGAAGGCTGAAGTGTGCCCGGAGTACTTTTCCCAGAGTTTTTGCGCTTCGGGCGTGGTCATGAACACGGCAAGAAGGTGCCCCACGTTCGGGTGAGCTGACCCCTTGAGCACGCCAACATGGTAAGCGGGCGACGGCACCGGTTCAATCCCATGGGCCTGGGCGAGAGGCGCGCCCCTCCTTTCCGCCTCGTGAATAAAACTATCTTGAATATTCGAAACCAAGAGGATCTCGCCGAGTTGAAGTCGGGTATACATCTGAGCTGGCGTACCGATGAAGGGGTCAAGCGCAGCCAGCCTCTTCACGAACTGCGCTGTCTTCTCTTCGCCCCAGGGTCCGGCGGCTAAACGCGCAAAGTGATGTACGGAGTGGGGCACGCCTATTTTCCCCTTCCACTTAGGATCGAGGATGTCCTCCCACTTCTTCGGGACATCATTAGCCGGTAAGATTTTCTTATTGTAGGCGGGAAGGATGATCTGATTGGCAAAGGAGACCGCGCCGCTATCATAGTGAATCAGTTTCGGATCGACGCCGAGTTTTTTGTAGTCATAGGTCACATGCTGCTTTCTCAGCCATAAAGAACCGTGGTGGGAATCGGTGACAATCATCACATCCCATTCCGGAGAAACCCCTGACGCCGCGCGACCGATCACCTTTGCCACATCACCGGTCATGTTGCTCGAAGGGTGATAGCTGAACTTGATGTTGAGGCCGTATCTTTGGTTCAAGGCCTCTGCCAGTGCCTGCGCCCCTTTCGGGGTCAATGTGGAGGGAGCGAGAAGCTCGATGACCCCTTCTTTCTTAGCGGCAGCTACCAGATCGTCTACGGGGGCACTGACGCCCAGTCCTCTCGAGACTACGAGAGCCAAACATAACGACAGGAGAGACGACCAAACGCTTCCTCTTTTCATAGCTTTCATAGAAAAACCTCCTGTTAAAATGATCCTCCGATCCCGCCAGAATCCGACAACCTCAGTACCCTAACTATATCCTCGCAAAAACTGAGCCTGAGCCGGTCCTAGCGTAGTGAATGGTAGGCTAGCCACAACACCCCTGTCAAGGGCGCAGGGAGCGCAGACTCTATGGCCAAAAGTGTAGCGCAAGTCGAAGCGAAAGGGACCTGCCACTCCGCCTGGGACTCTTGGAGAGCCTCCTAAAAGTTGCAAAGGGCCGCCGCGTTTGTTACAGCTAGCCCTTATCATGCCGGATAGATCGTGAGCGATCGAGCGGCAGAGTCGAGCAAGGAGGAAACCGCATGGCACGCATCGTCAGCATCATCGGCACTACCCATAATCCCTTCATGCCGCGGCTTTTCAGCCGTCCGGATCGTCCCCCGGGTTGTGCCAAGGTCATCGAGAGAATAGATATGATGCGCGAGAAACTCCGCCAGGCGAAGCCGGACGTGCTCGTCACCATCGGCAACGATCACCTGCATCAGTTGTTCATGGATAACATGCCGGCGTTCATGATCGGGAAGATGGACGTTTACGACGGAACCTTTTACGATGAGACACGGGAGTTCGGTATTCCCGCGTGCCGCATCCCGGGCGATGTGGAGCTGTCGGATCAAATCATGGAAGGGGCCTTTGATCAAGGCGTCGACTTTGCTTATTCCAACGAACTCACGATCGATCACTCGATTATCGTCCCGCTCATGTTCGTACGGCCCGAGATGGACCTGCCGGTCGTGCCGATCCTGACCAACTGCATCGCCCCGCCGCTGCCTCGACCCAAACGGTACTATGAGGTTGGGCGAGCTATCCGCGCCGTCATCGATGAAATCCCGACAGACAAGCGGATCGGGGTCGTGGTTAGCGGCCATCTCTCGCTCGAGATTGGCGGACCGAAACAGTTCGAGGGACGGCTGATGGATCCGGATTTCGACGCTAAGGCCGTGGGCTGGATCGCCAACGGAGACGCCGAGGGGGCGGTGAACAATTGCTCTTTCGACCAGCTCAAAAAATCCGGGAACATGACCCACGGGTTTTTGAACTTTATCATGATGATGGGCCTGGCGAACGCGACCCGCGCCTCGCATGCGGAGGGCGTGGACGCCGGGTTTCCCGCCGTGCCGTTTTTTAGTTGGGATGCTTCTAAGTAGGGCCGATTCCCTAGCCCTGTGAGACGGAATATGCGGAAGTAGCTTTCAGCCTTTGTCTTTATCCACAATTGGGCGATTCTTTACAATTCGGCGGAACCATTATAGAAATCGATCACACGGGCGTGTATCCAAAGCGTGCTATACGGAAGTAAGGCGGTGCTACACGGAACAAGATATTCATAGTTAGGCCAGATGACGCTCAGCCTGCTGTCCATAGCAAGGACCGTCAATGCGGATAACCCTGGCCGTTTGCGTGGGACTTAGCGTATGGCGACAGTTACTCTTATCTTAGGCTACTGCTGTTCCGGCAAGACATATCTTGCTGACCAAATGGTAAAGACTCTTGGGGTCAGAAAGTTCGAGGAAGGTTTCCTCAATGACACGGCACGGCACGCACAATTGAATGAAGCTTTACGCAATAATATTGATTGCGTTGTAGTCGAAATCGAGTACTGCCTGGAAAAACCACGGCAATCCATAGTGGAAAAGTTGAAAAGGGAAGTCCCTGGGCTCACCGTCCAATTGGAGTTTTTTGAAGCCAATCTACACAAGGCTAATGAAAACTGCCGGAGGGAAAACCATAAGGGTGACCCTGAAGGACACATATGGATAAACACACACCGTATTGGCTCTGGCTACAAGATTCCCCCGGGGGTGATACCACGGGAAATATTTGAAATTCCAGAATCCGGAGCGAATTAGCAGGAGGGGAAGGAAACGGTGCGAAGGCCGCATGAAAACATGAACTTCTGGTTGCTCCTTCTATGGCTAGTCGGACTTCTTGGCTGCGTTCCTGCGCAACCCTTCAAGCCTACGGTAGAGCCACACGTAGGAGGCCAATGGCGAGGAGAGGTGCGTCAAATAGCCGAGGAGCGTGCGCGCTATCCATCCTCTTATGTGAAAACCGTTTTGGAAGTCACAGGAAAATATAATCGTATGATGAATTCGCCACGGTATTTGATAAGGTCAGCCGAATCTGAAGCCAAATTGGAATGGCAGAAAATGCAGATTGATTTCCCGGCTCTCGCCAATTCCGGTGCGGGCCGAGCCACGAGACGCTTGAAAGATTATTCAGAGCGCTTAGTCATCTTAATTAGCATGGTGGACTCTAGAAATCGACCCAATGTGCGTCTCGGCGACCTAATAGAGGATGCTAAGGTCCTTGATGCACTCGTGGAAGATATCGCGGAGTTAATAAGGGCCATTCAGAGCGCACTTGGGGTATGATGAATCAAGCGATTTCAGGGAGAAAAAATTGGATCAGGCAGGCCAATTATTGTCGCTGTTGCCTAACCAACTGGTTTGAGTCCGACGCTCGGAAAAATCGCGCGGCTCACCCGGAGCGTTGGGCTTTGGAGGAATCGATGCAGACAGCTCTAAAAGCAATAAGCGTTTTGGTCGCGGCGGCCGCCTTGTCCGCGTGTCCCTTCGATGGCGTTTCCGAACTGAAAAAGAACTTGGGTCCCTATCAATATTTGGGAGTGGACCCACAGTTGAGCTTCAGCATTCAGAAGGCCGAGTTCCGTGAGCCTGCGGAAAAATACTCGGTACCCACGCTCAACTACACGGTCAATATCAAACAAAACAATGCGGCCTTTCCCTTGGCTTCCTATCGTGTGATCGTTTCAGCTGCTGTTGTCGATGGCAATGGGAGCAAGCTGGAGCACTTTTCTATTCAAGGGAAACTCGAGAACGGCGTTTTGGCTGTTTCAAACATCGAGAGTCTGTACGGTGCCGTTCGAAAGCTCGAAGCATCACGACTCCCTTCTCTCAAGATGCACATAGAAACCTACAACTGGTTCCCGAGCGCCGAACTTCAGCCATATGTTCCAAAGACCTAACCACAGGTTCCAGAGGTTCCAGCGGACGCGTCCGCCTTGCGGCGGCCGCGCCGCTGAACCTTG